>JAIQFV010000003.1 GCA_020073085.1 Terriglobia bacterium | reverse complement strand
ACCCTGAGCCGCATGAATGTTGGTTCAAACTGTTGTGATTTTCGATTTTCAAGTTCAGGTCTCCCATTCTGCTGTCCCAGTTAGCGATAGGAAAATTCCAGTTGTTGGACAAGGGGAACCACCCCGGGTGGCGCTTCCAAGGGATGATCGATCCAGTGCCACAAGTTGCGATGCGTGAACAGGTTCAGCCGTAAGAGGGCCGACAAGTTCGAAAGGTGCCACCCCCATTGAGAGCGCAGCTGCAGGAACTTGAGGATCAAAATGGCAATCAGGGCCGTCCAAATCTGGATCTTGAGCGCGTTGGCGCTGGTCCCCACGAAGGTCTTGACCTTGAGATTTTGCTTCAGCGCTTTGAAAAACAACTCGATCTGCCAGCGATCTTTGTAAATGCGGGCGATGGTGGTGGCCCCCAGGGTCAGATGATTGGTCAGCAGCACCAGCACGTCCCCGGTCTCGGGACGAAGCACCTCAATGCACCGGAAGAAGTGGGGACACTCCTGATGACTTTTTGGACTCTTCCAGAAAATGATCTGGTCTTTGAGAATGGATCCCCGCTCCGGGACGGGTCGGTCTTCCGCGACCCCGTAATCAGCATTGCTTTTGAGTCGCGACACCAAGAAGACCCCCTCCTCGGTCCAACGACTGTAGAGGCGGTAATCGGTGAAGCCGCGATCCATGACCACAATCGTGCCCGCGTCAAAGTGGAGCGTGGAGGCGATGCGGCTTTCGTGCACCGCCCCTTCGGTGATGAGGGCAAAGTGCGGCAGATACCCCTCATGATCGAGCACCATATGAATCTTCACCGCTCCCTTGCTCCGACGAAAGCGCGCCCAATCGAAGACGCTGGCGCACAGATCAATGACGGTGGCATCCAGGCTGAGCAGCTGGTTGCGAAAGCGAAACTTCTTCGGGAAGGGGCCGCGCTGCCGACAGCGTTCCAGCAAATCCAGAAAAATCTGTTGATACAACTCCCAGGGACGATGAGCGTTGGCGTAAGCCAGAGTCGAGCGACTCGGTCGCGTGATCCCCAAGTGCGCCAGCTTGCCTTCGCAACTGGCCAACCCGTCGCAGATCTCCCGCAGCGATTGCGCCCGCCCCAACTGGCAGAACAGCATGGCCACGAACTGGCCCCAGCAGGTAAATCCCCGGGCATGCCGCTCGGCCCGGCTTTCTTGCACCCGGCGTTGAAACTCCCAACGCGGAAAAAGCTGGAGAAGTTGACTGAAAATGCTGCAAAATGTGTTCACGGTTGAGCCTCCGAATGAGAATTTGCAATCTTCCGGACTGCGAATCCATCATACGTGATGGCTCAACCCCTTTCATCTCAAAACCTAATTTGGACAAGAGTGACCCCAATCATTTTCGTCCTTCCTCGACCAGATTTTCATAGCACCCCGATTCATCGGGGTGTTCGCGGCTCTTCCTCTTCCGTTCTTTGAACCGATTTATCGGTTTCCTATGGTTGGATCGAGTCGCATACAGGATGGCCGCTTTTTCATTGCACTGGACCGCTCTTAGGAAACCGTTGAAAACGGTTCCCCTTTCATTCTCTTGAGCTCGTTGTCACCCCGATGAATCGGGGTGCTATGATGAATGGGGACCACGAATGGGGTCTTTCCGGGCTGTTGCTGAAATGGAATCGCCGGGTCGGCCCCGATGGATCGGGCCGGCCTACAACGCAGAATGTTGTAGGCCCGGTGCCCCCACCGGGCGTTCGAAGTTGTCCGATCAACGACTGGGAAAGCGAATTTACGACTGCTGTCGCCAGCGAGCCTGTACCTACAATCAAAACGTCGGCTGTCTTCATAAGCTCTGGTAACGTGGATGGGGCAAAGAAGGAGTCTGCCCGTGCCATCATAAAACAGAATAGATATTCTGTTGAAGAGATGCAAGATCAGAAAGCAAGCCGAGCGGGCCGGGTGGCGCACACATGCGCTTTTTGCATGTGTGCGGAATCTTCGGGAACATTGAGTCCCCTCAGAAGAACATCCGGCGACGTTATTGTTGGCACTTCAAAGCACCTCGCCACGCAGCATTGCGAGCTCGCCCAGCCAGGGGGGGGATCTCCACACCGCACACATGCCAACAACGCATGTGTGCGCCACCCGACCAAATCGCACACATCACAAAAAACATGATGTATGCGCCACCCGGCCCGTCCCAGGGGAGAGCTCCGCACCGCACACATGCCAACAACGCATATGTGCGCCACCCGGGGGAATCAAACGCGCGAATGCGCCGATAGGTGCTGCACGTGATGTAGTGAAGATTGCTCTCTTCATAAAAGCGGCGGAGTTTGGACATGATGATCATTCGCGGGCGAAGGGTCTAAAAAACAAGGGAGTAAAAACACTAGCAGGGGCTGGGTTGTCGCATCGCACACATGCAAAGAGCGCATGTGTGCGCCACCCGACACCCGGCCCCGCTGGCCTTCGAATTCATTCCACACGATCCATCGCTAGCAAACTCGCGTCCCCCAGATAATAAAACCGCCAACTGGACCAGGGCCAGTCCCCCGGCTCATTGACCAGTCGTCGCTTCACGGGATTGGCGTGCATGTAATCGAGTTTTTCCAAACGCTTTTTCTCACTGTAAATATTCATGTCAAAGAAGCGGCGTTGCCAGACGCGGTATTGAGAGGGTCCATGGAAAGTGGGAGGCAACGTAAATCGCGAAAGGGTCTTTTGACACCAGGCAAATTGTGGGTTTTCTTTGAGCTGATCCAAGACAAAGAGGGCGGTCCGTTCTTTGAAGCTTTGCATGATTCTTGAAGGATCGGCTATCGGGGACGGCCAAATCAACATGTGGAAATGTTCCGGCATCAGCACCCAACCGACCAGCTTGAACTCCAGTTCCGACCGCAATTCGCGGAGGATGTCGACAAAGGCAAACTTGAAGCGCTCGGAATCAAACGCGCGAATGCGCCGATAGGTGCTGGAATATGGGGTCAGATCCAAATGGTGCTTAGTTAAGATGGCGGGTATCCCCTGTTCCGCTTGGTCACCGAAGGAGTTATGGCGCGGATGATTTGCTCGGACAGTTGACGCAGGCGTGCCAGGCGTTGCTCCAGTTGGGAGTTTCGCCGGATGGCCGCTTGGATGATCTGGGACTGCTCCGCGGTCAGCGCCTGAGTGACGGTCTTGTTGTCGATTTTGCGAGTCCACAGGTAGTACGGCCCGTAGGGAATCGAGACGCCACGGACCGTTCGGTGGAGATAGCGTTTGACGACGCTGCCTTGAAGCACGTACCCCGGAGGCGGAATCGCCGCCGCCTGCTGATTGAACCCTCGGATCAACTGATGGAGTCGACTCATGGATTTCTCCTTGCCACAGAATACTATAAGTATATATACTGATAGTATCACTCGTCAAGGGGGTGCCCCATGGGAGGATCCACCGCAGGGCTCCGCGGTTTTCAACGACGCCTGGCCGCCGAGTCGGTCTCGAACTTGGCCGGGGTCCTGGGGCGTTGGATCCCCGCCCGACAGCACCAGTGCCTCCGCCGCTGCGGCCGACGGCGGCGTCTCTTTCCCCCCCTGGCGACGTTTTGGAACTTTCTGGCACAGGTGCTCTCCCCGCCCCAGCCCTGCCGGGAAACCGTGCGGCAGATTCAGGCGAGACGGCACGCGCGCCGCCTAGCCGCGATCTCTTCGTCCACCGGCGCCTACTGCCAAGCCCGACGCCGCTTACCGGAAGCGGTTCTGGAACCGATCTGGCCGGAGGTGGCCCACGCCTTGGCCGCTACCGCCTCCCCCGCCATGCACTGGAAGGGGTATCGGGTCGGGGTGGTCGACGGGACCACCGTCAGCATGCCCGACACTGCCCAGAACCAAGCGGTTTGGCCTCAATCCTCAACCCAAAAGCCCGGGTGTGGGTTCCCCCTGATGAAGGTGTTGGGCCTCTTCTCCCTGGCCACCGGCGCGGTGCACGCCGTGGTCACCGCCACGCTCCACCAGGGCGAGCATGCATTGTTGGTGGATGTGTGGAAGACCCTTACCGCCGACTTCGATCTCTTGCTCGGGGATCGCCAATTCGGTTCCTTTGCCACCTTCGCGGCTTTGCAGCTCAGTGGACGGGAGGGGGTCTTTCGGCTCCATTACGGTCGCCGCGTGGACGGGCGCACGGGACGGCGCTTAGGCAAGTCCGATCGGCTCTTGACTTGGCCTCAGCCCCCCAAGCTCGCCTGGTGGCTCCCGCAGCCGATTCCCGATGCCCTTGCCGTCCGCGTGCTGAAAGTCTGCGTCCCCATCCCCGGCTTCCGAACCCGCGTCCTCTTCCTCGCCACCACGCTGCTCGATCCCCAGCGCTTTCCGGCCGACGCCCTCGCCGAACTCTATCGCCGCCGCTGGCAGGTCGAACTCTGCTTCCGCGACATCAAAACCGTCCTGCACCTGGACGTGCTGCGCTGTCTCAGTCCCGACATGATTCGCCGCGAGCTGCACATGCACCTCATTGCCTACAACCTGATCCGCGCCCTCATGCTCGAAGCGGCCCTCCTCCACGGCACCGAGCTCCGCCGCCTCAGCTTCAAAGGAACCTGTGACACCCTGCGCCAGTGGGCTCCCCATCTGGCCTTCGTCGCCGCCCACCCCGCCCTCTGTCGTCGCCTCTATCGCGCTCTGCTCCACACCCTCGCCCGCGATGTCCTCCCGTATCGCCCCAACCGATCCGAACCTCGCGCCGTCAAACGACGACCCAAAAACTATCATCTCCTCACGAAACCGCGTCACTTGATGGGAAATCTCCCCCACAGGAATTACCCGAAATGAGTCCCTTATCTAAGCGCCATTCGGGTCAGATCCGGACTAATGGACAATTGCAAGTTTGCTCACTCATAAGCGCGCTGATCTGATCCCAGCAGTTTTCATTTGTCCATTTGTCCGGATCTGACCCCATATTCTTTCTATGACCGCCGAGAAAAACGAGGCATAGACAATGTTTCGTTTATCCTGAAAACGGGAGAACACATTGCCGTGATAGCAGAGACTGGTAAGGGAAAATCCACTATCGCGTGGTTACTTCTCGGTTATGATGTTCCTCAAAAAGGACAAATCCTTTTCAACAGACGGGAATATACTTCGTTCAGTCTCGAATCCATCCGAAGTCATCTCGGTCTCGTCCCACAGGAGCCCACCCTTATGTGCGGAAGCCTGTTGGACAACGTATCATTTTTCAGAACGAGCGCCGATTTGAACTGGGTGGGTAATTTGATTAATTGGTGTTGCCTTACGGAGACTGTCGAGCGGTTTCCGAACGGGCTCAATACGAATGTCTTTGAGGCAGGAACTGGAATTTCGGGGGGTGAAAAGCAGCGGATTGCAATAGCACGAGCTTTGTTTAGCCGGCCAGATTTTCTGATCCTGGACGAAGCAATGTCAGCTATGGATCCCGAGACCGAAACCAAGCTGATGGACAATCTGATGGACCTACCGTGGAAGCCAGCCGTCCTTTTGTTTACGCATCGCTACGCGCATTTGAGCAAATGTGATAAGGTTATTAACTTGAACATCGATCGAATCCCACCAGGCGAGGAAGTCCCCTTGAGCTCGGGAGAACCAGGAATTAGCTCGAACTATCCATGAGTCGGTCAAACAACAAATTTCTGGATACTTTTAGAGCGACAAATGACAAGTACAGAACCCATCGTATAGGGATGTTTGACGAGTCAAGATAACAACTATAGTATCTTTCGTTCCCAATCCGCTTTGAAAGCCTCTCGTCGTGCGTGTTGATCGTAAGCAGGGGAGTTCTTAGGAGGCACGATGTTATTGATGAAAGTGAATGAGGCATTGCATTGGTATACCAATGTCGAGAGATCTATAAACAGATGAGTGCCGAAACATCGGAGGAAGGGTTCTATGAGCGGCTTTCTATCCGACCTGCGGTTCGCGATCCGCATTTGCCTGAAACAACCCACTGTAACGATTTTAGCCGTTCTCTGTCTTGTCATTGGCGTTAGCGCAAATTCAGTGATCTTTAGTCTTGTGGACGGTCTCTGGATGCGACCGCTTCCTGTGGTTCGACCTGCCGAATTAATTAAGATCCGAACATCCATCAAAGGAAGACCAACAGGGACGTCGTATTCTGACTTCGAAGATTTCAAAAACAATACTAAACTGCTTACTGGAGTGAGTGCGAGTACACGTTACGGTGCTGTCCTGAGCGGAGACCCAGAGAATGAAATAGCCGTGACAACGGTTGCCAGCGAGAACTATTTTTCTGTACTAGGAGTAAATGCCATGTTTGGGCGTGTTTTTAGCACTCAAGACGTGAAGTCACAAGATCCCGTGTCCGTGATGAGTAATGCCTTTTGGCGGCGACGATATGGAGGAGACCCGATGGTCATCGGGAGCCGGGTTCTCTTGAACGGTGTTAGCGTTACAGTGCTTGGCATAGCGCCTCGTGAATTCCGGGGAGTCGATCCATTTATTGACATAGATTTCTGGATCCCAATCACATCCTGGGCCACAATTCGACCGAGGGAGGCGAAGACATTTGTCGATCGTAACAACAGGGAATTTGATGTCATTGGACGATTGCAGCCAAACGTATCAATTGAGCAGGCTCAAGCGGAGTTGGAGACCCTAGCGCATAACTTAGAGCTGGCTTTCCCTTCGACCAATAGACAGTGTAGCGTTGTGGTTCGAAGTCTACGCAAGGACCTTAGCAAGGAACCATTTATAATGCTGGCTATCGTGGCTTTGATTCTGGTCACTGCGTGTGGCAATGTGGCGAACCTGCTGCTGGCTCGTGCCGAAAAACGCCGTCACGAGATCGCGGTCCGCCTAGCGTTGGGCGCCAGTCGTTATCGAATTTTACGTCAGCTACTCACGGAGTGTATCCTGCTTGGGGTCTTCGGAACCGCTATTGCGCTGCTGTTTGCTTGGTGGCTAATCGCGCTGTTGCCATCAGTCGTCATTCCGCCTTCCACTCATCGAACTGGTTATCAGTTTTTGCTGGATGGCCGTGTGGTTACTTATACATTGCTCACAAGCATGATTACAGTCCTCGTATTTGGCCTCATTCCTGGCGTCAGAGCATCCCGCTTGGATCTAATGACGGTACTAAAGAGCGACAGCGGCGCTACATTCAGTGGAGCGCGAGCCCCTTTGCGCAACCTCGTGGTGATTTGTCAAGTCACACTGTCGGTCGTTGTCCTCTGCTGCTCCGCGTTGTTGGTCAAGACGTTCCTCGTCGGTTTGAACCTTGATCTTGGTTTTCAGCGCAAGGACATGTTGATTGTGCCCACCTATACGCCTTACAAACCAGAGCAAGCCCATGCATTCTTCGGCGATCTTGTGGAGAGAGTTCAAACGCTTCCCGACGTCAAGCAAGTAACCCTGGCCGCACATCCGCCAATGTCGCTGTCAGAAGGGGGCACTTCGATCCGCGTTTCGATCCCGGGCTATTTCGCTCCAGACGGGGCAACCAAGTTTTCAATCAAAGACTTGGTAGTTGCTCCCAACTACTTCCACGTTTTCGGTATACGATTCCTCCAAGGTCGTGACTTCACTCAACAGGATACCGGAGTCAGCACCAAGGTCGCAATCATTAATGAAACCATGGTCCGGCGTTTTTGGCCAGACGAAGACCCGATCGGTAAGACCATCCAAGTCCATGGGAACGAATCAAACGATGATCGCGAGGTCGTAGGTGTGGTGAGGGATTCTAAGATCAACTACCCGGACGAACCACCAGAGCCTTATATTTACCTCCCGTTGTCTCAAACTAACCAAAATTCCATGAGCCTAATTATTGAAGCCGCAGGGGATCCTTTGGTGTTTGCGGCACCCGTGAAGGCTCAGATCAAGGCACTCGATAAAACAGTTCGCGTCTATGATGTCTGGACCATGCGAAACCTCCTCCGTTACCACTTCTTTGATCGTGAGGAATCGGCCACGGTCGTCGGGATTCTCGGAATAATCGGGCTTATTCTAACCGAAATAGGGTTGTACGGCATCGTCTCCTACTCAGTGACGCGCCGCAGGCATGAGATAGGTCTGCGTATGGCGCTCGGAGCATCTAGCTCAGATGTCTTGTCTCTAGTGCTTTTGCATGGCCTTCGCCTCACGGTAAGCGGGATCGCTTCGGGTCTTCTGCTCGCGACTGCAACCACACCATTTCTCGCCCGGATGCTGCACGGCTCCAACCCACGGGACCCAGCTACATTAATTGGTGTTGCGATTCTAATCGTCATCACGTCCTTAGTCTCGAGCTACTTCGCCGCCAGAAAAGGCTCAAGATTGAAACCAATGGAGGCCTTGCGGCACGAATAATTCGATGAATGTCTTCCATTCCCCCTTCCCATAGAATCGTTCACAGTGTGATCACCGTTCTCCAACCCTCCCAAGTCGAGTCACCACCAGGAGCGGCACTGTAAAAATCACGGTGCCGCTTTCTGGTTTGCCCGAACTGGTTAAGGCATGCCATCGTGTCGATCGAATTGGTCGTTACAACCGGTAAGGATGAAACCGAACAATTCAATTCTTTAAAAGGAGGAACTTCGATGCGCCGGTTAATTCTTCTTCTTGTAGCAGCGTTGCTCCTGGCTACGATCGCCGTCTACGCCCAGGACATTGCATGCACACCCACCGTTCCCCTCAAGAGGCAGCACCGTACCAACCTCAAGCATCGCGACCCCGCCGCTTCCAATGTAGATGTAAATAAAACCAGTGTCGCCAAAATGCTGAAGTGGGCGCCTCCGGAAGATGTCAGCACTCCCCAGAGAAGAAGACTCGATGCGATATTGACAGGAAGAGAATCACAGGTCTTTACGCTGGAAGGAGACCTTTGGAGGGCAAAGGTTGCATAGCATGAGGGGGTCGGACCAAGCTAAGTTGTTTTAAGAAGAGAGGATAATTTCAAAAACCGGGTGTTTTTAGGGCCTAAACGGGCCTTTTCGCCCTCAATATTGTCCCCGTTGGCCGCTTCGTCCTAGCCGATCCTGCTCCCGGCGCCATGCCCGACGAGTCCGAATCTCGCAATCGAGTATACGCCCGGATCCCAGCTGCCCGCCATGCTTGGACGATCCACTCGTTCGGAACGAATTCGATGGGTCGTCCCGTGACATACGCGCGGCGTTGGATCCGGGCGGACCGTGCGGCCTGCAGGAAAGAGCCCGGGATCCCAAAGAACGGGATCCCGGCTACCAAACCTAATCCCCCCACCGGAAGGTGGGGGATTCTTCAGTCCCAGCCTACCGACAGCCCCTCCTCGACACTCAAATCCCCCCACCGGAAGGTGGGGGATTGTTCAAATCCAGCCTTTCGCGAAGACGAGAGTCAAGTCTCCCGCTCCCAGGCAGGGAATCTAGAAAAACAAGTTCTGGATTCCTGTGACAGAGGTGGGACTTGAAGGATCCCCCAACTACCGTTGGGGGGATTTAATCCGAGAACTGGAAGGCTCAGTAGGCTGAACCGGAACGATCCCCCGACTTCCGTCGGGGGTATTATCTTGGGGGGCGGGGTGGCGCACACATGCGCTCATGGTCCCGCCGCGCGGGATGCGGCCTTCTTTGAGGGACGGCTCGTCACGAGGCTAGAGCGAATCGACTCTTCACCGCACACCCCGATAGATCGGGGTATGCGCCACCCGCCACCCGCCACCCGCCTTCAGAGTTCCTTCCTCTCTTGGGGCGATCCCCACCCAGGGTAGGCCGCAAGGCGGCCAACCCTGGGCTATTGAAGACTTCCCCTTCGGGGAAGCGGATCAATCTCCATCTCAATTTCTTAACTAAGCGCCATTCAGGTCTAAATTTTCAATTCTTCTCCTCCATAAATACCACAATTGAGAATTCGGACTTGACCCGAATTGTTGGTTTGCCCGGTTGACCGCATCAGCGTCAGCATGATATACGTTATTACGACATATGACATACACATCTATGCTGAAGCGGGAACTCAAGAAAGGGAGCACCGAACTTCTCACGCTTTCGTTGCTCGAAGAGCGACGGCGACACGGCTATGAAATCCGCAAGTTGATCGCGGCGCGTTCCGGCGACGTCCTGTGCCTCCACGTCGGTTCCCTCTATCCTGTTTTATACCGCCTGGAATCCCGCGGCCTGATCCAGGGACGCTGGGTTGAAAAGGCGGGAGAGCGCCGGCGACGCTTCTATGGGATTACTCCGGCCGGGCGCAAGGTGCTGGCCGCGCAGCGGGGCATCTGGCAGCAATTCGCAGCGGCCATCAATCGCGTCACGAGGTTGAAGCATGCCTGATTGGCAGAAGATTCTCCGCGCACGGCTGGCCCTGCTCGCGCTTCCCCCCGAGCGGGAGGCGGAGGTCATCGAGGAACTTGCCCGTGACCTCGAGGAGTCCTGGGCCGCCGCCAAGGCTGCGGGGGCCGACGAGCAGGAGGCCATGGCCGCGGCCCTCGAGGAACTGGGTGACCAGAACCTCCTGGATCGCGATATCACGCGCGCCGTTCGGACTTCGCTCGTCGGGACGGTGGCGCAGGCCTCGAGGGCCGCCGAACGGAATGCGCCGCTTGGAACATCCGCGAGCGGCAGCAAGGTGAGAGACTTCATCCAGGACCTCCGTTATGCAGTACGTTTGATGATCAAGGCCCCGGGACTCGCCGCGGTCGCCATCTCCATTCTCGCGCTCGGTATTGCCGCCAATATCGCCATTTTCAGCGTGGTCAATGGCGTCCTTTTGAAGCCGCTTCCCTATCGCGATCCGGGCCAGCTCATGATGGTGTGGGCAAAGAACCCGAAAGGCATACCGCGGAACCAGGTGTCGGCGCCCAATTTCCTCGACTGGAAGAACCGTAACCGCGCCTTCGAAGACATGGCTGCATTTACAGGCGAGGACTTTACCCTGACGGGCCTGGGTGAACCGGAGAGACTGCCCGGAGTCATCGTCTCGCCCAACCTGTTTTCAGTCCTGGGCATCGGGCCCGCAATCGGAAGAGTCTTCCTTGGCGACGAGGGCCGGATGGGCGGCGCCCAGGCCGTTATTCTCAGCTATGGACTCTGGCAGAGGCGGTTTGGAGGAGACCCTGCAGTCCTCGGGCGCAGCATTACGTTGAACGGCCACCCTCAGGTCGTGGTCGGTGTGATGCCGCGCGAAGAATCATTCCTTGTCGATGGCATTCAAATTTGGGCGGCATCGGATTTCGGCGATCTTCGTGAAAGCCGTGCCGCCAATCGGCTGCAGGTCCTCGCCCGGCTGAAACACGGCATCACGCAGGCCGAGGCACAAGCGGAAATGGACGCCATCGCAGCCCATCTGGCCGGCGAGTATCCAAAGACAAACAAGGATTGGGGGGCGACGGTGATCACCCTTGAGGAGCAGGTCACCGGGGAAGTCCGCCCCTCCCTCCTCATTCTGCTGGGCACCGTGGGCCTGTTTCTGCTGATCGCCTGTGCAAACGTCGCCAACCTGCTGCTGGCCCGCGCGATCTCTCGCCAGAAGGAAATTGCGGTGCGCGCCGCGATGGGCGCAAACCGGGGGCGCATCTGCCGGCAACTCCTGACCGAAAGCCTCTTCCTCTCGGTCCTCTCCGGGTCGCTGGGGGTCTTCCTGGGTACATGGGGGATCCGCTTGCTTTTGAAGCTGAAACCCGAAAACCTGCCGCGCTCCTCCGACATCGGAATTGATCTCACCGTGCTGGCCTTTACCCTGCTGGCCACCCTCCTCACAGGACTGCTCTTCGGCCTTGCGCCCGCCATCCATGCCCTCTCCCTGGACATGAATTCGGAGCTGAAGCAGAGCGGGCGGCATGCGGGTGAGGCGGGGCGGGCATCGAAGCTGCGTCGAGCCCTCCTGATGGCGGAGGTGGCGCTCGCCGTGATTTTGCTGAACGGCGCGGGCTTGCTGATCCATAGCTTCTTGAAACTCACCCATGTGAATCCGGGCTTTGAGGCAGAGAACGTTTTGACGATGGACATCACCCTGCCCTCCTCGAAATACCAGGCCTCGTCGCTCCAGGCGGAATTCTTCGACGACCTCCTGCGACGGCTCCAGACCATCCCCGACGTCTACTCTGCGGCCGGAGTCTTTCCCGCTCCTCTCGCCGGTGGGATCGGTTTCCTGCGCTTCGGATACTCGATCGAGGGCCGAACCGCCGAAGTCACGGGGCCGTCGGACCGCGTCTATGTCCGCTGGGTCACCCCGGGGTACTTTCAGACGATGGGGATTCCATTGCGCGCCGGAAGGGATTTCGATTCCCACGACAGCTCGGGCTCTCCGCTGGTGGTCGTGATCGACGAGACACTCGTGAGACGGGACTTTGCGCGTGAGAATCCACTCGGGAAACAGGTCATGCCGAGTTTTGGGCCCCGTGTGTGGCGTCGGATTGTGGGTGTCGTCGGAGGTGTCCACCAGACGGCGCTCGATGTTGACGCCGGGCCGCACCTCTATCTCCCCTATCCCCAGATGCCTTTGAGCGACATGACCGTCGTTGTCAAAACGCGCTCCGATCCGCGGGCGTTGGCCGGGGCTGTGAAGGCCCAGGTTTTCGGCATTGATCCCGATCAGGCGGTCTCGAACCTCGCGCCGATGGAGGAGCGCCTCGCCAAGTCAGTCTCCTTCAGAAGATTTAGCGTGGTGCTCCTGGGATTGTTTGCGGCGCTGGCACTCCTGATCGCCGCGGTCGGCGTCTATAGTGTCATGATTCACTCGGTCAGCCGGCGGACCCATGAGATGGGCGTCCGCATCGCGCTCGGGGCGAAGCCGCGCGATCTTTACCGACTTGTGATCGGCGATGGGATGTTGATTGTTGCGGTGGGCGTGGGCCTCGGCGTGGTGGGCGCTTTGGCCCTGATGCGGCTGCTGACGGCACTGCTCTACGGCGTGAGCCCGAGTGATCCCCTGGCAATGCTGACATCGGGAGTTGCCCTGGCCGCTGCCGCGATCGCGGGTTGCTACTGGCCCGCCCGACGCGCCACGCGCGTCGATCCCACCCAGGCTCTGCGCAGTGAATGACGTGCGCTCGGAAATGGATGGCGTCAGCTCGGGACAATTGGACAATTGCAAGTTTACTGACTCATAAAGGTGCAGATCTGATCCCAGCGATTTTCATTTGTCCATTTGTCCCGATCCGACCCCATATTCACCAAGAGAGTTCTGATAACCCCGATGCTCTCAGCAGTCCTTATTGCAGTCGGATCGATCCCAGTGCTCTGGATCTCGAGGCGTTCCCTGCTCAGACCGGTATCGTTCGGCTTCTATCGCTTCTTCGCGGTGGAATCGATCCTCGCCTTGATCGTCCTCAATGCTCCGGAGTGGTTCGCTCATCCCCTTACAGCCCGGCAGCTGGTGTCCTGGCTGTTGCTTCTGACCTCAGTGGTCACGGTCATCTCGGGATCTCTGACGCTGCGTCGTCTAGGTCAACCGGTCAGTCAAGGCTCCGCTGACTTCATGACTACCAACCTCGTCACGACTGGTCCTTACCGCTACATCCGGCACCCGCTCTATGCGTCGCTTCTGTTCCTTGCGTGGGGCACCCTCCTCAAAGCCGTCACTCCATCGACCTTAATACTGGTCAGCGTAGCGACCGTGGCTCTCATCGCCACAGCAAAAGCTGAAGAGGTGGCGACGATCCGTCAGTTCGGCCAAGCTTATCGCGACTACATGGCTCGCACCCGGCTCTTTATCCCTTTCGTTTTCTGATTGCTGGGGCGCAGCCTAACGAATAACCAGGGCCGGACTGTAACATTGAACCACTGAGCATTGCATAGCCGAAGGTGCATTACTTGCCCTGATTTGTGACATAGTCACCCGTCCCAAATTGACAGGCATTGTCGCAGCGATCTCTGTTTGTCCATCGTTCCGATTTGACCCTCTCCATCCTCCCCGTGGTCACCGTCAATTACGAATATCAGAATGCAGGGGTGGGCACCTTCCCCCAAGCGGTCTCGACGGGGAGAGTTTTGGCATCGAGGACCTTGAGGCTGTGGACATCCAGATCGACCATGAAATCGGGCGTCCGAACGGCATTCACCGCAAACGCATCGGCTGACTCGGTGACAACGACGCCGGACACCTTAAGGAAAATCAATCGCCTCACCGAACGAGCCGCCATGCTGTGCTCTGAATTAAGTGCCGGGTCGAAAACGGAATGTTGTGCCCCTCCCAGGTGGCCAAAGGGATGAAACACCCAATCGGTAAACCTGCCGATGGAGTGATGGCGTTTGTAGAGCTGCCAATCGCCCCCCGTGTCGGCGATCAGTCCCTGCATGACGTAGTTGGTCGGCAGGAAATAGGCAAGGTATGACTCGTTCTCCTTCAGTCGGGATCGAACTGCGTCCACCTTGAGGATCTCCGCCATCCGGTGCTCGATCATCGGCTCATCTTCGGGCAGTACCGCCAGGGCAACCACGTTCGAGCCTCTCCAAAGAGGGAGATGCCTCACCGTGTACTGCCGCAGGAGAAAGGCCCCTCCGATGGCGCAGATTGCAATAATGACAAACAGTGTCGCTTTGCCCGCGACCGTTGGGAAGGCGATGGAAACCTCAAGCCGTTTCGGCAGAAACGTTCCCGTTCGCTCCATGTATTCGCGGTAGGTCTCCGGGTACTGCCCCACCATTCGCCGCTCCTCGTCTTTGGACAACGCGTAGTAGACCAAAACCATCACGAGCCACAAAACAACAACGATGAACCTGGGCCAAAGAATGGCAAGGCCGGCGCCGGCAATGGAGAGAGCCAAGTACTGGGGATGCCTGATCCAGCGATACAGCCCTTTCAGAACAGCGCCTCTCTTAAGAAACTTGTTCGAATACACCTGGATGGCACAAACCAAGAAGATGACGATGCCAAGCAGAAACAACACCGAACCCATCACGCGCACGGCTTTGAGTGGCCCATTGGGTGGCACAACCATATGAGTGAAGAAGAAAGAACTGAGCCACTTCGTCGCCCGGTATTTCGATAATCCCAGGAGAATCGGATTAAACGCCGAATAGAAGAAGCCGGCGAAGGGGCTGATCATGATCAGGATTTCAAAGCAGATGACAAAGTAGAGGACGATAGCGCTGTTCAAAATTGCTTTTGTCTTACGCATGTTCAGGACCTCCCGAAGAAGAGGCAGTTGGGGGCATAGCATTCACAGCCTGTCTTCCCTTCCGGTTCTCTTGGTGAGAGGGGAAAGTACGCCCACCTGCGCAAACTCTCGCGGCAGCAGCCCGAATCTGTCGTCATATTATAAGGTGTCAGTGCTGACGCCAGGGAGACGGGCTAGTTCCCCGGAGGGCATCGAGGTCTCCTCTCGATTTGAGCTTACACCCTGGAATCGATTCCAGGGTCAAGCAAAAAAAATGAAGGGGGCAGATCGGGACATCTGGACAATTGGAGATCCCCGGAACAATGGACATTTAAGCTCTGTTCTGTGAGAATGGCAGAGAGCTGGATGATGCGCCCATTTTCACATAAGTAACGCTCGCATTGTCCAGTGTCCCGGTCTGACCCCCTCTACCCTATGCTCTGTCCCTATGTCGTTTGCGTTGCAGGAGACTTGAATGGCTGACTTATTATCCTCTGGGCATGAGTCTAACTTGGTGGAACACCGGCGTGACGATGAACCGCCCGCGGTTGTAGCCAAACTCGGGTGGCGTTATCATCACATCGGCATACCTACCTCTCTTCCTCGTGCGAATGAAACCTATATTGCACAGTTCAAGATGTATGTTTCGGGGTTTAATCGCAGCCCGTATGGCATTGAATGGATGCGATTTGAGCCGGACAGCCCCTTGCCGGAGATAATCAGAACCGTGCCTCACATTGCCTTTGAGGATGATGATCTTGATGCAGCCCTTCGAGGTCAGGAAATGATCTACCCGCCCGGTTCCCCTTCTGATGGAGTGCGCACGGCCATGATTGTTCACAACGGGGCTCCGGTCGAGTTGATCACGTTTCTCAAGAACCCATCAGAAACCGGGACATGACACTTCCATGGGCTTTTTATTTACTTCGCAGGATGAATGACCAGGATCTGACCGCACCATTTTAGACGCGTCGAGATCCGAGGAGGCCAAATGTATCTAAAGCGAGTGACTGCCGTTATTGCAACTTTGCTGGCGCTGAGCACTCCGCCGTCGGCGTCAGCCACCCGACCTGTGACGCACCAGTTCGATCTCGACTCCACAAGAAGCACCTATCCATTCGTCATGCGTCTCCAGGGCACGATGGAGCTTCGGGGCGACTCGATCTTGGTGGAGCTCAAGAACGGCTTGGTGCGCAGTGCGATTCCCCCGGATCTGGGCGAGGAGGGTGTTGCGCGCGATATCCAGATTGCGCTCGGCCTCGGCGAGACGATCGAAAATGGCTGGCAGATGAGCCATGACACCGCGGCTCAGGTTGTAGCCGCGAGCTTGTCTCCCGGCGAGATGCGGTCTCTCGGTCCCATGCATTTTGTGGTGACGGGCATTTCCAAAGTGCCGTCGCGCGATCAGTGGTTGGCCGCCCGGCTCACCGTCAGCCAACACTTGCCAGGACTCCCCGCCGGGCTGCTATCAAGCTATGCTTGCTCCGAGGACAACCTGCTCGGCGCAACTGCGGCATCGCGAGAACGGGCCAAGCAGATGCGGGCAACGTACTCCAAGACATGTTAGCAAGTTTGAATCGAGAGCCCGACCTTAGAGATACTTGGGGTCTCTGCAGGCTGTTGCGGAAATCAATTCGCCGGGTCAGCCCCGATGAGCCATCGAGGCCTCACCGGGCACTCTCGGGTTTGAGCAGCAGCCCGTCCCGGTCTGTCCCGACCGTGTTCTTCGTTGGTGGAGAGGAGATATGCCTATGGAAGTGGATGGTGAGGCAAAGGCGATACCGCCTAGAAAACAACACCGGTTCAAAGGTTTCCTTATCGCCTTGGTTGTATTCGCTGTATGGATATGGGGGTTGAACTGGATGTTCTCACATTTTGCTTTAGAGAGCTACTTCACATGGTATGTCAAAAACGGAACAATGATCAGCATCGTGACCGCATTGTTTGCGGTGGCGTGGGAAGGGCTCGAGGCGCATAAAGGCTTACTCTCTTGGCATCCCTTCCAGTTCCTGGCGTCCTGTAGTGCTCTTGCCGCAGTGGTCTTTGAGGCAATCGCAGTAAATCTTGCAGGTCCCCTGGATGGGGTAAAGCAGCGTGCAGACGATTCTGTTTCCATTCTGGAGGCCCTCTGGGACTCAGCGTTTGCCCTCATGATGGATCTGCTGTTGGCTCTTGCTGTGCTAGGTTGGCTTTTGGTTATCGCGCCTCTCTTCTACCTGCTTACCCTATTAACAGGAGCTCCAGCGAGGCGAGAAATTCGAGGTACCGGTCGAAGGCTAATAGTCCAAACGGAAGGGTTTAACACCACCATAACAGATCAACCCTCTTCGGCAGAGATTCCGAAGGGTTCGATTGATGTCTCTTTTGGAGCACATCCATTTGCCCTGACCAATGCGCTCACTGCAGCCGTGCTATTTTTGTTGAAAATGATAATAAAATGAGCAAGAAAATAGCCGGGGTCAGGCCGGATACTGGACAATTAGAGATCTCCGACCGAATCGAATCGCTCGGTCAGCTCGACTCCGGCTTTTCGCAGCTCTGCGACGAAGGCAACTGGATCCACCGCATCAGCCAGGAAGTGGACGCCGGCGCGGACGGCTTTACCCTCCGAAACCATGCGGGCGGCCGTGGCCATCGCCACTCCATGAATCCAGTAGTCGCGGCGTTCCTTGTAGACGATTTGAGTCGTTAGGATTACCCTGCGTCCTTGAGAACGCCCAAGTATCCGAGCCGCGACAAAGCCGTCCACGGGCAGACGGTTTCTATGAAATACATTCCGGAGCAAGGGAACACACCAACCTTCAGGGAGAGGCACCAGGGCCATCAGAGTTGTGGCAATGACCGTCCGAAACCCCGACAGGTACGTGAATGTGAAGACGTCAATATCATCAAGCCGACGGCCCACTTCTGCCAGTTCGGGAGTAGAGAACATGCCGAAACGGCCGGCGCCGACAGGGTCACCCAAATCGACGCGGCGGAAGGCTTCCGATATTTTGGCGTGTGTCCACCCGCCTTTGTGGAAGTAGCCAGCCCTGCGGAGCCCGGACTGGCGGATATACCAGGCCCCGTCTCGCAAAGCATTGGTGGACCATTCGCCCGAGTCGCCGAAATAAACCGTCAACGAATCGATCGCATCCATCCGGACTCTCGCCTGGGCGTCCGCGTAGGCAGGCACAAGCTCGCTCAGGCCCGGCATCCACCCCGCCGAGACGACGAACGACAATTCTAAATCTTCAATCTCACGGCTGTGAGGAAGCATGCGTTCCTTCACCATCGACATGCCGGCGGCATCGATGTAGTGACAATGCCTACGAAAGGCCGCCTGAGCGACCCGATCCTCGAGCACCCTGACAGGCCCGGCGCAGTTGACGATAATTGAACATCGGCCGCAAAAGTCATCCAAAGAGTAAGGATCGAGGGTGTCGATCTGCACCGCGGACACCCTGCCGTCGAATCCGGCGGCCAGACCTTTCCCCTTGTCCGGGTCCCGTCCACCCATTAGAATCCCGCCCTCGGAGGACTTCCAAAGTTCGGACACAACGACTCTTCCGGTGGCCCCGTAGCCACCGACAATTCCGAACGTCACGGATCGAGTCATGGATCAACCCTTCAGCCCACAGAGATTGGGATAAATCACGTTGCCGCTGGGTTCTCAGTTCCGGTAAGGTGGGATTCTCATCAAGAATCGCGGAGTCAGCATTTTCGAGGATTGGTCAGTGAGATGTGCAGCAGACTGTCGTTCACTTGCTTTGCTCCTCCTGGCCTTGTCACTAATCAACCCGAAATCATAAGGAAGGATTGCTGACCGCTTGTTCAAATTCGCACGCCGGGTAGGCCGTGTTCACCCTTGTGTGGCCACGAATCCTCGAGGCCGTATCTCCCCTGCCGCCATCTGGTCCACGTAACACCATACCCAGTTTTCGCCGGGCTCGATGGAGCGCACCAGGGGGTGCTTGCTGTGATGAAAATGTTTGGTGGCGTGCTTGTTCTTCGAGGAGTCGCAACAGGCCACGTGCCCGCACTCCAGGCAGAGGCGCAGATGTACCCAGGTATCTCCGATTTTGACGCAGTCCTCACAAACGTGCTTCTTAGTACTGGTATACTTGATCGCATTGAGATGAGGACATTCAGCCATTAGAATCTCCTTGACCCGGGGGGTTTAAGGATCGATGCAGCTATGGCTCGGGCGCGGGGGATCGCCCCGCCTTCGGCCTCTTCAGGGTTCTGCCAGGGCACGATGGACGAGATGGACGGCAATGGCCCCTTCGCCCACCGCTGAGGCCACACGCTTCACATTCCCCGAGCGAACATCGCCGACCGCAAATACCGCGGGAAGACTGGTCTCGAGCATCTGCGGAGAACGCCGGAGCGGCCAAGCAAGAGGTGAAGCGATGCCGCCCGCCCCATCGAGATCTCGCCCGGTCAGGATGAAGCCTTTGTCGTCCATGGCCACGCAACCTCGCAGCCAGTCGGTTCGGGGCGAGGCCCCCGTCATGATGAACACGTGGCAAATGGGATGACTTGAAGTTTCACCGGTATTCCCGTCAAGCCATGTGATGCGCTCCAGTTGGGTGTCGCCCTCCAAACCAATGATTTCCGTTCTATAATGCAGCTCAATGGCAGGGTTTTCCGCGATCCGCTGAATCAAGTAGCGCGACATTGTCCCCGCCAGTTCTCCGGATCGCACCAGCATGTAGACCTTGCGTGCGGTCTGTGACAGGAACACCGCGGCCTGTCCGGCTGAGTTCCCTCCACCCACCACGATCACATCTTCGTTTTCGCACAGTTGCGACTCGATGTACGTCGCCCCGTAGTAAATGCCTAGACCTTCGAACTTCTTCAGGCTGGCAAGAGCCGGTTTCTTATACTGAGCCCCGGTCGCAATGATGACGGCGCGCGCAGCGATTGCGCTGCCACTATCCAATACCACTTCGTAGGGCCGGCGGTTGCAGTTGAGGCGCACCACGCTGTGTGCCACCATCATCTTCGCGCCGAACTTCTGCGCTTGTGCGATGGCGCGCGCTGCCAGTTCCTGTCCGGACACGCCGGTCGGGAACCCCAGGTAGTTCTCGATCTTGGAGCTTGATCCCGCCTGACCGCCCGGAGACTCCGTTTCAATCACCAGGGCATCCAGACCTTCCGATGCGGCGTACACCGCAGCTGCCAGGCCGGAAGGTCCCGCGCCCACAATGACCAGATCACGCAACTGAGACTGATCAATGCTGACGTTAAAACCGAGGCAATCGGCCAGCGCCTGAGTCGAGGGATTGCGCAAGACGGTTTGGCCATTGCAGATGAGGACCGGAATCTCCGTCAATTTGACTTCAAAACGGTCCAAAAGCTCCTGCGAGGCAGAGTCGGTGTCGAGATCCACATAGGTGTAAGGATGCGCGTTCCGGCTCAGAAACTCCCTCAGGTGCAGCGTGTCGGCGCAGTGGCGCGAACCCATCAAAATGACATTACCCAGGCCGTGACTGATAAGTGCCAGCCGCCTCAGAATAAACGCCCTCATGAAAATCTCGCCCAGTTCGGCATCTTTAGCGACAAACGATCGGAAGGCATCCGCGCTGATCTCGAGAAACTCGCCCGCACTGGTCACCCGGCCCCGCACCAGACATCGTTGCCCGGAGATCATCGTGATCTCTCCAGTAAACTGGCCGGGGCCGTGCGTCGTTATGGGGCGTTCCCCCGTGAGATCCGGCTGTACGATCTCCAGGCCTCCCGAGAGCAGGACGAAAAAAGGCACTTCAGTATCGCCGGGCTGAAACAAGATTTCACCTGGCTCCACCCTGCGCACCTTGCCGCCGGGGCGGATCCGATGGATCTGGGGCGCCGTCAAGATTGGAAAGGCCTGGGTGCGCGCGTCGAGCGCGCTGGGTGCAGGCCAGGAAGTCATGGTTTTCCTCCAGAAGCTTGGATCGAGCGGCCGTGAGTCGCAGGTGAGGGTGGGTTCTGCACGCAGGGAAAGGCCCTCAAGCGCATATCGGGCCATTTCAAACCCTCGCCGGGAGAGCCCGAACTTGGAACATCTCTTGGAATTTTGGCGTCCTCGACGGGATTTGAACCCGTGTTACCGCCGTGAAAGGGCGGTGTCCTAGGCCGGGCTAGACGACGAGGACGCGCGGGCAAAGCAGAATCAGAGTTTATATACCGCAGGACGCAGAATCGTCAAGCGGAAAGCCGTCTTCGAGGGCATGTCGGAGGGTCGAATCGGTCAACGACAAGATTTGAAATCTGAAATTTGAGATTCAAGAAAAAGCAAAAGCTAACCGCAAAGAGCGCTAAGAAGGCGCAATGGCCGCAAAGAGTGCGGGGGATACAATTCGCGATTTTGCGAGCGATCGAGTAGTCCAGGAGTGAGAATTGTTCCAACCTGTCGCTCCGCCGCTAAAGAACGCTATTCAATTCGGACGTGGGTTCACCCCATTTTCATCCGTGTTCATCCGCGTTCGATCTCAAGTTCCCGAAGTTTGTAGCGCTGAAGCTTGCCGGTGGCCGTCCTCGGAAGATTGTCCATGAAAATAATGTTGCGGGGGACTTGATAGGAATGGAGCCGGCGGGACAGGAACTCCTTGAGCTCGGCCTCGCTGGCCTGTTTATCTTTCTTGAGGACGACATGAGCGCGTGCGGTAATGAGTCCGCCCTGGTCCACAATGCCGACGACCCCGGTTTCCAGAACGGCCTCGTGCTCGAGCAATCTTTCCTCAATCTCAACGGGTGAAACCCACAATCCTTGCACTTTGAAGTGGTCGCTGCTGCGGCCGCAGAAATAGTAGTGGCCGTTCTCATCACATCGATAAATGTCGCCCGTTCTGACCCAATCCGTGACCGGCGTCGATGAAAACCCGTGTGTCGGTGTGTAGTAGGGACCGAAGGTATTTCCCTTGACCCACAAATTCCCCGTGGCCCGCCCCTCGACTTCCCTGCCCGATTCGTCGAGGATCCGGATCTCGTATCCCTCGACCGCAGTTCCGCTGGAGCCTGCACACGCCTCGCCGGGGCGGTTTGAAAGAAACATGTGAAGGGCTTCGGTAGTTCCAATTCCGTCGAGGATCTCGACTCCAAACGTCTGCTTCCATTCTTGGAACACGACTGCCGGCAAGGCCTCCCCCGCCGATACGCAATATCGCAAGGAGTCCATTCTAAGTTTGTCGACGTGGCGGTGATGCTCCAGCAACGCCCGATACACCGCCGGCACACCAAAAAAAACAGTGGGAGCCTCGTCTCGCATAATTTTAGAAATGGCTTCGGGTGTCGGTCTCTCGGTGCACAAAATAGTAGTCGCCCGCGCCCCCAGAGGGAAAGACAGCGAGTTCCCCAGACCATAGGCAAAATATAAGCGTGAGGATGAAAACGTCCGGTCATTGGGAGTGAGCTTCAAAACGGACCGGCCGTAGTTCTCGACCGTGTGACGAATATGAGAGTGGCAGTGGATGACCGCCTTGGGCTCGCCTGTCGATCCGGACGTAAACAAGAAAAAGGCGGGGTCTCCGGACGTGGTGGGGCTGACCAGTACCGTGGCCGTGGACTCCTCTTCATAGGAGAAGGGCGAAATCCAATCATCGCTTGCTGGGAGATTCGCGTAGGCTTCAGACCCCACCACAAACGCGTACTCAAGGTTTCGCAAGCGGTGATGGACTGCATGAAGGCTTTGAAACGATCCTTCCCCCACGATCGCCAACCGCGCCGCACATAAATTCAGGATGTGTTCGAGTTCCCTGCCCTCCGCAAAGGTGGAGATCAATGCAGGCACGGCGCCAATCTTCATGGCGGCCAGGAAGGTGGCGATGAAAGTCGGGGAGTCTCGAAGGATCACCGCGAGACATTGCCGGTGACCCAATCCGCGGGACTGGAGGAAACGGGCGATCTGGTTTGTCTGAAGAACGAGGTCGCGATAAGTGATCGATTGCCCGTTCCATCGAATCGCGGGGCGAGCTCCATCCTTCGATTCCGTGAGCGACTCGGGTAACAGCCAGTCTGTGGCGTTTTCTAGCATGGATGGTTTGGACGCGGACAACACAGGTGACACGGATCTCCATTGCGGCCGTAATCACTCGGTGATTTCCACAGCGCCCGGCTCAACCTGAAGCATCTTGGCGTCGTCCAGGACACCCTCCCATCGAGCGACCACTGCCGTGGCGACGCAGTTCCCGGTGACATTCACGGCCGTACGTCCCATGTCGAGGATCTGATCGATCCCCAGCAGCAGGGCGATCCCTTCCATGGGTAGGTTGAAACTTGCAATGGTTCCCGCCAGCACGACCAGGGATGCCCGCGGCACACCCGCCACCCCCTTCGAGGTGAGCATCAGGGTGAGCATCATGACCACCTGCGTCTTCACATCAAGCGAAACTCCGAACACTTGCGCGATAAAGATCGAGCAGAGCGAGAGGTAGAGTGTCGCGCCGTCGAGGTTGAAGCTGTATCCGGTGGGCAGCACAAATCCGACGATCTCGCGGGGGCACCCGAACCGTTCCATCGACTCCATCGCGGTCGGTAGCGCCGCCTCGCTGGAAGCAGTCGTAAAGGCGATGGTGAACGGCTCGCGAATGGCCCTGAAGAGTCTAAAAAAGGGAACCCGGATAATGAGACAAATCAAAAAGAGCACGACGAAAACGAAGAAAACCAGGGCCCCATAGAAGCAGATCACCAGGCTGGCATAGCCCTTCAAGACCGATAAACCCTTGGCCCCCACCGTCGCGGAAATGGCAGCCATCACGCCCAGCGGGGAAAAGCGCATCACGAAATCAGTGAACCTGAACATCGTGTCTGCGACGGCGGTCAGAACTGAAACCAGCGGCTTTCCTTTTTCACCCACCGCCGCCAGCGCCAGCCCGAAAAAGATTGAGAAGATGACGAGCTGCAGGATATCCCCTCGGGCCATGGCATCGACGACACTGGTCGGAAACAAGCTAATGAGAAAGTCTTTTCCCGAGGGCGATTTCGGGACGGGCACAGTCTTACCCTCCGGGACGGGAGCCGCGGCTGTCTGGACGGCGGCTTGAGCCGGCCTGGCAACGTATTCGCCGGGTTTGAAAACGTTGACGGTCACCAATCCGATGAGCAGGGCGATGGTGGTGGCCACCTCAAAATAAATAATGGCCTTCAGACCAATGCGTCCAACCCGCTTAAAGTCGCCCGCTCCGGCGATGCCGATGACCAGGGTGGAAAAGATCAGAGGAGCGATGATCATCTTGATCATGCGCAGGAAGATGTCGGCCATCGGCTTGATGGCCACTCCCCAGTGGGGGGAGATCCATCCGAGGAGGATGCCGGCGGCCAGACCGATGAGGATCTGTGTGGTCAGCGAGGGCCGGAGCCATTTTTTCATGAAAGCGTGGACCTTGGGGTGAAGTCAGTCCGGTTGATCAATGAAGTATTCGCTCAAATATGACCGCAAAGGCGCGGAGATCGCAGAGAATCCAACTATCGCTCGCCCCACTTCAGTTTCTCTCGAAGCACATCGAAGTAACTTTTCTGTCTCGGCTTGACGAGGATGAGGCGTCGTTTCGATTTGCGCGCAATGACAGAATCATGCTCGCGCAAAGCGAGGCCCACTTGACCGTCCATCGTGAGGAACGTCGACTCTCCTCCCCGTCCGATCTCGACTCGAACCACCGACCGGTCCGGAATCACGATGGGCCGGTTGGTCAGGGTGTGGGGGCAAATGGGGGTAATGACAAACGCCCCCATCGTGGGGAAAATGATCGGGCCCCCCGCCGCCAGGGAATACGCGGTGGATCCCGTGGGCGTAGAAACAATCAAACCGTCCGCCTTGTACTCCGACAACAACTGGTTGTCGACCTTGACCGAGAAGTCGATGATGCGGGCCATCGCGCCTTTGTTAATGACAGCGTCGTTGAGGGCCTGGTGCCGGGAGATGATCTCTCCCGACCGCATGACTTCAACTTCCAGAAGGATGCGCGAGTCGGTGGTGTGCTGATTCGCAAAAACCAGCTCCAGGGTCGGAAAGAGCTCTTCCAAGGTCATTTCGGTCAGAAATCCGAGGTGGCCGAAATTCACGCCCAGGATGGGGACTTCCCTCTCGTTCATTACGCGCGCGACCGCGAGCATGGTGCCGTCGCCCCCCAGGACGATGATCAGATCCACTTTCGCCGGGATTTCATTGCGCCCGACGCCTTCGTTCGATCGCCCCAGCAACTCGCAGGTCTCATGATCGAAGAGGATGGATACCTTGCGGAGCTCAAGCCATTCGACCAGTTGCCGGATGACCGCGGCAATTTCCTTCTTGCGAGGCTTGGTAATGATCCCGACGGATTGAATTTGCATGAGTATGCCCCGCTCACTTAGGCCGCAGCCACAGGAAGAACTCTTTGTTCCCTTGGGCTCCGGTGATGGGCGATTCTACGCTACCTTTGATTTCGAATCCATACCTCTCCCCTGCTTCGGTCACCTTTTCGACGGCCCGCTGATGGAGGGTCGGGTCCCGGACGACGCCTCCTTTTCCCACCTCCCCTTTCCCCACCTCGAATTGAGGTTTGACGAGCAGCAACACCTCCGTGGATGGCCTGCAAAATGGGGGGAGCACGGGAACGATCAATTCCAGGGAAATGAATGAAACGTCAACGACGATCAAATCGACCTGGGTTCCGAGGCCTTCGAATTTGAGGTACCGGGCGTTTGTGTTCTCGAGCGAAACCACCCGCGAATCACGGCGTAACTTCCAGTCCAATTGATTCGTTCCCACATCGACGGCAATCACACCCACGGCGCCGCGCTGCAGCAAACAGTCGGTAAAGCCCCCGGTCGAAGCCCCGATGTCAAGGCATAGCCTGCTCATGGGGCTAATCGAGAAATGGTCCAACGCCGCCTCGAGCTTTAACCCTCCCCGGCCCACATACTTCATGGGCACGCCCTTGAGCCGGATCGGAGAATCGATTGGAATCTGTTGGCCGGCTTTTTCGATACACCTCCCATCGACCAACACTTGCCCCGCCAGAATCAGAGCCTGGGCCTTCTCCCGCGATTCCGCGATTCCAAGGTCGACGAGAAGTTTGTCGATTCGTTGTTTCATGGAGCGGCTTCAAATTCCTTCGATGTGAAAAGGAGGAAAGCAGATTCAACCCGAATTCCGAAGTTGAAAGCCATGATCAATGTGGGAGGAAGATTCGATTCCCATTCTTCGATGTTTTTCGACCGAGGAATTTGTCCCTTTAGGCCCGGAGGGCTCTCAGATCGTAGCCCCACCTGTCGAAGATCCGCCGTGGCGGGAAGCTCCGTCCCGCGTTCTTTGCGGGGCGCAGCGAGGGTGGGGTACCGATCTCCCCAATGACATCCGAGCCCCGCTGGCGGGGCGAAAGGCGTTGCCGAATGGATCTTCAAAGTACCAGACAATAATCCCCTTGCCTGTTCCTCTCTGCAATGCTTTCTCTCCGCTCCCCCGTTACCCTTCTCATTTCACGAATTAGGGGAGCCCAAATCCGCCGGTTGGATTCTCGAAGCGACATCGGGACACTGGAGGCTTTCCTGGCAGGCGAAGCGCCCTCGGAATCTCTCTTTTCTGCAGGAAAGGGCGAGCTCTTTCCGAGTGCAGGGCATCAATTAGGAGGTTCGGTATCTTGGAACGGTTGGCCTTGTTTCGCCCCGCAAGCGGGGCTCTCACATTTTATCTCATTGGTCCCCCACCCTCGCTCCGCAAAAAACGCGGAGCTTCAGGTGGGGCTACAATCTGACAGCCCTTCGGGCCTAGAGAGACGACCGCCTTACTCGAAAAGCATGGACCGAAGAAACAGAGTCAGACGTCTCTCCCTCTCTTTCCTGTCCCTTCAAGGGCGGAACAATTGCGCCCTTCCTTCATTCCATCCCAATCGATTTGAATCGAAGAACCTAACACTTCCTTGACGCCCTTAACTTCGGAACTCAGACTCAAGGAATATGAATCGGTTGCTGGGCAGGCAATAGGAACTCCTCGCCCGCCTTCGGCAAAGGGTCGAACCGAGAGTTGACTTGACGGATCCGTGTTGATCGGAGCACGTCCATCCAAAACTTGGACAATGGGACTAAGCCGGGTTCGCTACAATTTTGACCCCAGTCGATGGCTCTTGCTGGTGTGAATGCCTTCTTCGGTCACAAACGACTTGATGCGCTCAAAGATGCCGTCAGCATCCAGGCCAAACTTGGCATACAGCAAGTTGGGAGCGCCCTGCGGGATCACCCGGTCCGGAACCCCGATCCGCAGCATGCGGACGGGGAGCAGTTTGCGTTCGACCAACAATTCGGTCACGGCGCTGCCGAATCCACCCATCAACGCGGCATCCTCCACGGTGACGAGGCATTTCTTTTCGCTGGCAAGGACGCAAAACAACTCCTCATCCAGGGGTTTGGCCCAGCGCGCATTGATGATGGTGCAGTGGATCCCCTGCTCCTCGAGTTTCTGCGCCGCCTGCAACACGGCCGCCATGATATGGCCATAGCCGATAATGGCCACATCCCCGTGGTCCTGGAGAATCTCCGCCTTCCCGATTTCCAACGCATGCAAGGGCTCATCCAGCGATGCTCCCACGCCATTGCCGCGAGGGTAGCGGACCGCCGTGGGGTGAGGAATTTCGATCGCCGTGTAAATCATCTGGCGCAACTCCGCCTCGTCTTTGGGCGCCATCAGCATCATATTGGGAAGCGTGCGCAGGTACGCGATATCGAACAAGCCATGGTGGGTCGGCCCGTCCGCGCCCACGATCCCGGCTCGATCCATGGCCAGGGTGATCGGCAGGTCCATCAGGCAGATATCGTGATAGATCTGGTCGTAGCCCCGCTGCAGGAAAGTCGAGTAAATGGCGCAGACCGGCTTCATCCCCTGTGTCGCCAGTCCACATGCGAATGTCAGCGCGTGCTGTTCGGCGATTCCGACATCAAAGCAGCGATCAGGGAAGTGTTCCTTGAATTTCTCAAGGCCCGTGCCTTCGAGCATGGCCGCCGTGACCGCAACCACCTTGGGATCGCGCTGGGCGATTTCGATGAGTGTCTTGCTGAAGACCGAGGTGTAAGTGGGGGGACCGCCCACGGCCTTCTTCATCTGCCCCGTTTCCGGGTCGAACGGGGTCACACCATGATACTTATCCTGCGAGGACTCCGCCGGCGAGTAACCCTTCCCCTTCTTCGTTACCACGTGAAGGATGGTCGGGGTTTCGTTGTTTTTTATGTTCTGCAGGGTTTCCACCAGCGTGGGGATGCTGTGTCCGTTGAGCGGACCGACATAGTCGAAACCGAGCTCGTGAAACATCAGGCCGGGCACCATGAAAGTCTTCATGGCATCGACCGTATCCTTGACGATCCTGAAGATGCGCGGGCCGATATGCGGAACAGAGGAGACCATTCGTTCCACTTCTTTTTTGAATCGCATGTAGGTTTGTCCCTGGACAATGCGGTTCAGGTAACCGGGAATCGCACCAATATTGGGGGAGATCGACATCTCGTTGTCGTTCAGAACGATCAACATCTTCCTTTTCAGGTAGCCCGCCTGATTGAGTCCTTCCAGCGCCACTCCCCCGGTCAGTCCGCCGTCCCCAATGATGGCAACCACGTAGTTATTCTCTTTCTTTAAATCTCGCGCTACCGCCATTCCCAGGGCGGCCGAAATGGAGGTCGAGGCGTGGGCCACGTTGTATTCGTCGTATTCACTTTCCTGGCGCATGGGAAATCCGGAGATCCCCTGGTACTGACGGAGCGTGTAAAAACGGTCACGACGCCCGGTCAGGATCTTGTGACCGTAGGCCTGGTGCCCGACATCCCAAACAAGCTTGTCCCCGGGTGCGTCAAAAACGTAGTGGAGTGCCAGGGTAAGCTCGACGGTACCGAGGCTTGCACCCAAATGGCCGCCTACTTTGGAGACCACGTCCACCATGAAATGACGCAACTCTTCCGCCACCACGTCCAGTTCTGCCAGCGAAAGCAGTTTTAAATCAGCGGGTGAGTTTATCTTGGTAAGATATTGATATTCCATATTGTAGGATCTTTCATGGTCAGAACTTTGAGTCCTTCAAAAGGCCGCCGAATCTGAGGTCCCAGCAAGCTGGTTCACGCGGCTCGCTCGACAAAAAACAGGGCCAGCTCGCGCAGATGATCGGCCTTTTCCCCCAAAAATTCAAGTGATCGAATAGCCTCATCCACTAACTTACGTGCCTTCTGCCTGGACTCGTCCAATCCAAACAGGGCTGGATAAGTGGCTTTCCTCTCGGAACGGTCCTTTCCAGGGGTCTTCCCCAACACCTCGCGGGAGCTTACCATGTCGAGGATATCGTCTACGATTTGAAACGCGAGTCCAATCCTCGTGCCATAAGTGGTGAGCGCCTCAAGTTGGCTCTCTGAGGGATCTCCCATAACCGCTCCAGCGCGAACCGAAGCACGGATCAACGCCCCTGTCTTTGAGCTGTGAATGTAGTGCAGCTGGTCCGCCGAAATAACCTTTCCCTCCGCTTCGAGATCGGCCACCTGTCCGCCGATCATCCCGTTCACGGTGCCGATGGCACAGGCAATCTCGCGCATGGCGGTCAACCGCCGTTCCGTGTAAGGATAGGAGCCATCAATCCCCGACAGGATCTGGAACCCGCGGGTCAGCAGAGCGTCTCCTGCCAGAATAGCGATCGCCTCGCCGAACTTCTTGTGAACGGTGAGCTGGCCGCGCCTAAGGTCATCGTTGTCGAGGGCCGGCAGATCGTCATGAACCAGTGAATACGTATGGATCATTTCGAGGGCACAAGCCAACGGAATCAATTCCTGCTCAACGGCCCCCGCCACCTTCCCGGCTTCGAGGCACAGAGCAGGGCGCAATCGCTTGCCGCCGGCAAAGATGCTGTACCGCATCGCCTGGTGGATGGACTCGGGCCTCTGGTCCACTCCGGGCAATAATCGATCCAGCGCCTCATCGACCTGGCGGTTTCGTTCTATGAGAAACTTTGGAACTTCCACGGGGATTCAATCCTCTTCGGAACCTTCCTCTGCATTCGAATCGCCGCCCGATTCTTCTTCAAACGGGGTTCGCTTCAACTCGCCCTCGGCGTTTTTGAGCAGGACTTCCACCTTGCGCTCAGCCTCGTCGAGCTTGGTATGGCAAAAGCGCGACAGCTTGATGCCCTCCTCAAACAGTTCCAGGGACTTCTCAAGTTGCAAGTCCCCGGATTCGAGTTGTGCGACGATTTCTTCCAACCGCTTGATGGCAGCTTCAAAATCCTGGTTTTTTGACTTGACCATGGGTTTCCTGTGGATTCCTCGGACTGGTCTATTAAATCACTTTCCGTCGGAGCTACTCCTCAAATTTTAATGCACCCTGCTGATCTCCGGCGTCAGTGTGGGAATGGGCGCTGGGGCCGGTCACACGAGCCTTCAGGTAACCTTGCCACAGCTGGATGAAGAGCGTTGTCCCGACGGAGATTCCTTTCGCATCGTTCAAAATTACGCCGCCTTCCGTTTTTACGATGGCGTAGCCGCGTTCAAGGACCTTAAGCGGGCTGAGGCTCTCGAGTTTCCCGCCCAGGACCATCAGTGAATTTCTCGCGGTCGAGAGGGAGGTTCGAAACCCCGAAGCGGCCTCCTTCTCCAATTGGTCCAACCTCAGAACGGCCATCCGGATCAGTTTTTTCAAATCGAAAAACGCCACCCGGTTGTGAAGAAGTTGCAGCCTGGCGCGCCGTTCGCGCACGATGTCGTGCATGCCCAGGGAGAGTTTGAATGCCAGCTCATCGAAAAACTGACGAAACTCTTTGAGACGGTCATGGGCCAATGAGAACCCCCGACTCCCGGTCAGCTCCAGGAGCGTCCTCCGAGACCGGTTCAAGAGCAAGGTCAGGGAGTTTTCCATCCGGTCGAAAAGTCTCTCCACGTGTTTTGAAATCTCATCCTTGGCCGACGCCACGATTTCCGCGGCGGCCGAGGGGGTCGGGGCCCTCAGGTCGGCCGCAAAATCGGCAATGGTAAAGTCGATTTCGTGTCCCACGGCCGAGATTACAGGAATAATTGATGCCGCGATGGCCCGCGCGACAGGTTCCTCGTTGAAGGCCCAGAGGTCCTCGATGGAGCCGCCTCCCCTCCCCACAATCAAGACGTCCACCTCTTGTTCGCGATTGAAGTATCGGATCCCCTCGACAATCTCCTGCGCCGCCCCTTCTCCCTGCACCTTCGCGGGGTAAATCAGGACGTTGATCGATTCATTGCGCCGCTTCAGGATGCGGAGGATATCCTGAATGGCGGCTCCCGTGGGAGAGGTGACCACGCCGATGGTCTGCGGATACGTGGGGAGGGGTTTTTTACGAGCCGTCTCGAACAATCCTTCCGCTTGCAGCTTCGCCTTCAACTGCTCGAACGCCAATTGCAGGGCCCCGATGCCGACAGGCTCCATCACCTCAACGTAGAGCTGGTATTCCCCCCGACGCTCATAGATCGATAAACTGCCCCGTGCCACGATCTTCAGTCCGTCCTCCAAACGAAAACGGATCCCCCGGGCATGGGTCCGGAAACAAACACAGCGGAGTTGAGCGGTGTCATCCTTGATCGTAAAGTACAAATGGCCCGAAGCGGCGCGGGTGAAGTTCGAGATTTCACCCTCCACCCACACGGACGCAAATTCCGCTTCCAACAATCCCTTAATGCGGCCTGTGATCTCGGAAACGGTAAAGACTCTTCGATCAGATTTTGGCGTCATCAGATCCGTCGAACAGTTTTGTGCTCAAGTGAAGGCAAGTTGCGATTTAAACACACTCCCAAGGGAGCGTCAAAATTATTTTGCCTCTTGCCCGCCCCCTTCAGCTCTTGATGAGACGCACGGCTTCAGCGACATCCTTATCGCCGCGCCCCGAGAGATTTGCGATGACCAATTGGTCGGGGCGAAGGTCAGGCGCCAGTCTCTTCAGGTAAGCGACAGCGTGGGCTGATTCAAGGGCGGGGATGATCCCCTCCAACTGACTGAGCCACTGAAATGCTTCAAGGGCCTCCTCATCGCTCACGTGGGTGTATTCGACACGATGAAGATCGTGGAGCAAGGCATGTTCAGGGCCGATGGCAGCATAGTCCAGTCCCGCTGACACGGAGTGTGTCAGGGAGATTTGACCGTCGTCGTTCTGCAAGACATAAGAGTAGGTTCCCTGGAGAATTCCGGGGCGTCCCCCGCCTCCTTCGGCGTCGATAAACCGGGCCGCATGTTCCCCCAGGCCGTGCCCCCGGCCGCCTGCTTCAACGCCGACCATGCGCACACTGTTTTCTCCCAGAAATTCGTACATCAAACCCATGGCATTGCTTCCGCCCCCGACACAGGCGACCAGCGCATCCGGCAGCCTCCCCTCGCAGGCAAGAATCTGGGCCCGGGCTTCCTGACCGATGATCTTCTGAAAGTCGCGGACCATCATGGGGTAAGGATGGGGACCCAGGACCGAACCCAGCAAATAATAGGTGTCCACGTTGGTCACCCAATCGCGCAAAGCCTCATTGATGGCATCCTTCAGGGTTCGACTGCCTGAATCAACGGGAGTCACCTTGGCGCCGAGCAGGCGCATTCGGAAGACATTCAATTCCTGGCGGCGCATGTCTTCGGTCCCCATGTAAATTTCGCATTCCAGGCCCAGCAGAGCGCAGACGGTTGCGGTGGCCACTCCGTGCTGCCCCGCGCCGGTCTCCGCGATGACGCGCTTCTTGCCCATCCGCCGGGCGAGCAGGCCCTGGCCCAGACAGTTGTTGATCTTGTGCGCACCGGTATGCGCCAGGTCCTCGCGTTTCAAATAGATTTTGGGTCCGTTGAGACGGCGGGTCAGTCGCTCCGCAAAAAACAAGGGCGTAGGACGTCCAACATAATTCTTGAGGAGAGCATCCAGCTCGGCGTGGAACTTCTCGTCGGCCTGCGCTCCCCGATACGCCTGATCGAGCTCCTCCAGGGGGGCCATCAGGGTTTCGGGCACAAATCTCCCGCCGTATTTTCCGAAATGCCCCGAGGGGTCAGGATAGTTGTAAGGTCTGGTCATAGATTTTCCATTCTGCTCCTCCGAGCACTTGCTCCACTTAAGGACGACTCTCCCGGTCCGCCTTCTCCACTGAAGCAAAGAACGTCTTCATCTTCCGGTAGTCCTTTTTGCCAGGCATGCTTTCGACACCGCTCGCAACGTCCACGGCATAAGGATGCGCCGCCCGGATGGCTTCCCCGACATTGGCAGAAGTGAGTCCTCCCGACAAAATGATACGGTGGAAGCGGGAGGCGCGGCGAGCGAGATTCCAGTCGATCGTCTTTCCAGTGCCGCCAAATTTCCCGGGCTCAAAGCCGTCGAGAAGAACCGCTGACGCCGGATTGTGCTGGAGCTCGGTTACCTTAAAGTCCTCAGTCACCCGAAAGGCTTTGACCACCATCAAGGGCTTCAGGGTAACAGCCATTTCTGAAGGCTCATTACCATGAAGCTGGATGCCGTTGAGACCCAGCGCCAGGGCCAGCCGCCGGATGTCCCGCGCCGGGCCGAAATTAACCACCACCCCAATCTTCAATACAAAAGGCGGGAGATTTTCAAGGATCTTTGAGGCCTGCCGGATTGAAATGTACCGGGGACTGCGCGGATAAAAATTAAAGCCGAGGGCCGCGGCACCCAGGTCGATCGCCACGAGCGCGTCAGCCAGCCGGGTAATGCCGCAAATCTTTACATGGGTCATGGCTTCCCTCTTAGACGGCCCAGTTCAGCGCCCGGATCTGCCGACTTCATGAAATGCTCTCCGATCAGAAAGGCATCATATCCGGCAGCATGAAGGCTCTTCAACTGTTCGTTCGAAGTCAATCCGCTCTCCGCCACGAAAATTTGACCGGAACGCTTATGCTGAATCAATCGCTCGGAGACCTTCAGGTTCACTTCCAGCGTCTTCAAGTCCCGATTATTGACCCCGAGTAAGGTTGCGCGGGCAAGGTTGGCACGAACCAGCTCTTCTTCAGTATGCACCTCCACGAGCGCGGCAAGCGAGTACTTGCGGCAGGCGATAATCAGCTTCTCTAAATCGGGTTGCGTCAAAAACGGTACAATCAAAAGGACGGCGGAAGCGCCATTTGACCGTGCCTGGGCGATCTGAACCTCATCCAGGATGAAATCCTTCCGCAGGATCGGGAGCGAGCAGGACAATGCGATTTGTGCCAGCGCGCGAACACTCCCCTGAAAGTGTTTTTCTTCAGTCAGGACAGAGAGCGCAGCCGCCCCGTGCTCCTCATAGACTCGCGCCAACGCGACCGCATCGAAATTCTCCCGCAGGACGCCGCGCGAAGGAGAGGCCTTCTTAATCTCAGCGATGATGTTCAGGGAGTCGGGCCGCGTGAGGACCGAACAGAAATCCGCCTTAACGCTTCGACGGAGCGCCCGTTCTTCCCACTCCTCGGGCGCCATCTCCTCCTTCAGGAGGGCGACGTTGTTGAGAACCTCCGGGCGGATCTGGTCCAGAAAACTCTTCGGCATCAACAGAATATAGAGTTAAGCATGTCTTTGGTCAAGACAGACGCCCTGGGTGAATTCCAAGTCAGCTCCAGTCTGGAGTTGAGAGGGTGGTCCCTCCGGTTGGATGTGGGTGCGAATTTGAGGATGTGTTAGCATACTAATACAAATGTTGGAACTAGAGTTACATGGCGTATTTGTGGGATCTTCGCGGTAGGGGTGCATAGCTATGCCCCCCTACGTTGAATCACGCACGATTTTGTCACATTTTCAATGACGTTCGTATTGGACGACCTGCGATCATCATTTCCTTCAGGGAATTTCTCATGCGTATTTTTGTCTTGGTGAAAGCCATTCTGCCTCTTGCTCTCCTCCTTTTCTTCTCGGCCTGCGGACGGCAACAACCTCAATCCGGTCCCGCTCAACAGACCGCCGACGCAAATCACTTTTCGATTCTGGAACAATCGTCCAGGGAGCTGGGATGGAGGGGGACCTTAATGCTTGCTCCAATGCCGGCTGCGAGCGGCAAAGAGACGAGTTTCACGTTAAAGCTGGTTGGTCCCAATGGGGCGCCGATTGGAGGGGCCCAGGTCCGCTTCGCCTTGGTCATGCCATTGATGGACATGGGCAAGGAGGAATTTGAGGCCACATCCGCCGAAAACGGAATGTACCTCGGGAAAGGGACCTTTTCAATGGATGGCGTCTGGCTCCTCCAGACGGACATCGAACGGGACAACCAAAAGGCCCACATGGAGTTCGAAATACACGTGAATGTGCCTTAGGCTTTGGAGTGCGGCAGCTTGCTGCCGCTTTCCAAGCCTGAAGTTTTCTTCGCACGGAGCCCTTCGGGGCAGCCCTGCCACACCAGGCCAAAGTGCAAGCAAGCTTGCGCATTCAAAGGGGACAGGCCACTCAAACCGCTTGAAGAAATTTCGCTCTGCATGCGATAATGGATATTCATGTGCATCTGCCGCGAGCACCCCTTTTCAGCCCAAGCTGGAATCTCTTGAGGTGACAAAGACCTGATCATGTCCAAGGCCGTCGACGCGTCTCTCAATCGGTATGAAGTCCTTTTCTGTCATCAGCATGAGAGCCAATCGGTTCTCTTTGAGATCAAGTTACCCAGCGACGACGTCATGTACTTGCCGGGGACGCGGCTTTCCATCTGCGTGACTGAGGGAAGCAAACCCGTGGAGGGTGTCGTCCGGCGAATCAAACCTCTGGAATGCGTGATCGAAATTGAGGTGGCCCTTCAGGCGCACCAGCCCGCAGCCATCGCCCATTCAAAAGTGGGCGATTTTTTTGTCTCCATCACGCCTTCCGGTCCGCACGATAACGATTTTGAGTTGGGAGTGGAGGGCTTTCGCTATTCCGATCTCTACCAGCCTGACCGGCTGAAGGCTTTGGCCGAAATGTTCTTTGCAGGGGTCGCCGACAAGAATCCGACCCTGGCCAAGGACTTCGCGGCCTATTCTGAATGCCAGGGCCGTGGGATGACTCCCCTCTCGGAATCCAATTTGATTCTCCACATGGCCCCTTATCTCAGTGTCTTTCTGGCGCGCCTGTTCCATGTGGATACCGCGCGGGAACGGATGATCGAGGAGGCACAAGAAGAGCAATCCATTTTTGAGTACAAGTTCTTTGTCCAGAGGCGTGCCGGCAAGAAACATAAAGCGGACCAACTGGCCCAGTTGGATTTTTCAAGGCTAGACCTGCAGGTCGATTTCCTTCGTCAATCGGCCTTTCCTCAGACTTTAAATAAGAAAGATCCTGAACTCGGATTTGCGCTGATGGTGGGCGAGCTTCTAAGATTGGAGAAGCTGGCTTCAGCCGCGCTGTCCACGAAGGAGGATCTGGGACCAGAAGACAGAGCGCGAATTCATGCCCTCCGGCGAGCGCTCCAATCCAATTCCCAGGCAACTGCGTTGTTCTCAGGAATTCCTGGCGTCGAATCGAAGCAGAATTCGATTGAGCAAGACGCTGAGTTTTTACACGGTTTGATTGTATTGACCGAAGACTGGTCTGCCGCCGTGGCACACGATCCCCGCGGAAAAATTAAGACCAGGGACTGGGTGTCTTTCAAGCGTCCTGAAAATCTTGACTACCAACACCTTGTCAGGGTCGCTCAACCCCGGCCCGAGATGGGGGAGCTATTCACAGGCCCGGAGGAGAAGCTGCGGCGACGCGACGGCTTCAAATTGACGGACCCCCGTTATTCTTCGAAGCAGGTTTATTCAGAGGTGGACTATTGCATTTACTGCCACGAACGCGACAAGGACTCGTGTTCAAAAGGATTTGAGGAAAAGACGGGAGGGTATAAGAAGAATCCCCTTGGAATTCCACTGGCCGGCTGCCCGCTCAATGAAAAGATCTCGGAGGCTCACCTGCTGAAGAAGGCCGGCGACTCGCTGGCCGCTCTTGCCGCGGTCGTGATCGACAATCCGATGCTTCCCGGTACGGGACACCGCATTTGCAACGACTGCATGAAGAGCTGCATCTTCCAGAAGCAGGAACCAGTGAATATCCCCCAGGCCGAAACGGGGATCCTCACCGATGTTCTGGGCCTGCCTTACGGATTCGAGATCTACACGCTTCTGACCCGCTGGAACCCCCTCAACGTGAAGCGGCCTTATGCCCTGCCCTACAATGGCAAGAACGTTTTGGTGGTTGGACTGGGCCCTGCGGGCTACACCCTCGCCCACTACCTCTTGAATGAAGGTTTTGGAGTCGTCGGCATTGATGGGTTGAAGATTGAGCCGTTGCCTCGAAGTCTGACCGGAGATGCGGATCATTTGCCCACGCCGATCGCGGACTGGAAGGCGGTCTATCATCAACTGGACCAGCGGATCCTGGAGGGCTTTGGCGGCGTCAGTGAATACGGTATCACGGTGCGGTGGGATAAGAATTTTCTCACCCTGCTGCATTTGGCGCTCTCGCGCCGCCACAAGTTTCGCATCCATGGCGGCATACGCTTTGGCGGGACGCTGACCATCGAAGATGCGTGGGAGTTTGGCTTCCATCACATTGCAATCGCCACGGGGGCAGGCAAGCCCACCCAGGTCGGCATGAAGAACAGCCTCATCCGCGGGGTGCGAATGGCCAGTGATTTTCTCATGGCGCTTCAGTTGACCGGGGCATTTAAGCGGAATGTGTTGGCCAATCTTCAGGTCCAGATGCCCGCCCTCGTCATTGGTGGCGGGTTGACTGCGATCGACACCGCTACGGAGCTGATGGCGTACTATCCGATCCAGGTGGAAAAGTTCCTCGACCATTATGAAACTCTGGTGGCGGAATACGGCGAGGATAGAATCCTCTCAATGTACGATTCGGAAGAACGCGAAATTGCAGGACGGTTCATCGAGCATGGGCGGGCCGTCAGGGCCGAGCGGCGACGGGCACTCGAAGCTCACGAAGAGCCTGACTTTGTTCCCCTGGTGCGGCAGTGGGGAGGCGTTTCGCTCTGTTACCGCAAGTCCATCGTTGACTCTCCCGCCTATCGATTGAACCACGAGGAAATCATCAAGTCTCTTGAAGAAGGCATCTACTTTATCGAACGCGTTTCCCCGGTCGAAGCCCTCACCAATCAACATGGCTCACTCGACGGCGTGGTCTTTGAGCGGCAGACCTTGAATGAGAAGGGGAAATGGACGGGAACTGGAGAAAACGTGAATCTGCCGGCCCGGACCTTGATGGTGGCCGCCGGCACCAACCCCAACATCATCTATGAGAGGGAGCGTCCCGGAACTTTTGAGCTCGATGAACGAAGGGAGTTCTTCAAGGGCTATCACCTCAAGTCCGGGTCCGGCAATGGTGTTGGCCCCTCGAATAGAGAGGAAAAGGAATTCGAGCTGGTCGCAGGAGAAGACGCAGGGGTCCCGGCCTTTTTTACATCCTATTCCAGCGCGGCGCCGGACGGGTCGGGAGAGGGACGTTATATCACCTATTACGGCGACAATCACCCCGTCTTTGAAGGCAACGTCGTCAAGGCGATGGCCTCCGCGAAGCAGGGTTACCCGCATATTGTGAAGGTCTTCGAGAAACATATGAAGACCTTGACCCCCGAAGGGCAGCCCCAACGGGAGCCGGGTTTCAAAAGACTGATCGACCGACTCGATGAGGAGCTGATTCCCCGGGTGGTCAATGTCCACCGGCTGACCCCGACCATCGTTGAAGTGATCGTCCATGCGCCGATGCAGGCCAGGAAATTTCAACCGGGACAGTTTTTCCGGTTACAGAACTATGAAGTGGACAGTCCGAAGATTGACGAGTCCACCCTGATGATGGAAGGACTGGCGCTCACGGGAGCCTGGGTGAACCGCGAGAAGGGTCTGCTCTCCATGATCGTTCTGGAGATGGGAGTCAGCTCCCGCCTCTGCGCCACCCTCAAGCCGGGACAGCAGGTCGTGGTGATGGGACCTACCGGAACCCCGACCGTGATTCCACGAAATGAGACCGTGCTGCTCGCGGGCGGCGGACTGGGGAACGCGGTCCTCTTCTCGATCGCCAAGGCGCTCAAGGAGAATGGATGTCGCGTCATTTATTTCGCCGGGTACAAGAAGAAGGAAGATTTTTACAAACGAGAGGAAATCGAGTCCGCCTGCGACCAGGTGGTCTATAGCGTGGACCAGGGGGAGATGATTGACACGCTCCGGCCCCAGGATCGGAGCTTCCGGGGCAATATCGTTCAGGCCATGAAGCACTATGCCGAGGGGTCGTTGGAGCCCGAGCATGGCACGCCCTTGTTTAATTTCCATGGCATCCAACGCATCATCGCCATCGGCAGTGATCGCATGATGGGGGCTGTCAAAGTCGCCCGGCGAAGCGTGCTGTGCGATTACCTCACCCCGGGCCACACCGCCATCGCTTCCATTAATTCCCCGATGCAGTGCATGATGAAGGAAGTGTGCGCCCAGTGCCTGCAGATGCACGTCGACCCGCAGTCCGGTGAACCGACGGGCCCGGTCTTCTCCTGCTTCAATCAGGACCAGCCCATGGATGAAGTCGATTTCAAGAATCTGAATGACCGGCTTCGCCAGAATACGGTGCAAGAGAAGCTGGGCAATCTGTGGTTTGAACATCTGATCAAGAAGCGACCCGAATTGATTTTGATCTGAAGGATCATTTACCGCGGGGACGCCGAGCTCGCAGATGACTCTGCGGGCCCTGCGTCACTGCAATGAAAAGTTTCTCAATTCGCAGTTCTTTCTCAGGAAACGCTAATGAAAATTCTTCGATTATTGCTGACAGCGCTCTGCCTTGTCACTCTTGGGTCTGTTCTTACCGCAGGAGCCAACGGATCTGCGGAGCCCGCTCCCAAAAACCCGCTGGTTGTCCTGCAGACCTCCATGGGAGACATCAAGATCGAACTCTATCCCGATAGAGCTCCGATTACGGTGAAGAACTTTCTCGAATACGCGAGGATCGGCTTTTACAACGGGACCATTTTTCACCGGGTCATGCGGGGGTTTGTGATCCAGGGTGGAGGGGTGACACCGGATCTCAAGGAAAAGGCGACGCGGGCCCCGATCAAGAACGAAGCCGCCAATGGCCTGCTCAACGACCGTGGAACCCTATCCATGGCCCGTGAAGAAGAGCCCGACACCGCTACGGCGCAGTTTTTCATCAACCTCGTCGACAACAACAGGTTGAACCATCATGGAAGCTCCAATCGGGCGATGGGTTATGCGGTCTTTGGAAAGGTGATGGAAGGAATGGATGTAGTCGATAAGATTGGAACGACTCCGACCAAGGCAGTGAACCCGGAATACGCGAACGTCCCCATGACCCCGATCGTCTTGAAGTCAGTCAAGATTATTTCCGAGTAATTGCAATCGCGGCCGCCCTGGCGTTATAATGGAATGCGGTTGGATCGGCGTCCGTTTCCCCCGGCCAGATAAAATCATCGAACGCGCGATCCCGTTGGATTGTTCCATTGTGGTCATTGGAGCGCTTTAGAAGTACCCCATTTCCAAAAAGCGGATTCTTTCAAGTGTTTTCCAGCGGGCACAGTTTCATCCCGGCCCGGGCCATTCAGCCATCCGTGCCGGGGATGCTGTCGTTTCGTCCGCCATCCCTCACTGAGGTCAATTCAGAGGAGGATACTTAATTATGAAAAGAACAATTCTATTTCTGGCAGCAGTGTTGTTATCGGTCGAATACCTTGCAGCACAGCCCCTCCAGGGCCAAAAGGACATCTTTGTGTTTGGATACCAAGGAAGAACAAAGATAGTGACGCTTCCTTCAGACAGGGCCGGAGACGCTTTTTCGATTCAGGAAGGCGTCGTCCCCGCGAAAAGCGCCGTTTTCCAGGACGAGACCGCCGTTCATCGGTACGCCTCCCAGATTGTGGTCGGCGGAAATTACCGCACCCATATCCTTTTGGGCAATCCTACCAGTGATTCTAAGACCGTCTCGGTGGACTTAAACGAATCTACTCGAGGGGCCATGGCTGTCATCATGGTCATTGATGGTATTCCTAATTTTCCACCCCTTCCCGCCAATTCCATCATGACAACCTTGAAGGCCGGGCAGGCATTCGCCTTGACTTTGACGGCGCTGACCAGTCCCGAGGTGGTCCAGGCCGGCTATGCCGACGTGTCGATGACGCAAACGTGCTCGACTGATTGTGACGACGACACCACTGTTCAGGTCGTGTACGACATAATGGATGGGAACGAGGTGATGGGATTGGTTGGCGTACCGGCCACCGAAACAGGTACAGAGTTTTGGATCAATGCCCAACAAACACCGAAGATCGGAACCGGCATCGCCATGGTCAACCCGGGATCCTCCGACACCACGGTCACGCTGGAAGCATTAGGGCTCGTCAGTGTTCCCGTGAACGGCATTCCCTTTGCCAGCGTTACAGTGACGCTTAAGGCAAATAGCCAAATGTCACGCTTTGCTAATGAGTATATGAGTGCAGATCCTAATTGGACCATCTTTCTCAGTTTGCTGTCAGGGGATTTGTCGATGTTGGGAATTCGAATTACCTCGCCCACGCCGATTGCTGTGACCGCTCTGCGCACGGTTTCAGGGAAGACTTTCGTGATTGGAGGCATTCCGGTCCATAAACGAAAGTAAACAAGAATTTGGAATCAGAAATGGAAGCACTCCGAGCGAAGAAGTGTGATTTCACCTCGCGTAAGACTCGCGGATGTGCCCTCTCCGAGATGGGCGGGTGGCCGGCTCCTGTTCCCCGGAGGGCCTCACCCGCCTCAGCAATCAGTGTGGCATCCCAAACACATAGTAAACGGCACACAGCAGGCCAAGCACCACCGACCCCCAATTCAGTTCCCTGCCCCGGCCCGAGAGAAGCTTGAGTACAGGATATAGGACCAAACCCGCCGTCAGTCCGTTCCCGATGTTATAGGTGAACAGCATCATCACGACCGTCGCAAAAGCCGGCACCCATTCCGTCAAATCTTCAAAATCGATCTTTGTGATGGAGCGGACCATCAGGACTCCAACGGCAATCAGGGCCGGTCCATACGCGTACTTGAGTTGTTGCAAGGGCTCCAGCAAAGGGACAAAAAAGAGTGAAGCTGCAAACAACAAGCCGGTCGTCACCGCAGCCAGGCCGGTGCGAGCGCCCTCGCGGATGCCCGTTGCGGATTCAATATATGCCCCGCTGGTAGTGGTGCCGATCAGGGCGCTGAACATACAGGAGACGGCATCCACCATCATCGGCTGTTCGATCTTAGGGAAATTTCCCTTTTCGTCCACCAGGCCCCCGGCGGCGCCCACCCCCACGAGTGTTCCCAGCGTGTCCAGAAACCCCATCAGGAAAAGGGTCAGCAAGACGGGAAGAAAACTCAGCCGGAGCACTCCCGCAATATCCAGCTTGAAGGCAATCGAACTGAGCGAATACTCACCGGTGAACGGGAGGGTGACCACCGCTTGGGGCGCATGGCCAAGATGCAGGAAATAACCAAGGACCGCTGTCACCCCGATTCCCAGGAGAATCGCTCCGCGCACCTTTCGATACAGCAGGGTCACCGTCAGCAGAAATCCAAAAATCGCTAAGAGCACCAGGGGATCGACGAGATTGCCGATTTTCAATGGAACATCGGGAGCCCGCAGTCCAGTCGCATTCGCCGCGAGCAGGGCCTGCGGAGGCATACCGGCGACCGCGCTGGTCACGATGCCGGTTTCATACATTCCGATGAAGGCGAGGAACAACCCGATTCCCACGGCGAAGCTGTGCTTCATGCTGACCGAGATTGAATTCGCCAGCCAGGAGCGGATTCTTAAGAGCGTGATCAGCGTGAACCCCACGCCGCTCACGAAGACCGCCCCCAGGGACAGCTGCCAGCCGATCCCCATGGCGGTGAGCCCGTAGGCGATGAAGGCGTTCTCGCCCATGTACGGGGCAACGGCGATTGGCCGGTTCGCATAGAGCCCCATGAGCAGACAGCCGAATACAGCGGCCAGGATGGTTGCGACCGTGCTCGGCCCCGCGGGGATTCCGGCGAATTTCAAAATGGCGGGATTGACCACGATGATGTAGGCCATCGTGACGAAGGTGGTGGCTCCGCCGAGCAGTTCCGTGCGAACGGTCGTGCGATTTTCCGTGAGCTTGAAGAAGGTATCCAACATGCGGCCCAGCATAAGGAGGAGGCCGTGGGGAGTCAAATTGAATTTGGGGAGATAAGAAATAAACCGGGGATACACCGCGGAGACGCAGAGATCGCGGCGGAGCGAATGTCAGCGAAATCCGCCTCGTCCGCGTACTGATTCGCGGTTTCGTGGCACAGGATTTGAATTCGTTCCTAAGGCGTGCGGTCCATCGTCTCCTTGAACAGGCAGGACAAAAACGGAGGCCCGCCCCCCACATTTACCGACCCTTGTGAAGTTCATGCGCCAGCCAGGCCCTGGCCACCCGCCAGTCGCGGAGAATTGTGGCTTCGGATACCTCCAGCAATTCCGCAGTCTCGCTGACGTCAAGCCCCGCAAAGAATCGGCTCTCTACCATGACGGCATGGCGGGGGTTGAGACGCGCCAGTTCATCGAGCGCGATGTCGAGCCGCAACATGTCCTCTTCGCAACAGGCCGGCTGGCTGAGTGCCTCGTCAAAGGTGACAACAACGGCCTGGCCTGCTCCGCCCCGCTTGTGTGAACCGCGCCGTCGGGCTGCTTCGACCAGAAGCTGTCGCATGGCCCGCGCGGCGATCCGCTTGAAGTGGAGCCGGGAGGTGACGACAAAGCCGGGGGACTTCGCCAGCTTGAGCCACGCTCCATGCACCAGCGCGGTGGGATTCAAGGTCGCTGCGGGATCGCCACTCCGCACCGAGGCGGCGAGGCGGCGCAACTCCTCATAGGTGGCGCTGAACAGCGAATCCAGCTGTTCGCGATCGAGCCCCGGCGCTATAGCGCCATTCGGTCCGGAAATGACGGTTTTGTCTCCGCGTTTGCGCATTGCGTAGTGAATGCCAATAACTTGAGAATCCAGGCATCGCCGCGGACGCAGGATTACCCGTAGCCGAAACCTCTATTCGGTTTCCCGTCCCCATCGACGAGAGTGTCCGAAAGTGCCTGATCCACAACACACATTCGGACACTCCCTGCATGCGAGGCGGACCGCTAGTGGCCCAGATGCGGGTCGGTCGAAAGTGACTCGATTCGCGACATTCGGCGTTTGCGGCGTATTCAGGAATGGAGAGGGTAGCATGAAAAATTGGGTAGCGCTAAGACATTTGATTGTACTGGCCTGCGCCTTACTCGCGCTGGCCACACACGCCTCCGCTCAGACTTCGATCACCGATGTAGTAAATGCAGCGGGGAGGATTCCCAGCGGTTTTCCCGGATATGGCATCGCCCAGGGCGCACTGTTTGCGGTCACAGGAACGGGTCTCGGTCCCGGCACGTTGCAGCAGGCATCCTTCCCTCTTCCGACCACCGGAGGACTGGGCGGCGTTACCGTGACGGTTCAAATTGGGGGCACGACCGTGAACGCCATCATGGTGTATGTCTCGGCCCACGAAGTGGGGGCGATTCTGCCCTCCAACACTCCGATCGGTACCGGCACGGTGACCGTGAACAACGGCGGAGTCACAGCCGCGGCGCCGATCACCGTGGTCGCGAGCGCCTTCGGAGCTTTCAGTCTGGACTACTTTTCCGGTACACAATCTGCCGCCGCCTTCAACGTGGCCGGGAATGGAACCGCGACGCTCAACCTCCTGAGCCCGCCCGGCTCGCCTGCCCAGTCCGGTCAGACGGTGATGCTCAACGGCACCGGGCTGGGAGCGATTTCGAGCAACGAAACACAGAGCGGCGCGACCGACGTGCCTAACGTCCAGATCAGGGTCTTCGTCGGAACCCAGCCAGCAACCGTGCTATCAGCCGGCCGGGGCGCGTTTCCAGGTTTGCCTGCTGGCTTGCCCAGCTTTCCCGTCCCGCCGGGGATTGCAGCGTGGGATGTCATCCGGTTCATCGTCCCCAATGGAGTGACCGGATGTAAGGTCCCGGTCGCCGTGCAAACCGGGAGCTTCGTCAGCAACTTCGCCTGGATTGCGATTTCATCAGATGGAGGTCCCTGCGTGGACTTGAACACTGCGGACTTCGGCGACACGGTCACGCTTTCCGGGACCGTCAAAACCGCATCCATAAACCTGCTGCGGACCACGGAACGGGACACGTCGGGCGGTTTCACGACGGAAATCGGCACTGAGATCGGGAGTGGCATTTTCATTAAGTTCGACGCGCCTGCTCCCACCACGGTTCGAGTGTCTGATTTCACCTTCGGGGCATTAGCGAACAACCTCGACCCCGGAACCTGCCTGGTCCAGACCTTCCGGACGGTGATTCCAGTAAACCCAATCCCCGCTCCTCCGCCCCCTCCCCCGCCGGCAAATCCCACCGTGTTTCTCGATGCCGGTCCTGCCATCAACCTCAAGAATGCTGGAGGGGCCACCCAGCAGTTGAAGAAAAGTTCGCCGGGGACCTATAGCGGTGGGATCGGCTCCTCGTTTAATATCCCTGGCTTGCCCCCGGATAACAGCAAACTGTTCCTCAATCCCGGGACCATTACAGCGGATAACGGCGGAGGAGGAGCGGATGTGCCTGCGTTCACGGGGAGTGTCACGCTTCCCAGTCCGCCTCTTACCTTCGACAATATCGATGCAATCGGTAACAGCATCGACCGCGGGAGTGGCGTGACCGTCAAGTGGAGCGGCGGCGATCCCAGCTCGTTCGTCAATATCTCCGGAAACTCCATTAATGTGAGTGGTAACGTGACCCTGACTGGAGACTTCACCTGCAGCGAGCGCATCAGTGCGGGACAGTTCACCGTGCCGCCGTTTGTTACACTCGCGCTGCCGCTCACCGCAAGCACGCCTCCACTCCCCCCAATCGGGACGCTGTCCTTGTGGGGGTACGCAGTCAATCGAATCCAGATTCCGGGCATCAATTTGGGATTGCTCTCGGCCGTCTTGGAGACACAAAAGAACGTCACCTTTGTAGGCACGTCGGGTACTTCCACCGGCGGGGGGCAAAGCCAGGTGAATCTCAGCCTCGGCGGCAATGCCGCCAGTTCCACCACGAGCTTAGGGACGAGCAACCCGCTCGCTGTCGGATATGCCACGGTCGAGGTGAACTCGGGTTCGACACCTTATGGCACAGCCGTGTTCAGCTTCACTCAAAACGGGCAGGTCATCTCAGAAGCCGGCGTGCCTGCATCACCCCCCACCACCCACGCCGAGGTGTTCATCGATCTTCGAACCAATGTTCCCGCCAAATCGGGCGAGCGCGACGCCAATGTGATTAATATCAACACCGGAGTTGCGGCGGTCAATCGGGGAAGCGCCCTGGCGCACATTCAAATGATCCTGCGTGATCTGACCGGGACCATTATCCGGCAAGGCGCGACGACCCTGGCGGCCAAAGGCCATTTCGCCAAATTCATCGATCAGTTTGCTCCCGACCTGGTGTTGCCCCCGGACTTTGCCACCGCCACCCGGAACGCCACGTTGGAATTGATCAGCGACCAGCCCCTCTCACTGCTGGCCTTGCGAGTTACAGAGAATCAACGTCAAGAAAGCCTCATTACCACCACGCCGATTGCGGATCTGACCCAGCCCGATCCTCGAGACATGGTCCTGTTCCCACAGATAGTCGATGGGGGCGGCTACCAGACAAGTCTCTTCCTATTGAACACCACCGGAGCCGTGGAAACCGGCACCATCCAAACCTTCGATGACAACGGGGCCGCTCTGCCCACCCTGTTAAATGACGGGGGCCAGGCCGCAGCGTCCATTTCCTACACACTTCCGCCGCGGGGCGCCCGGCTTTTGACGACGGGAGGAAGCCAAAGCGCCATCCGGGCCGGATCGGTCCGAGTGATTCCGGACGCCGGAAATGTAACTCCGATTGGCGCGGGGGTTTTTGGCTTCACGAGCGCGGGTAACTTGATCACCGAATCCGGGATTCCGTCTTCGGCGCTGACCACCCGGGCCCGCATTTACGTGGATAAATCGGGTGGGCACAATACGGGACTGGCTATTGCCGATGCCTCAGGATTGCCTCGAACGGTTCAGGTCAGTGTTACGAACGCGGATGGAACAACGCAAGCCGCCAGTATCTCCTTGCCCGCTAACGGGCACACGGCCCGGTTTGCCGATCAATTGCTGAGTGGTCTGCCGAACGGATTCCAGGGAGTCATGGATATTACCTCGAGCTCTCCCTTTGCCGCCTTGACGTTGCGGTCGCTTAACAACGCCCGGGGAGACGGCTTGCTGACGACGTTCCCGACTGCCGATCTGACGCGTCCGGCCCCGAGCCCGGTCGTTTTTCCACAGATTGCGGACGGGGGGGGCTACAGCACGCAGATCATTTTGATCAATTCCGGCAGCTCTTCATCGAGTGCGTCGGTGAGCTTCTTTGGCGAGAGCGGATCGCCGTTGCCTGTCGGAAAATGATGTTGGGGGTATTCCAACGGCTTTGAGGTCAGTCGCGGACGGCCAGGACCAGCAAGGTGGCGTCGTCCTGGAATTCTCCAAGGCAGAACTGCGTCACCGTGTGCATCAATTTCTGTTGCAGGGCGGAGGCGCTCATGTGGATATTGGGCCGGACCGCATCCACCAATCCTGATTCACCGAATTCCTGTTCTCCATCATTGGTAGCTTCCGTGATGCCATCGGTGAACAAGACCAGGCGATCTCCCGGGAGGAGCGTGAGCGCCCCCTGTTCGTAACTCCAATCCTTGAATACTCCCAGAACGGCGCCACCCTTTTCCATCCGTTCGACCGATCCATCGCCCCGGAACAGGAGAGGGGCACTGTGGCCCGCATTCACATAAATGAGGGTCTTCTTTTCCGAATCGACGCACACGTAGAAGAAGGTGATGAACTTTCCCTGCGCGATATGACTGCAGATCATGCGATTGACTCGGCCACACAGTTCCTTTGGCTCGACCGATTCACCTGAAAACGCCTTGACGGCGGCCTGTAGATTCGACATCAACAACGCGGCCGGCATCCCTTTGCCGGAAACATCCGCGATGCAGAGAGCTGCCCGGGTATCGCTGAACTTCAAGACATCGAAATAATCGCCGCCCACCATGCGCGAGGGTTGCCAGGCGCTGGAGATTTCACACCCCCACAGTTGTGGGGTCTCCTTGGGCAGCAGCGCCTGCTGGATTTCCCGCGCCTCGGCGAATTCCTGGGTCTGCTTTCGCAGGTGCAGGTTGTACACCCCTACTGCCATTTGCTCCGCCACTGCGGTTAGAAACTCCCGATCCTCGCGGTCGTAGGCGGCGTCCGACAGCTTGCCCGCAAGGCTGAGGAAAGCGAGCAGTTCCCCCTTCAAGCGTACCGGAACAATGTACTCGCTCTTCACCTCGCGCAGCCGGTGCAGCTCCTCCAAAGGGAGTTCTTTATCCTTGACGAGGAAGGGTTCCTCCAAGAGCGACAAGACACGGCTCTGTGCCTCAAATCTCAATCGTCCCAGGACATCGTCGGGGACTCCGATCTTTGCTGTCGCCCAAAAAATATGCTCGCCCGAGGCCCGCGAGAATATGACCACCGCCCGGTTCTGCAGCGCTTGCTGAAGATGTTCCGCCAGGGAACGCAGCAGGGGAGCCAACTCGGTACTCTCCGACGTTTCGCGGCTGACGTTCCTCAAGGCTTGGGAGTAATCATATCGGGTGCGGAAAAAGCGCCGGTCCACAAAATGTTGCAGGCGGCTGCGCGCCGGCACAAAAACCGCCGCGACGATCAGCGTGGAGGCCACCGTCATCCACTTGCCCCGGATGGGCGCAAACTTCAGCAGCAACAATCCCACTCCGCCTGTCAAGGAAAAATAGAGCACCAGAACGAATCCTGTGAGCAGGGAGTAACTCACGGTCCGCTTAATGAGGAGATCGATCTCCATTAGCCGATGCTTGAGAATCGCAAACGCGAAAGAGATGGGAATCAACAAGTAGAGCAACTTCTGAATGATCCCCACAGAGGCGTTGACCGTATAGCTGGTGACCCGGCCCGAGGGCAAAAGCACCACCAGCGTGAAAATGACCACCGCGAGCGAAATAACCAGATGGCCCGCGACGGCCGTGAGGGTCCCCCACAGGGGCCATTTCACCTGTCTCTTCTCTTCCGGCCCGCTCTCACGATAGCTTCGCACCAGAACGACACAGGTGGCGACAGGCAGGAACACGATATAATAAATCGCAAGGAGTATCCCGGAGAGCACAGGCACGAAGAGGCCCAGCGAGGTCTTAAGCCACAAGGTATGAGAAACCCGCAGGCCCAGTCCGATTGCCCCCACCAGCAGAACCTCCACACTAATCCACAAAAGCAATCCGGCGACCGGCTCCGAAAAAAAGAGTTGCCTCCATGGCTCGACCCGCCAGCGGCGCAGGCCACTGAACCGGATGAGGGCACCCATTCCAAGCAGTGGCAACACTATCGTGGCTGCGATGGCAGCCCGGTTGGTCGGGAGCAGTGCCACTGCCATCGTTCCCAGGATGACTCCGGTGACCGCGGCAACCGGGATCCCATACACCCACCTGAGGATCTTCGGGTAGGCATGAAGAATGGGCCGGCGGCGGGGAAAAATCAAGGTGAGATGGAACAGCAGGGGCACGACAACCAATGCGAAGAAAGCAAAGAACAACGTCACCATCAATTCCGCTTTGCTCAGCGCACCGGAGGGCATCAATCCGCGCGTCGAACTCGCGTCCAGTTGTGCCAGCGGCTGCATCAGAAAATAAGCGGCCGTGACCGCGGACATGAGGTAAAACACGAACGCTCGCCGGTCGTCAAACTTCTTCCAATAGACCAGCAATCCAATCCCAAAAAACGTTATCCCGACTACCAGGCTGCTGCTCAACGCAAGCCACACTTCCCGGGATTGAAGAGGACTGCGAATGGAGAGGAGCAACTCACGCTGCTCGCTGCCCCGCTGAATGGTAAAGCGAACCACATCTCCCGTTTTCAGCAGGCTCATATGCTGGTGCAGTTGTTGAATATCATGGGTGGGAATTCCATCGATCTTTACCACCTGATCACCCCGCTGAATCCCGGCCATCTCGGCGGGGCTTCCCGGATGAATGGCCATCACGGAACCTTGCTTGAATCCCCAAAACGACATCCGGGAACTGGACTGTTGGGCGTCAAACATGTAAATCATCCCTGTCCAGCCTGTCCGATTCCAGATCGACATGCGCCACCCGATCAACGCCAGAGTGGACGCCATCACCAGGCCTCCGATGCTTACCCATAGCAATCGCTTGGACTTGAAATCCATGCTCTCCTCTGTAGTCGGAACCGTTTCGACCCCGATTGTACTTCCCCAGCCTCATCTTCGCAATCCTGGAAGGGCCAGTCAGTTCATTTTCGTCCGGAGGAAGGGTTCTAAAGCGGAGTAGGGTCGTTGGTGGTGCCCATAGCCAAATGAAAATTGAAAAGATTAGACGCCCATTTGTTCGCCTGAGGTCAATCTAACCCCAAAGGACGCCGTGAAAGGCGCAAAGGCCGCAAGGGACTATAAACAGTGAATGGACGGCGAGGGGAATGCCGAATGCAGCGCAAAACAATAGATACCGGGGCTCTCGCAAATTTCACTGTCCCCGAAGGGGATATCTCCAATAGCCCAGGGTTGCGCTTTCGGCCACCCTGGATGAAAATCCATTTTGTCGCCGCTTGCAGAACTCCGAAGGAGTTCCGGAATCCAGCGATCTTCTGCGACCCCTTCAGGGTCGGATGTCAATCGAAGCGTACTCTCCCCCAGGGTAGCCGAGAGCGCAACCCTGGGCTGCAGAACGTAACCGCTGCGGGGTAGAGCGGAATTGGTGAAGCTCGCAGGGCTTTTGCTAGGTCCAAGCAAGCGCAGAGTCAGATTATTTCAATTTTCATTCTGCTGTGGAAGAGGTCGCTCGGCCGATCAAGATTCAACATCTCATCGAAATTGACAATTATGAAAATCTGAAGCCCGATCATTGTTGATTCGCCATCTCGTCGTTTGCTAGTGAACTACTTGGGCTCATTAAGGCCAAGAGAAGTAAAATGCTGCCCGAAGACGGACTTCTTTGCCCACTCTCTTTTGAACTCCGGAAATCTGTCATTAATGCGTTGAAGAATTAAGGCAGTCTGCTGTTTGTCTACATCAGGGAGAAGGCAGATACTGCGACGTGCGAGCACGGCATATATTCCCCCCGGATGATGAGAAGTTGCAGGACCGCTGGTGTCGTCCTGGTACTCAAGCCATTGGATATCAGCAGTGGGTACCCTCCGATTCGAGCCAAAGTTGTCCCCAACTCGTCCCTGCGACGCGAATTCGAGCCGAGTTATTCGCAGTTCGACATTCCTTTTTCGTCTTGCAAACAAGAAAGCAAGGATTGCAGCCAAGAGCGTTAGGCCGGATAGTTCCAGCTTATTCACAAAATGGAAGGCAACGATCAGCACAAAGCCTCCAGTGCCTGCAACAGACAGCATGACGCCAATGAGCGACGGCTTTCGCGCTGTTCGGATTATGAGTGCATCTTCGAGGTTAACAAAACTAAGTTCCGTTGGCATTGCACACCCCCCCAAGCACATTTAATAATGAAGGGGTAAAATCTTCACATTTCTTAACTGTAGGTACGTAGTACGGAGGATCATAGCTGAGCTAGTACTATATCTCGAGTGAAAGGACTGGACAACTGATAGCGAGAGCGACTGCCGGAAAATGCAAAAAGAAAAGATGTGCCGACCGGGGTTCGTTTGGTGGCAGTCGCAGAATCGTGCGGCCTGGGTTGACTCTCCTCCGAGGCGATGATAGTTTTACGGAGCATTTCAACTCAAGAGGATTCACATCCCCATGTCATTATCATATCAAAGTAACCCCTGGTTAAGGATTCGGCGTCTTGCCGCCTCCGTTATCCTTGGCCTTTGTCTCGTGCCGCTCTTGGCTCAGGCTCAATCTCCCGGACCCACTAGCAGCTCAAAGAAGACCTCAGCGAAGAAACCAGCTTCAGTCTCCACTTCGCCGGCAACGACGAGCGCGCCCAGACTGTCCGTGATCAAGCCCGAGACCGTAGGAATGTCGAGTGAGCGGCTGGCGAAAATCGATGCGGTCGTCAAAGAAGCCATCGAGCATCACAACGCACCGGGGGCCGTCGTTCTCATCGGGCATAAGGGAAAGATCGTTTTTCGGAAGGCCTATGGGAATCGCTCCGTTGAACCCGAAATCAGGCCCATGGAGTTGTCGACGGTCTTCGACATGGCCTCAATCACTAAGGTGGTGGCCACGGCGACTTCCCTCATGATTCTGTTGGAACAGGGGGCTTACCGGCTGGATGATCCGGTATCAAAATACCTGCCGGAATTTGCAGCCCCGGCAAAAGAGATGGAACCGAAGGCTCCCTCTCCTCAATCCGCGACGGCATCTCAGGCTCCAGCGGTCCCTTCAACCACGCCCACCTGGGACGCCGCCGACAAGAGCAAGATTACGATTCGCCAGCTCTTTACACACTTCTCGGGACTTAAGCCCGATTTCAACCTCTCCGAGAAGTGGTCGGGTTACGAGGAGGCCCTCCGGCGGCTTAAAACCGAAACACTTCAGTCTCCGCCGGGAACAAAATTCGTCTACAGCGACCTCAATTACATCGCCCTGGGAGAACTGGTGCATAAGCTGTCAGGATCGTCGCTCGACATGTTCGCCCTCCAGCATATTTTTGTACCGCTTGGAATGCGCGACACCGGTTTCAAGCCTGATGCTTCACACCGCCTCCGGGCGGCGCCTACCGAGAAACGCGCCGCTACAGAAGCCTACCTGGGTGGCAAGGATGCGAGTGACCCCGGCGATCAGATCATCCAGGGTGAGGTCCATGATCCCACGGCCTGGAGAATGGGCGGCGTGGCAGGCCACGCCGGGCTGTTTTCGACGGCCGACGACCTCTCGATCTATTGCCAGATGATCCTGAACCTCGGTCAATTTGGAGGGAGACACATCTTGAGCCCGCTCGGGGTGAAAACCATGACGTCCAACCAGGTCCCTGCAGCACTTGCACGGAATGTACCCTTGGAGCCACGCATTGCTCGGGGAGTGGGCTGGGACATTGCCTCCTCTTATTCCAGCAACCGCGGGGATATGTTCCCTGCGAATTCATTCGGGCACACCGGGTTCACCGGCACGGATCTCTGGATCGACCCATCCACCAACACGTTTCTCATTCTTTTGACCAATCGCGTTCATCCCAACGGGAAAGGTAATGTCACGGAATTGCGGGCCAAAGTGGCAAATATCCTTTCCGCGTCGATCCTCGAATCAAAATGATGTGCGGCACTTCAAGAGGATTTGCCAACTCCCGGAAAATATCTTATAAATATAAAGGTCATGAGCGAGCCGTCGGTATTCAAGAATCCGGAGGTGGTGGAGCGATGCCTCGAACTGCCGAATCTCATCTCGTTTCGCTTTGTCGGCAGTTCCGGCCACCGCTATTACTCCCAGCTGCTGGGGGCGATTGAAGGGGTCGTTCAAACAGCCCAGATCAAGCGGCAGTTCCAAAGGAGTTCCAGCGGCGGGCGGTACGTTTCGTATCGCTTCGACATTTTTTGCACAGAGATGAACGAAGTCGAAGGCATCTACCGCGCCGTCGGCAAACTTCCGGATACGAAATTTGTGCTGTGAGTTCTGGCTACATCCCCCTCCTCGAATTCATACTTGCGCGCCTCCGGCCTTTCGTCTACCATCGAAAGTTCCGCTAGATTAACGCCACACCTTCGGGGATGAAGAGAATGGAACTTCGTGGCAAGACAGCCCTGGTCACCGGGGGCGCGCTTCGAGTCGGCCGTGTCATCGCCCTGGCGCTCGCAGAACGCGGCGCACACGTGGTGGTCAATTACAACCGCTCCGCTGAAGCCGCCACCCAGACGGTCAAAGAGATCGAAGCTCACGGTGTCCGGGGTCTGGCCATCCAGTGCGACATATCTCACGTGGCCCAAATCGAGGGCATGATGCAGTCGATTGTGAGTCACTTTGGGGCGATTGACGTTCTAGTCAACAGTGCAGCGATCTATGAGAAGACTCCCCTTGAAAAAGTTACTGAACGTGATTGGGACAGTCACCTGGATATCAATCTGAAAGGCTCGTTTTTTTGCGCCAAGTTTGCAGGACAACAGATGCTGAAGCAAGGCCGCGGCAAAATCATTAATTTTGCGGATTGGGCCGGGGTGCGCCCATATGCGGATTATCTCCCCTACTGCATTTCCAAGGGAGGGGTGATCTCTATGACCCGGGGTCTGGCGAAATCCCTCGCGCCCAATGTCCAGGTGAACTGCATCGCGCCGGGCCCGATTCTGCTTCCCCCCGATTTTACGGAAGAAGAGACGCAAAAGGTGATCAAGGCCACGCCGCTCAAACGGATAGGGTCGCCGAAGGACATTGCTTCGACGGTTATGTTTCTGGTGGAGGGCTCCGATTTCATTACCGGCGCAATGATCAGTGTGGACGGGGGCCGGCTGATAGCGTGAGGGAGGTTCCAGGTGCCAGGAAAACAGAGGTCAGACGGCAGAAGTCAGAGGTCGGAAGAAGCCAGAGGCCAGAAGCCGGAGATGCGACGTCAGATGACCAACAGAGAATGGAATAGACAGTTTTGCTTTTCTCAAGACTTCCGACGAAATTGAAATACGTCCTATGTCTGGTTTCCGGCTTCTGGCCTCTGGCTTCTGGCCTCTGGTCTCCGGCTTCCGACTTCTGACCTCCGACTTCTAATCTCAGGCTTCGTTCTCAAAGAGCAACCACTTGGAGGGTTGGATCCATGTACAAGGTCACGAAAGAGCTTCGCTTCTGTTACGGTCATCGGCTTTTGAACTATCAGGGCATCTGTATGCATCCGCATGGACACAACTCCAAGGTGGAAGTGGAGTTGACGCTTCCCAGTCTGGACGAACGGCACATGGTGGTTGACTTTGGAGAGATCAAGCGGATCGTTCAAGGCTGGATCGACGAGAACATCGATCACAAGATGGTGCTGCACAAGGACGACCCGCTGGTGAAGGTTCTGGGCGAATTACAGGAGCCCATGTTTCTCCTCAACACGAACCCGACCGCCGAAAGTCTGGCGCGACTGATCTATGAATTCGCCGCCTCCAAGGGGTTTCCGGTAAGTGAAGTACGCCTCTGGGAAGGGTTTACTTCCTACGCCTCATACAGCCAGTCAAAGCAAGAGGTGGCGGAAGAGGTCGTCGCCTATTCAAAGGCGTAAGTTGTACTCCCACAAGACGTGACTCTACATCCTCCCTCCCGCCCTGAGCGTGGCATGCCCTAAGGCGCCCTTGTTGCGGTAAAGCGTCACTGAACCCTATCGTGTCCTTGAGTCGTCCTACCTTCCCACGGGAAGCGGTGTCCCGTTATCCCCGTAGAAGTTGAGTGTGGTACTTGAACCGGCCCCGCTGGAATTCAAGAGTATAAACTGCGTCTGATATCCCCCTCCATCGACAATCTGAGGAAAGATGAGCGGTGCGGGCGCCGGCTTGGTCATATCTGCAATGGGAAAGGTCGTTAACAGGAAATCACTCCGGGAGTTAGTGAATGACCTTAGAGTCAACGCGACGAATGGTGAAGGTGCCGAAATATCCAGGACCCCCGTGAACCCATCCGGCAATCCTGCGATCAATTGTCCAACGAACTGGGCCGCGTGCCCTAAACTGACCAGGAGCAGATCTGCGGGGCCGGTACCGGCCCCATTGACTCCATCCAGTTGATATGCTCTTAGCGTGACATGGAACCCTGTGGTGTCAGGAGCCGCGATTGCAAATCCGGTATTGTGACTTGTGGATGTGTCGACGTAAACGCGCGCATGGGTTGTCGGTGCCGCCGAAGGAACGCCGGATTCCGTGACCAGATTCCCGTTTTGAGTGAGACTGAAGAGTCCTGACCCAATGGGCGTGGAGCTTCCTGCGTCTGGAATGACCTGCACTGACCCCGCCCCGACAACCGGGTTGGACCCATCCGTCACCCCCACATAAACTCCTCCCGGAGGTATCGTATAGGGGATCCTGGAACCGGAAGGGCCGGTCGTGAGGTGAACCTCCCTCGGTAGTCCGCCGTCATCATAGAAATTGATCTTGCCACTCACCGTGTTGCCTGAGGTGTTTAACAGCATGATCGTCGTACGGTACCCGCCTCCATCGGCCATTTGTGGGAAGAAAAGCGATCCGACAGGCGCGGGCTGTGTCAAATCAGCGATGGGTGTTGTTGTCAGCAAAGTTTCACCCCGCTGGTTAGTGGTTAACCGAAGGGCCAGAATTGAGACCGGGAGATTGCTGGCCACCTCCAACGAACCGGACGTAAAGCCGGAAGGCAGATTCAGTCCCAGCTGATCGATGAATTTAGCGACATGTGAATGAGGTTCCACGGTCAGGCTGCCCGCCGTCAAAGTTTGCCCGTTGGGATCCCGGAGAGTAAGAGTCAGGCTGGCCGTTGCCGCCCCCTGGTTCACGGCGGCGAATCCAGTATTGATGTTGAGAACCCCGGCGTTCTCGACGTCGGATTTGCCTGGGACATTTGTCCGATAATCGATGAAGAAGCGTGCATTTCTCGTTGGCGGCGATGCCGGGACACCGACTTCACTGACCACGGTCCCATTCTGTACAAAACTGAAGACAGCCGTCCCGTAGGGATCTGTCCCACTGTTGACGGTCAGGGCGGCATATCCGGCATGCTGCAGGGCGCCATTGCCCCCTGTAATCGACGAAACAGCACCGCCGCCGGGAAGCGATAAAGCGACTTGGGCATGAGGTCCCGTGGTGGAAGAGAACTTGAAAACACCGGACTGAGTCGCGGCATAAACTGTCCCCGGGTTCATGGGATCGAGGGCCAGTCCATTGACTTGCAGGTTGGCGAGTCCCGCACTCATCGCTGTCCATGAGGTCCCGCCATTGGTGCTTTTGAACACGCCTCCGTATGTCCCGACATAGAGCGTGGAGGGGACCATCGGGTCAATCACCAAGGACGCCATATAATCGTCGGTCAAGCCTGTTGTGATTTTGCTCCAGCTGACACCGCTGTCGATCGATTTCTCCAATCCGCCATGCCCCCCGATATAGAGGGTACTGGATGAGGTCGGGTCGATGACGATCGTAATCACCACATAAAGCTTACTATAGGTCATCGCATTCCAGGTTGCTCCGCCGTCGCTGCTCTTGTAAAGGGCAAAGGCGTTCGTACTGAGATAAGCAATGTTATGGTTGGTTGGATCCACAGCCACACTTCTGATGTAGCTATTGTTCGGCAGGCCCGTATTCGCAGGGCTCCAGGTGGATCCGTCATTTACACTCTTGAATGCTCCCGCCGAGGTCGTTCCGGCAAAAAGCACGCTGGGATTTGCGTGGTCTATCGCCAGGCAGGAAATGTTGGTGGACGGTAGGCCGCTACTTGAAGAATTCCAGGTCAATCCCGCATCTGTACTTTTATAAATGCGGTCACCGCCGACATACACGACGGCGGGAAGAACCGGATGAACCGAGACCAAGGCGCCATTGAATGGGGGGGAGTTACTCAGATGGGACCAGCTGCCATCGTCCGATCCTTTGAATGTGCCGTTGGTACGGGTAACTGCATAAGGTTTTCCAAGATTGTCGGTTGCGATGCCGGTGATGCTGTGACCGTACAGATTGGAATTCATGTAGTTCCAGTTCTTCCCATGATTGGTGCTCTTCATAACTCCCAGGCTCTGTGTTGCAGCATAGATGGATCCTGCGGAGTCCACAGCCAAAGTGTTAACGAAGTCGGTGCTGACATGGTCCCAGTCTGAACCTCCCGTCGAGTGCTTGTAGACGCCAGAGCCGGTCGCTACATACACTTCGTCCGAGGAAATTGTTATGGAGTAGATAGGACCAGAGGATGACAAGCCCGCGGGAACCCAGTTGGCTCCCCCATCGATGCTCTTGAAAAGAGTCCCAATACTGCCATCGATGACATAAGTCGCAGCATAAAGAGTTCCGGTGGCATTGGGATCCACTGCCACTGCAAATATATTGAGACTGTTCAACCCCTGGTTCGCCGCAGTCCAGGTTTCCCCGGCATCAGTGCTCTTGTAAACTCCCTGATTTGTCCCGACGTAAAGGTTACTTGGGCTGTGGGGGTCGAGGGCAAGATCGCTGGGCCAAGGATTGGAAGGGAGGCCGCTCGTTTTGGCGCTCCACGTCAAACCTCCATCGGTACTCTTCAGGACGGAGAATTTGTTGACTGCAAAAATCTTGTTCGGCGAGGACGGATCGAGAACCAACCCCGTGATAAATGTGTCGAGGCTGGGAGGGGTTGTCGCCACCCAGCTCAAACCCCCGTCCGTGCTCTTAAATACTCCTCCACCGTACGAACCTAAATATAAAGTCGTGGGGGTGGTCGGATCGACCAGGAGCTCGTGAACGGGACAGGATATTCCTGAATATGACAGTCCTGAGTTCACGGTGGTCCATGTGGCGCCCCCATTGGTGCTCTTGAAGACACTTCCACCGTACGACCCGGCGTAAACCGTATTCGGGTTGGTTGGATCAGTCGCTAAGGCATAAATCCATCCGCCTTCGGGGCCGTTGCTCGTCCAAACATCAGTTCCCGCAATGAGGAATGCCTGGGGGCTCCCCCAAAGGAGAACGAGCAGTGCCACGACCGTGATGAGCATCAGGGGTAACCTCGTCCCGGATCTTCTCTCTTTTCCGGATCGTTCGGCCCTTTTTGTTGAAACCTGGATCGGATTAAACATAATTGCCTCCTTATTCCGCAAAAAAAAACCGAATTGCCAGGATGACTCTCTCCTCGGCAACTCGGCCGACCACAATGATGGATAGTATGACTTAAAGAACTTGCTTTCCTTACAACGGAACTTTACGGGAACCGCCCCTCGTTAGATGGGGCTAAAGGTGACTCTCTCCCCCGCTCCAACTGCCGCCAACGGAGGACTTGAGCGTCTCGAAAGCGGAATTTTAAACCCCGGGTGCCGCCTTCGACAGATCTTGAGGAAGTTGCCTTTCTTGGACGGGGGATTCGACAATGTGTTGACAACCATCGGGGAAAGCGAGAATTGGATCACCGGAAGCTGGGAACCCCGCAGAGCCTGAAATCCATCGGCGAAAGGTCCTTCCCTGTGACTCGTCTCATTTGACTCCCTTTGGCCATCCAAGTCAAGGGCTTTAACCGCTTATTCGGCAGGAGTATCTATAGAGAGGCCGAGGAATGGGCCTGAAAACGGAAGCTATTCAAACCTGCGGGAATGCAGGGAGAGGTGTGGAAGACCGGTTCAGTAGATCCCCTTTATGAATCCGCCATCGACCTGGATTGCCGCGCCGGTAATGTAACTCGCGCGCTCGGAGGCCAGAAACGCAATCAAAGCTGCTAATTCTTCGGGCTTTCCCAGGCGACGCATGGGAATCTGTTGGACCCACTCGGCGATGACTTGGTCCGTGGAAACCCCTCGCGTCTTGGCTTGTGCTTCGGAGAGTTCGGCCATCCGCTCCGTGAGCGTGTACCCGGGGAGAACCGAATTGACCAGGACGTTGTCAGCGGCATACTCATTCGAGAGGCTCTTCGACAGGCCTGAAATTGCCGTGCGAATTACGTTCGACAATAACAAGTTTCCGGCTGGCTGTTTCACGGTGATCGAGCTGATGAAGATGATTCTTCCCCATTGTCGTTGTCGCATCTGAGGGACGAGGGCTCGACACAAATTGATGGCGCTCATCAGGGTCAGGTCAAATGCCTTTTGCCAGGCATCCGGGGGCGTCGTGGAAAAAGTCGTGGCCGGAGGGCCTCCCGCGTTAGTCACCAGGATATCCACCCCGCCGAAGCGGGCCATGGCATGATCGGCCAGTCTTTCAATATCAGGAATCTGTGTGACGTCGGCAACCACCGGCAGAACTTCCATGCTGGTTGCGGCACGAATCTCTTCCGCCGCGCTTTCGATGGCCGATTGATCGCGCGAACAGATGACCAGACGCGCCCCCTCTTTGGCCAACTCCATGGCTGCGGCCTTGCCTAACCCATGACTTGCGGCGGCGACCAATGCCCGCTTGCCTGAGATTCCGAGGTCCATAATTGTCCTTTCCACCCTGCAACTTGCGTTCGTTTCACACCCATGCGCCATGCGGCAATACCGGGTTCAGTTGAGAACCTGTGACCATGCCCGGGAGCAAAAGGCAGAGCTGCCCGCGCAGGTTAGAATCCCGGCAAGGGACATGGAGATGGAAGAATGTCATGAATGGAGGCGGCGACCCGAATCGAACGGGTGAATAGAAGTTTTGCAGACTTCTGCCTTACCACTTGGCTACGCCGCCGGTTACCGAAGGGCGCCTGACAAAAAAATGGATTCTTTCGAATCCATTTTCTGATTAGGCAGGCGCAAGAGTTCTCTTTGGAGTTGATGTCAGGCTGAGAAGTCCGACGGTTCCCTTGTCGCCTGCCTAAACTCAATACGGCAATCTGGAGCGGGAAACGGGATTCGAACCCGCGACATCAACCTTGGCAAGGTTGCGCTCTACCAACTGAGCTATTCCCGCCCAACACACCTCAAAGAACCATGAATCAGTCAATTATCCTGGGTTTTCTGATCCGCTTCCATTCTAGTGAGCACCCTCAAAATTGTCAAGATACGTGATGCTTCCAAAGGAGTTTTCAGCGGCCAAGTTGCTGATTTCGAGTTTCGGGATTTCTCCGGAGAGCATATTGAGTTCCGTCAACCGCCCCTCCGAACTCCGGAGCCGCGTAAAATTCGATTACACCATCGCTTCCCGAAGAAACTTGGCGGCCTCTTCGGGCGGTGTGGGATTGATGTAGAAACCGGTCCCCCACTCAAAGCCCGCCACCTTGGTGAGTTTCGGCATGACCTCAATGTGCCAGTGATAAAAATCATTCCGTTCTTCCCCAAAAGGCGACGTGTGGATCATGAGGTTGTAGGCGGGTCGCTCCAGGACCTTTTCCATTCGCGCGATCATGTTCTTGGTAATCTTCGCGAGGCTTTCGTATTCATAGCTTTGCGCTTCCTCGAAGCAGGAATCGTGGACCTTGGGAAGGATATGTGCCTCGAACGGGAAGCGCGGGGCGTAAGGAGAGGTAATCACGAAATCCTTATTCTCCAGGATGATTCGCACCCCATGCTCGCGCTCCTGGCGGATAATGTCGCAATAGACACATCGTTCTTTGAGCTCAAAATAATTCTTCGCGCCGTTGACTTCCTCGCGCACACGTTTGGGGACAATCGGCAAGGCAATCAGTTGGGAGTGAGTATGTTCGAGCGAGGCGCCGGCCGCCGCCCCATGGTTCTTGAAGATCAGGATATAGCGAAATCGGCGGTCTTTTTTCAGGTCCAGCATTCGATCGCGAAAAGACCAGAAGACATCCTCAATTTCCTTTTCCGTCATGGTCGCGAGGGTTTTATCGTGGGTCGGGGTCTCGATGATGACCTCGTGTGCTCCGATGCCGTTCATCTTGTCGAACAGTCCTTCGCCCTGCTTGTTGAGTTCTCCCTCGATGCCAAGGACCGGGAATTTGTTGGGCACGACCCGGAGTCTCCATCCGGGGGAGTTGGGTGCAGTTCCATTCGCACGGTAAGCCAGGACTTCCGGCGGGGTTTTGGTTTCGTTCCCGGGGCAGAACGGGCAGTTGTCTCCACCCTTCATCTCCACGGCTTCACGGACAAAGTCGGTGGGGCGCTTCGCGCGCTCGGTGGCGATAATGACCCATCGCCCTGTTACGGGATCCTTTCTAAATTCCGGCATTTCTTTCTAGCGGCTCCTTTCGATTGGAAGTTTCACGGAGCTCAATTCATCCGAGGTCCGAATGCCCGCGCCGTCAGCTCACAGAGCGGGGACCCGTCCGGATTGAACTGAACGGAAACTATGTCAAATCGGATGTCCACGGAGTGCAAATTGGCTTGGCGCAGGTAATCAAGTGAGGTGTTCAGAATTTGCCTCTGTTTGAAGGTGGTCACAGCCTCTTCGGGCCGTCCGTGCTCAGTTGTGGTCCGAGTTTTCACTTCAACGAAGCAGAGTATACCACGATCCCAAGCGACCAAATCAATTTCCCCGTGATTCGTTCTGAAATTACGAGCTACGATCATGTACCCCTGATGTTGCAGAAATATGAAGGCCGCCCGTTCCCCGCGGCGGCCGAGGGCAAGCGGGCTGTGCGGGTCAGTGGGAAAAGGAGAATCGACCCGGAAAAACCCGGCGCGCACCGAACTCCAGTACTCCGTCAGACTCTTCAGAAGCCTTTGCCAAGCCGTGGACATGTCCCTCCGCCCCACCGGCCCGTCAGCCGGGGCAATATGCTTCACCGAAGCGGGGGGATGCCTTCGCACAGCATGCCAGGATTCCTGGCAAAAAACATTCTCCTGCTCAACGCCGTTCCGTGCGGGTAAGGACCTCTTCAAGAATTTCGACGGCGATATCCGCTTGGCGCTGATTGATCAAGAGTGGAGGCATGAGGCGGACCACGTTCTCCCCACACCCGAGGATCAGCAGCCCGCGTTTGAAGGCCTCATGGAGCACCTGATCGCGTTCCTCATGCGCCTTGACGCGAGTAATCTTGTCGCGCACCAGTTCGATGGCAATCATAAGCCCCAATCCCCGCACCTCGCCGACCAGCGGATGAGTTCTGGGCCAATCGGAGATCTTTTCCAGAATGTACTTTCCAATTCGCGCCGCATTTTCCGTGTACTGCTCTTCCAACAATTTGATGGTGGCCAGCGCTGCAGCACAGGAGACAGGATTTCCTCCGAAGGTTGACGCGTGAGCGCCCGGGGGCCAGTTCATCAGGTCAGCCCGGGCGATCATGACGCCGATGGGCATGCCCGAGGCAAGCCCCTTGGCCGTGCACAGGATGTCCGGCTCAATTCCAAAATGGTCAATGGCCCACATCTTGCCGGTGCGTCCCATCCCACTTTGCACCTCATCCGCCACGAAGAGGATGCCGTAGTCCTCACAAATGGATTTCAACTCCTGGAGAAACTCGACCGGGGGAATGACGTAACCCCCTTCGCCGAGGATCGGTTCCACAAAAATGGCAGCAACCTCCTCCGGCGGCACGGTGGTCTTAAAGACGACATCGCGGAGAAACGTTCCGCAATCGATGGAACAGGTTTGCGGCGTGAGATTATAGGGACAGCGGTAACAATAACCGTAGGGAACATGCGTCACACCCGGAACCAGTGGGCTGAAACCCCGGCGCTGCGTGACCTTGCTGGCCGTGAGCGACAAGGCGCCGAAAGTGCGGCCGTGGAAGGCGCCGTAGAAGGCGATGAACTTGTCGCGCTTGGTATGAAAACGGGCCACCTTCATGGCCGCTTCAATGGCTTCCGCACCGGAGTTCCCGAAGTAAACCTTTCGAGGCGCTTTTCCGGGGACGGAATCCGCAAGCTTCCGGGCTAACTCCACCATCTGGGGGTAATAGAAGTCAGTTCCGGACATATGGATGAAATCCGCCGCTTGCTTCTGAATCGCGGCCACAACCTCAGGATGCGCATGCCCGGTTGAACAGACCGCGATTCCAGCGCTGAAATCGAGGAACGTGTTGCCATCCACATCCTCCACCAGGGCGCCGCGACCACGCCTCATGACCAGCGGATAAGGGCGTGTATACGAGGGAGACACGAACCTCCGGTCTCCCACAAGGACTTTTTTCGCCTTGGGGCCCGGGAGTCTGGTTTTGATCCGGGGAAGTAAACTCTTTGTCGCCATAGTATCCTCCAAAATTCCGATATCAGGGAAGTTCACAAAGCGGATGCCTCTTCACTCAGGCACTTGTCATTCAGGGACTCCCGTGCGAACGAAGCACTCACAAGGGATTGATCGGGGGGGATTCGAAGCTCGAGCTAATCGCCGCTAAAGAGATTCGGGCGCACATCGAGGGGACGATGGCGATTCCGAGCCAAACCGGAGGAAGAAAACAAGACTATTCTTTTCGCTTCCATCTTAAACCCGCTCTAGTATCTTCCAGAATGATCCCCTGCGCAAGCAATTGATCGCGGATTTCATCGGCCTTTTTGAAATTCCGCTCGCGGCGCGCCTGGTTTCTTTCGGCAATCAATCCTTCAATCTGGGAGTCGAGAATCTGGCGGGTGGGATCCTTCAGGACAGGGAAAATGGCCTGGAAGTCATCGAACAAGGCACGAATGGAGGCCACATTCCCCTTCCCGAGGCTTCCCTCCCCCAGGGCGGTATTGCCCTGACGGACGAATTCAAACACCGCCCCGAGCGCCCCGGCGGTGTTCAAATCGTCATCCAGTCCGGCCGCATACTTGTCGCGTGCCGTGCGGCAGGCTTCCTCCACGCGCTCATTGACGCCTTCAGGAAACGTTTCCGTTTCAAAGCGCAGCAAGAACTCTTCCAGCCGCTCGATCGCCCTCTGGGACTGCTCGACCGACTCCGATGTAAAGTTGAGATGCTTCCGGTATGGGACCGAGGAGAGGGTGTAGCGGATGGCCCGCGGGGAGTCTCCCTTGCCGAGCAAATCCCGCAACGTAAAAAAATTTCCCTTGGACTTCGACATCTTCTCACCGTTCACCATCAAATGCTCCCCGTGCAGCCACAATCGGACGAACGGTTTCCCGGTGGCGGACTCGCTCTGGGCGATCTCGTTTTCGTGGTGTGGAAATATGTTGTCCACAGCACCACAGTGGATGTCGAACGTGGCCCCTAGATAGCGCATGGACATGGCCGAGCACTCAATATGCCATCCGGGACGCCCCTTCCCGATGGGCGTCTCCCAATAGGGTTCACCATCCTTGGGGGCCTTCCAGAGCGCAAAATCCCGAACGTCCTCCTTCTCATACTCATCGACATCCACACTGGCCCCCATCTTCATGCCGTCGAAGTCAAGTTTGGCGAGCTGACCATACCGGGGGTAGGTGGAGATCTTAAAGTAATATGAACCGTCTTTCTCATACGCATGACCGCTTTCAACCAGCTTTTGGATGAGTTGGACCATGTCGGGGATATGGTCCGTGGCATTCACCACCTTATCGGGACGTTCGATGGAAAGGGCCATGCAATCCTCGAAGAAGCAGCGGGTATAGCGGTCCGTATAAGCTCGAAGCTCGGCCGGCTCCTTCGCCTTCGAATCCCGGATCGTCTTATCATCGACGTCCGTGATGTTCATGACGTGGGTGAGTTGGTAGCCTCTAAATTTCAGCCACCGGCGCAGGATGTCTTCGTACACATAAGTTCGGAAGTTGCCGATATGGGCAAAATCGTAAACAGTCGGGCCGCAGGCGTACATGCGGACGTGGTTTCCTTCCAAAGGCTGGAATTCTTGAAGCTTCCCGGTTAAGGTATCCGTCAATTTGAGCATTGGACCGTCGGAATTGGATCCCCTGAACGCCCCTGGAGACCTCAAACTCAAACCCTCGCCCGATCATTCTAGCGGGCACTTTCACAGGGAGTCAAGAACACCAAGAAGTCTCACCCACAAAAAATCCCCACAAACTTCGTGGGGATTCAATGTTTTTCGTACTTCGAGCGGGCACGTCGCACCACAAGATTACAGGGTCACCCGTACTGGTTCAATGGCGAACCGGGGTAGGTGAATGCGCGCCCCCCTCAGAGCGCGATGACCCGGCCGACGAAGAACCCACTGCCGAAGGTCCCACAGAGGGCGAAGGAGCGGGTGAAAACCCGCCGCCCGAACCGATGGATTCATGGCCCCTCGAGAATCCTTCGCTGCGGCTTGTGCCAATTCCGCGATGGCCACCGTTCGAAACGACAACAATCGGTGAAAAAAGGAATCCGCCGCCGTATGAGGAGAAGAAGTCGTTGCGACACGGCATGTAAGTGTAGTAACCAAAGAACGGGTCATAAAACCATCCGCAGCCCCAGCCGTAGGGGCTGAGACCATAGGAACCGTAATAACTCCCCGGATAGTATCCTTGCGACAAGGATCGGATCACGCCGCGATTGGATTGGGCCAATTGTCCCGCCCTAAAGGCGCCCCATTCACTCAGGCTGTCCATCTGTTTGGTGTCGAAGTGAACAAAGGCCACGTCGCCTTTGGCGCTGGTAAGGGTGGCCGCGGAGGACTTCTTCATTCGAGTCGTCTTCCCGTTGGCGGACACCGTCACCATCTCCCCTCGAAAAACCCGCGCCGTTGCTGATCCCGGTTCATTCACATCAAAACGATAAACGCCGTCTTTCCTGATGTTAAACAAGTGGCCGAATACGGATACGTCAATATGGCCGATGGACTTGACATTACCCGCCTCCACCTCCATTGAGCCGGACACCAGGTCGAGGGAAAGCTCAGTCAGGCGATCATTGACCAGCCGCACTGTGGACTCCGGTCCTAAGCGCGCAAATGAACCCGGATTGAGCAGCATTTCAACGCGGCTGTTTTCACGAACTCTTACCTCATCGCCCCGACGGAGTTGTAACAAGGGCCGGGCTTTCTCCCACCGCATATCTCGGGCATTGTGGACATCCACGCGACCCTCAATCACATTGATCAAACCGCCCTTGGTTGAAATGTAAGGCTGACCCGAAACGATTTCAGGCAGGATGGTCAACAGGGCCCCGAGACCCATGAAGAATACGATCCACTGTCGAATTCCTTGAGTGGTTGTTTTCATGGCTTCTTCCTTTTTGGTTGGTGGTACCAGACTACTTTGCTGTTTCTTCTGTCTCCCTACCCTGTGGGATACATAAACTCAAGAAAAGGTTGGCCCTGCTGGAATCTTTATTTCCCATCCAATGGAACAGAGAGACCAAGGAGAACTACCGCTAGGAACGCAACAGAGAATCGAAATATTGCAGGGCTTCGGGAGCCATCCAGTTATAAGCGCCTATGATCTTACCACGTACGATGCCCGAAGGATCAATAATATACGTCTCCGGATATTTAAAAGTCCCATACTGGTGAGGGACCGACTGGTGAGTGTCGAGCAGGATGGGGAAGGAAAGGTTGTGCTCCTGCGAAAACTTGTTGACCGGGTCCCAATCCGAATCGACACTTACCGTGAGAACCGTAATCCTCTGGGGGGTGGTTGCCACAAAGCGCTGGTTCAACTGCTCCAAAAAAGGGGCTTCCTCCACACACGGAGGACACCACGTTCCCCAGAAATTCAACACAACGAACTTGCCGCGATAGTCAGAAAGGCGCACGCTCTGACCAGCGGCATTCTTCAACGTGAAGTCGGGAGCTGACTTCCCCACTTCAGCGGGCTCGTCTTGCGATACATGCTTTTGGGAAAAATACCACCCGAACCCCACCAGGATGACGACAATGCCCAGGATGAAAATTTTAACCTGCTTCATGAAATTCCTGATTTCCGCGCCCTGGCGGACGCGAACCCTCCGCAAAACTCATGTTCTCGATCACCTTCTGTCGAGCCGGAGCGGGCCTTCTCTCCAGACATTGAATTGTAGGTATCTCGGTCGAGTTTGACAAATGAAAAAGATAGGATAAGGTTTCAGATCGCCGGGAGAAGCGTGGCGCCTTTTTGGCCATTACAGGGAAGGGTCCAAGTCAATCCGGCGGTAGCAATCAAAGGAACTGGCGAGGTCATACCCTGATGCCGGAACTACCCGAGGCGGAAACTATCGTACGCGGTTTGCGCTCCCATATCTTGAACTCCAGGATTCGTTCGATTGAATTCCCGCAGGCCCGGTATTTCCGGCCACAACTGGAGGAACCGACCGAGCGATATCTGGCATCCCGGATCAGCGATATCTTCCGTCACGGAAAGTCGGTCATCCTTCAGTTGGAGACTCGCCACGGAGAAGAGCGGTTCCTGGTCATCCGCCTGGGGATGACGGGCCAACTGCTCCTCGGAAATGAACCTGATCGCCACACGCATGCGATTTTTTGGCTCGATCCTCCCGGACTGCGATTATGCTTTCGCGATTCCCGGCAGTTCGGCAGGATGCTGTTCGTCAAGGACTGGCGGCCCATTTTTCGATCCCAGAAAACAAGGGTCCTTCGCCAGCGGGGAGTGGCGTCCTACAGTGCGGAACGATCCGACGAGCCGGATCGACCGACTCCCCTCCTCCCAGCGTCCGACCCGTTGAAAATCTCTGCCGGAGAGTTCCTTGCAATCTTTTGGAAACGCCGCGGGATGATTAAGGCCGCGCTGCTGAACCAGCACCTGTTGGTGGGGGTGGGCAACATCTACGCCGACGAAAGCTTGTTCGCGGCACGCATTCATCCCAGGCAGAGAATACATCGGCTCCCGAAGCAGCGCCTACTCAAGTATTTCACGGTGCTTGTTAAGACCCTGAATAAAGCGATTGACCTCGGAGGCTCATCAATCTCCGATTTTGTGGGGGCCACCAATATTCTGGGGGAATTTCAGTTGACACACCGGGCATACGGTCGTACGGGAGAAAAATGTTTACGGCGGGGCTGTTCCGGGATCATCCAACACACCGTGGTCTCCAGCCGCAGCACCCATTATTGCCCGCAGTGCCAGCGACGCATTTGAATGCCAGAAGGTTATTCGGGGCGTGGCAAAGTCTCCAGGAAGGAAGAGGAGACGCCGGGGCCTTCAAAGCTCCCCGTGGGCACGCCCTCACTCTGACCCTGCGCCGCTGCGTATCCTTTTCATTTTTTCTTCTTCTTGAACAGACCCTGGATGGACTGGATGGTACTCTCGATGTTGGACGGGCTGTTGGTCTTGCCGGTCTTCAACGAGAGGAGTCTTTGGGTGTCCAGCTTGAAATGCGGAGTTTGAAACGTGCCGGTCACCTGAAAAGGGACCAAAGCCTGCTTGTTCTGGTCCAGCAAAAGAGCGGACAACAAGCCGCCGATAGGATTTTGAGACTGTATCTTCTGACTGGCCCCGGGTGAAAAAGTTGCCAGAACGTCGAACTTCATGTCACTCTCAAAGTTGAACCCTCCCTGACACAACAGGCTGAGGTCGGGAATCTCAATCTGAAGGTCGCTGGTTCGTGCCCAGTTGTCCGCAATCTCGAAATGGCCGGTCAATTTATTGATCGGAGTCTCTCCCTCCGCAAAGTTAACACCCGCCAGTTTCGCCAGGAGAGCCACCTGGTGACCGATGCTGACATGGGCCAGTTTCCCCTCCTGCACCTCCAGACCCGCTTTTCCAACCAGCCCACGCAGCACCTCCGCTTCATTCTCGCCGCTCAACCGCATCGTGAGATCGCCGCTCACCAAGCCGTAGAACATGTTCTTGGCCGAACTGTTGCTCGAGAGAAACCGGTTGGCATCAATTTTGTTCAGATGGCTGGTGAGTTCGAGCGAAGGCCGGGCCTGAAGAAGGTTGACGGTCATCGCCCCACTTTCATGGCCGGAGTAAATGTCAAAATCCAAGGGGTCGACCTTCAAGGTCCCTTGCGAAAACATGAACTGCCCTTTCAGATTCTCAAGTTCGATTTTGCCGGAATGGAGGGTTTTTGCCTCAATGGTGCCCTTGGCGGGGGAATTCGCCATGTTGTTAAGGTTGAGAGGGCCGGCTTCACCCTCGAGATGAACGGGCTCTTTTTCTTTGGTGTCGCTCACGGTCAAGGAGAATGGGAACGCGGAGCGGGCTGAAATATTCCGGGCGGTCAATTCAAGCACATCATAACTTTCCGTCTCGCCTGGGCGGGACTGATCGAGGATCACCACCCTTCCGTTTTTCACGGATAGATTCGAAATATCGAAGGAATTGAGATTGGCGGGGGTGGCTGGACCCCCCATGCTCGCCGCCGTTGGGGGAGGAGCCGTAACCTCGGCTTTCCCCAGCGTGGAGAAATTCCATTCCCCGCGTGAATTCTTGGCCATCCAAACGACGGGCGCAGTCATTTCGAGGGAATTGACTTGGATATGGCGTCGCAGGAGTGGCCACAAATCGAGGTGCAGCCGGAAGCTTTCAATCGTGACAAAATCATCACTCCGGAAAGCAGGGTCGTCACTAATACGAACATCCTTGGTTTCAATGGCGACCGGAAAAAGGGACAGCCTTAAGTCGTTCAGGGTGACCTTGCGGTTGATTGCCTTGTTCAACTGGGCCTCGATCACGCCCCGGTAGACATTCACATTGATCAGGAAGGGCGCGGCCAGAATGGCCCCCACCACGACGACGGCCACCACCAGAACGATCCACCATTTTTTGACCATGGCTGGGTTCCCTCCTCTGCGACACCCGGATTTTACCCCCCGGGAACAAGCCCTTCAAAACAATTCCTCTCCTGACCGTTGACAAAGAAGCCAGTCCACATAGAATAGAGACCGTCCCAAAACGATCATGATTATGGGCAATCCGATTCTGAGGTGATTACTCATGCTTAAAGAAGGCGGCCGGGCTCCCGACTTCACTGCCCTTGACAGCGCAGGTCAAGAGGTCAGCCTGAAGGACTTCAAAGGTAGAGTCGTTGTCCTGTATTTCTATCCCAAAGCCAATACCCCGGGCTGCACCCTGGAGACGTGCGATTTCCGGGATCAGCACAATGCAATTCGGAAGCAGGGTGCCGTGGTCCTGGGCATGAGCGCCGACAGCGTGAAGGCCCAAGCGAATTTTGCCGGTAAATATGAGGTCTCATTCCCGCTGTTGTGTGACGAAGGGAAGCGGATTCTCAAGGCCTATGGTGTCTGGAAGGAAAAGAGCCTCTACGGAAGAAAATTCATGGGGATTGAGCGCACTACGGTCATCATTGACAAAGATGGGAAGATCAGTAAGATTTTTCCCAAGGTGAAGGTCAAGGGTCATGTCGAAGCGGTGCTCCAGGCGATAAGATGAACCCCTCCCATTTCAACTCTCAGAAAGGTCCATCCGTCACAAAGGCCGGAATATCGGAGATGGAGCGAAAAGAGGAACCACGTTTCCCGTCGGCGGATCAGCCTGAAGACCTTATCCAGCTGAGGCAGTCTGCGATTCACCGGCAGGGAGTCTTTGCGACCTCAGCAGTTCAGTCCGGACGTAGGATCGTCCAGTACCTGGGGGAAAAGATCACCGCCGAAGAGAGTGACCGACGAGAGGAGTTATACAGCGATAGGGGGGTGACCTACCTCTTCGACATGGAGAATGGCTATGCCATTGACGGAGGCGTCAATGGGAATATTGCGGTCTACATCAACCACAGTTGCGATCCCAACTGTTTCATTGAAATCGAGGGGGATGAAATCTGGGTGGTCGCTCGACGAGCGATCGCGCCGGGTGAGGAGCTGACATACGATTACTGGTTTGACGCCGCCGATGACGAAGCGGCAGCCATCCCCTGCTGTTGCGGGGCGACGTCTTGTCGCGGAACGATCAATCGTCCCTGGGACGCCGGGGGCGGCAATGACATCGCTGGGGTGGAGGGTGCGCGCACCTATCCATCCGCCGAAGAGGGGCCAGATTAGCTCTCCTCAGGTTTGTCCAACCCTGCCTCTCGAGACTGTCCCCCAGGAAGAAGTGGGGAGCTTGATTCCCGTGTTTACGCGGGGGCGCCTTCTGGCCCTCCAGACCACAGGCTTTTGCCGAAAATGAGAAACCATTTCACCCGATGAGCTTCCGTCCCAACAATGCGGGCCCCATCGTCCTTTCCCTTGCCGCCATGATTGCTGCGGGAGCCCTGCTCGTCCTCCAGCCTCTCTGGGCTTGGGCGGCCTCCCCGGGATCATTTCCATTCCGAAAGACGCCGGCGCCGCCACTTTTGATTGTCGGCGTGACCGTCGTCAACGTGAATGCTCCCAATTCGGCCACTGCTCTGAGACAGGACATGACCCTTGTGGTTCAAGGGGATCGAATCGCCGAGGTGCGGCCTGCAACGCAGGAGGATCTCGACGATCTTAAACTCCACATGAGGGAAGCGGGATCAAGAAATGAGGTCTCGGAGCACCTGATCGACGGCCGGGGACTGTTCGCCATTCCCGGCTTGATCGACACTCACGTCCATCTGGAGTGGAACAGCGATGAAGGGTCAATGTTGAAGATTTTCCTTGCAAACGGGGTGACCGCGATACTTGAGGCCGGAAACCCTTCTGAAAAGGTTTTTCGTATAAAGCGTCAATCGTTGTCCCGCGAATTCTTAGGACCTCGAATAGAAGTCTGTGGATCCCTCATCACCTCCCCTCCCGCGGCCTGGCCTCATATGACGGTCGTGACTACGGCCAGTCAGGTCAAACAAGCCATTCGGGCACGGGCCATGGCGGGGGCCAAATTTGCCAAGATCTATGCCCAATTGACACCCGACCTTTCTCAAATCGCCATCGATGGGGCTCATCGAAGAGGGATGCGAGTCATGGGGCATCTCGGCCGCACCAATGCCATCGAAGCGACTTCGCTCGGCATCAACATCATTACCCATCTTTCAGGGGTTGCCGATGCGGCGCTCCCTGATCCTGAGATCGCCCGCGTCCAACACGCATTGGGATTCGCTCAAGGTTGGCAAACCACCAATGCGGCATGGGGTCAGGTGGTCCCCGAAAAACTGTCGGACCTGATTCGCCGTATGGTGGCAAATCGGGTCGCCCTCTCCCCGACGCTCTGGTTTCAGAAGGTTTTCGCGACCTGGGGACAGGACACTGAGGAAAAGCAGGAAGCGGTGAAATACTCGCACGCCCCTCCCGCCATTGTGAAGGGGTGGCAGCAATTCACCATGGAGTTGGGCGATCCCAATATCTATAAGTCGGCCTGGCCGCTCCAGAAGCAATTTGTGAGGGCTTTCTATGAGGCCGGAGGGTTGCTGATTGCCGGCACGGACACACCCAATCAGTTTGTTGCTCCGGGATTTGGCCTTCATCAGGAAATGGAAACACTCGTCGAAGCAGGAGTCCCCCCTTTTGAGGCCTTGAAGGCCGCCACCGTTAATGCCAGCCGCGCCTTGGGTCATGAGGAGGATTTCGGTTCCATTGAAATTGGAAGCCGGGCGGATTTTGTGCTCATCGAAGGGAATCCCCTTGAAGACTTGAAGAACGCTCGAAGGATTCGCTTGGTCTCCCGGGGTGGAATTCCCTATACTCCTGCTCGACTTTTGGCGGGACTCGCTCCTTAGAGAAGTAACCATTCCACCCTCAAAGAGGCATTCCCTTTTTGAATGTTATGCAAGAAACCTATAGAATCGCGTCGGAGAGCAGACCCGGATGATTCCCTTCCGCGACAACATCCCTTCGCGAACCTTTCCTATCGTCACGGTGGCGCTCATCGTCGTCAATGCGGCGGTTTTTTTCCAGGAACTATTGCTGGGGAGACATCTTACTTCTTTCATTCAAGTCTACGGGTTAGTCCCGCTCCGCTGGATTGATTCCGTTTTCTCACTGGATCCTGCAGCGCTGCCGAACCTGGTCACTCTCCTCACCGCGATGTTTCTTCACGGGGGCTGGCTTCATCTGATCGGAAACATGTGGTATCTATGGATTTTTGGAGACAATGTCGAAGACTATCTCGGGCACATCCCTTACCTGGGTTTTTACCTGATTTGCGGAGTGCTGGGCAACCTCGCTCACATTTTTTTCAACTGGTCCTCGACGGTGCCTTCCATTGGGGCGAGCGGCGCCATCGCGGGAGTGCTCGGCGCCTACCTCCTGCTTTTTCCAGGCGCCCGCGTGTTGACCCTGATTCCCCTTCTTATTTTTTGGCCCATTATTGAGCTTCCCGCGGTAATTCTATTGGGCTTCTGGTTTGTGGAGCAATTTTTCAGTGGGTTCTCATCCTTTGCGATGAGCCCGCAAGCCGGTGGTGGGGTCGCATGGTTCGCACACATCGGCGGGTTCATTGCAGGAATGGTCCTCATTGCCAGAACCAGGAGAACTCGGCGACGGCGATCGTACTCCGGAGATTAGCATGGGCGGGGCTTATCTTTGCCCCGGACCCCGCACTAAGAGAAGGAAGTATTTTTCGAGGCAGATGGCGAGAGGCATGTATGAAGTATCTGGCGGGTCTCTTTGGTTTGTGTCTAATTGGTTTTAATGCGCCGGCCCAGGCGCCGGTGCCCGTCTCGCGTGAGCTGTTCCACCATCTGAAAGTGGAGAATTCCGTCGTTAAGATCTTCGATGTCAGGGTTCCTCCTTGGAAGACGACCATGTTTCACATCCATCCGGAGGACTATGTGTTTGTTACTTTTGGGGACTCGACCCTCAAATCCCAGGTATTCGGCCAAAAGGAAGAGGATTTGAATCTAAAGAGGGGCGAGGTACGCTTTAAGGCGGGGCCGATTACCCACCGTGTCCGGAACCGGGGCGGGAAGCCCTTTCACAACCTGACGATCGAACTGCTCCGCCCTCACCCGGCAGGAGGCCCACTAAACACCTCGGAGCCCCCGCTCGGCCAGCACCAAGGCCTCGTGCTTGAAAACGAAAGGATCCGGGTGACCCGAACGGTCTTGCGGCCCGGTGAATCGACGAAACTCCATTCCCACAGACAGCCGCACGTTGCCGCCGTCATCAGGGGAGGAACCCTCCTGGATCGGATGGAGGGCATAGGGATGGAGGGCCGGAACCTGAGAGCAGGTTCTTTCATGTGGCGAGAGGGGGCAGTGACCCATTCGATTAGCAACACCGGCCGGACGGTGATTGAGTTGGTCGAAATTGAAATCAAGTGAGCGGACGCCATCGCGGTAATCATTATTCAAATGGGCCCTCAGGTTAGGAACGTTCTGAAGTTACAAGGCACTCGGCCTGCTTCAGCTTGCCTCCCGGAAAGATAGTGAACATTTGAGACTTCTGAAGGGATTTGGTATTTCATGACCTGGATCAAGACAATTTCCTTGGAACGCGCAACGGGAAGACTCAAGAAAGAATTCGAAGCAGCCCTCGAGCGCGTGGGCAGGGTTTTCAACATCGTGACGGCACAGAGTCTGAATCCCGACGTCCTGCACGCCTCCATTAATCTTTACAAAGCGATCATGCTGGGCCCCTCGAGCCTTTCCCGGACCGAGCGCGAGATGATCGCTGTGGTGGTTTCTAAAACGACGGGTTGTGTTTATTGAACGGAAGCACACGGAGAGGATCTCCGTCAACTCACCCATGACGACCGGTTGGTCAGGCTCATTAAACTGGACTATCGCATGCTCTTGCTGGAAGACCGCGTCCGCTCGATGCTCGACTTCGCAGTTCAGGTCACCAAACAGGTCCACTCCATCAGCCCATTGACGATTGAAGAACTGCGCGCCAAGGGGTTAAGTGATGAGGACATCTTGAACGTCGTCCAGGTGGCTGGATTCTTCAATTACTACACGCGCCTTGCCGATGCCTTAGGCGTGGAACCGGAACCCTTCACCCCTGCGACAGTTCCTACCCCGCAGTCCGGGGCGGATCTGACGATCCCGGATCCCGAGAAAGTGAAGTGATGTCATGCGACGATTTCTTCCAATTGCCTTTGTGTTGGGGGTTGGCGTTCTGAGTCAGGTCAGTGCATGGCCGGCCAGCTCTCCTGCGGTCCCTGCCCGGTCCCCTCAGGACGAGATTCGACTTGTCCTTGAGACCCAGGTGTCTGCCTGGAATCATGGGGATATCGAAGAATTCATGAAGGGTTACTGGAATTCCCGGGAGCTCCTCTTTACGAGCGGGGGGAAAATCCGGCGCGGCTGGCAGGAGACGCTCAAGCAATATAAGGCAACCTATCCCGATCACGCGCGAATGGGTGAGCTTTCATTCAGTGATTTAGAGATCCATCTCCTTCCGACTTCTTCTTCTGAGAAGGGCGCGCCGGTTGCCGCGTGGGTATTGGGTAGATGGCTGCTGAAGCGTGCGGGGGATGAACCACAGGGAATCTTCACGCTTATCCTGCAGAAATTTCCGGGCTCGCCAGAAGGCATGGCGCCGGGATGGAAGATTGTCCATGATCACACGTCCTCATCTTTGCCGGAATCGAAATAGGTCCACGGTCCGTGTGACGGCCCGCGAAGCGATCATCTCGAAATGAGTCCAAAACCAAAAGGAGAGGCCATGCCCCGCGAATTCTACAAGCAGACTGAGCAAACTAAATTTGTAAAAGCGAAAGAGATCACCCCCGTTGCCTTTGAAGCCTTCGTGAATTTTGACAAGGCTGCCATGGCCGAAGGTGCCCTTTCCCGAAAGACCAAGGAACTCATTGCGGTTGCTGTTGCTCATACCACCCAATGCCCGGCGTGCATCGACATTCATGCGCGGGGGGCCAAATCAGCAGGGGCTACGGAACAGGAGGTGATGGAAGCGGTCTGGGTCGCTGCCGCCCTGCGTGCCGGCGCGGCCGTGGTCCATTCCTCCCTCAGCCTGACCTCTTACGAGGACTCGCACTAGGGCGACCCCCGCCGCCTGATATTTAATGTCGGGATGAAAGGGCAGGCGCCAGCGTGGGATCGCGCTCACTGAAAACTGAGATCGCTCAAGAATCGATCGGGGACCTTCGGATCGAAGTCCACAAGATCTTCCTGTCGCCATCCATCGCCATCGCGCTTTCCCATGTCCAGCACAAAGGCACGCCTCGGGGTCGTTTGCCGCCCCTGGTCCTCGCTCATGGGGTTTTTGTCAACCGGAACATCTGGCTGAGCGCCAAGGGAAAAGGGATGGCGGCCTGGCTGGCTCGCCGCGGCGTGGACGTGTGGCTGCTTGAAGTCCGCGACCACGGGAGAGCCTTTGTGTGCGGGCCCCGCCGGAGTAAAGCAGGGTTTGATGATCTGGTGGACCTGGACGTGCGGGTGGCGATCGAGACTGTCCTCGAGGTGACCGGCGCAAAAAAGCTTTTCTGGATTGGGCACAGCCACGGGGGGATTCTCATCTACGCGTTTCTTGGGAAGTATCACGAAGCCAATCCCTCCATTGCCGGCGTCGTGACCCTGGGCACTCAAACCACCGAGCAAAACAGGACCTGGCGGCAACGGGGCCGCTTGATCTCGATTCCGGTGATCGTCTCGCTGCTCGGGTATTTTCCGTCACGTCGGTTGCATCTCGGACCGGAGGACGAGTTTGGGCGAGTCATGACGGAATGGTTTTGGTGGAACTGGATGCACAAATGGACCAATAACGAGTTTGATTACCAATTGGCCCTTAAGAATTTCTCAGCTCCGTTGCTTTGCCTGGTGGGGGTCAGGGACGACATGGCCAACCCGGAGGGTTGTGAGAGAATCTTTAACGGGGTGGGTTCGGCCGACAGGACCTTTCATGTTCTGGGTCGCCGGTATTCAAACCGGGCCGACTACGATCATACCTCCATCATTATCGGCGCCGATGCGGAAAGGGAGATTTGGCCGATGATCCTGCATTGGATCGAGCGCCGGGGGATTTCGAAAGGTGAAGCAGAGGTGTGAGAGCAGTCCTTCTGGGGCCATCGGTCTTCCCCTGGTCGCGTGTGGTAGTATCATCCTTTAGTGTTCGTCCAACCCCTATCCATCCATGATCCGGATGCGCAGGAACCAAAGGTTCAGCCTATTAGGGAGTCAGGAAAAGGAGGTTCCGGCTTTTTTCCGACATCTGACTTCCGACTTCGTCAGGAGCGTAGTGGGCAGAAGTTGAACTCTTTCCACACCGATGAGATAAGTTAAGGGCAGTTGTCCCCATGAAAATTCATCTCTTCATCCCCTGCCTGGTTGATCAGTTTTATCCTGGCGTGGCTGTCTCCATGTGCCGTGTGCTGAAAAAACTGGGGGTGGAATATGTTTATATGAGGGATCAGACCTGCTGCGGCCAGCCGGCGTTCAATTCCGGCTATCACGCGGAGGCCACCGAACTGGCGGAGCGCTTCCTGAGGGTGTTCGAACCGGCAGATACGCTCGTGGCGCCTTCCGGTTCCTGCGTCAGTATGGTGAAAATCTACTATCCACAGTTGGAGCTTTCACGGGCTGGAAGACGGACACTCGAGCGGCTGGGGCCGCGAATCTTCGAATTCTCAGATTTTCTCGTGCGAGAATTGAAAGTGGTCGACGTGGGTGCACAGTTCAGAGGCAAGGTGACCTATCATGACTCCTGCCACCTGTTAAGAGAGTTGAAGATCCAGGAGCCGCCGCGTCAGCTCATTCGAAATGTTCGCGGCCTCGAGTTTGTTGAACTGGACGACCTGCAAACCTGTTGTGGCTTTGGCGGGACCTTCGCAGTGAAATTCCCCGAAATATCGACCGCCATGGGGGCCGACAAAGCGGCGGCCATTGAACGCTCCGGGGCGGATGTCGTCGTCGCAAACGATTCGAGCTGTCTCATGCAGATTGCGGGAGTGCTCTCGAGGCGAAAGAGTCGTGTCGTGCCGATGCATCTGGCCGAGTTGTTGGCGCAGGGAATTTGATTGTGAGGCGGGCCTTCTGCCCGCGTTGCGGAAACGAAGCAAATGGCAGAGCAACCCATCAACTTTAAAGAAGCCGCCCGGAGGAATTTGGCGGCGCGGGATTTGCGCGAAAACCTCAGGCGAGCGACCACCCATTCCGCCAGCCTGCGTCTGCAGGCGGTTTTGGGCGTTCCGGAATGGGAAGATCTGCGCGCTGCGGCGCATGCCATCAAGGCGGAAGCCATCGATCACCTGGCGGAGTACCTGGAGCAGTTTGAAACTCAGGCCATAGAGGCCGGCTGCAAGGTTTATTGGGCCGAAACGGCGAGTCAGGCTGCTGAATACGTTGTGAATGTCTGCCGCCAAAGGGGGGCGTCTTTGGCCGTAAAGGCAAAATCCATGACCAGTGAAGAGATTGGGCTGAACGCTGCTCTGGACGCGGCCGGAATTCATCCGCTGGAAACCGACCTGGGTGAATTCATCATTCAACTGGCCGGCGAGACCCCCTCTCATATTACGGCCCCGGCACTGCACAAGTCCCGCACTCAAATCGGAAAACTTTTTTCTGAGAAACTGGGGATCAAGTTCTCCGATGACCCGAAGGAACTCACCCGCGCCGCTCGAGCGGTCCTGAGGGAGAAGTTCCTCGAAGCCAGCATCGGGATCACCGGGGTGAATTTTGCCGCGGCGGATACCGGCTCCATCGTGCTCATCACCAACGAAGGAAATGGGCGAATGTGCACGACCCTTCCACGCACCCACATCGCCCTCATGGGAATCGAAAAAGTCATCCCTCGATTGGACGATTTGCGCGTATTTCTGAAGCTCCTGGCCCGCAGCAGCACGGGACAAAAACTGACCAGCTACGTGACGATCCTCAATGGCCCTCGAAGGGCTCGAGATGCGGACGGTCCGGACGAAATGCATGTTGTTATCCTGGACAACGGCCGCAGCCGGCTTTTGACACACCCTCACACCCGCGAGGCGCTTTATTGCATTCGGTGCGGCGCTTGCCTCAATGTCTGCCCGGTTTACCAGAGGGTGGGCGGACACACCTATGGATGGGTTTATCCTGGCCCCATTGGCTCTGTGATCACCCCGGAACTGCAAGGTATTTCTCGTGCTCAGGAGTTGCCGTTCGCCTCCTCCCTGTGTGGAAATTGCTCCGCCGTCTGTCCGGTCAAGATTGACCTCCACCATATGCTTCTGTGGCTCCGAAAGAGTGCGGTCGATTCCTCTTTGACCTCACGCGGTGAACGGTGGATCATGAAAATGTTCACCGCGACGATGAAACGGCCTGTCCTGTATCACTGGACTCGAAGGCTGGGAAGGATGGCTCAGAGGATTCTCGCTCCGCGGGGGAAAGGCCTGCGAGTTCCCCGCTGGAGTGCGGGGAGGGATTTTCCGCCGTTACCTGAAAAATCGTTCCACCAGTTGTGGGAAGAAGGAGAAATCGATTGAACTTCCCAGCCGATGGCTCGCGCCAGCCTCTACTCGCAAAACTAAGACAACTCTGCGTGCCGGCTTCTTCCCTTTCCGAACCGCCCGCATCGAACGATTCTCTGCAACGGGGCCGGACACCTCAAGTCAGACTGCGGGAGGCGGTCACCGAAGCGACGATATCGCATCTGGCCCACGAGTTGAAGCGGCTGGGCGCTGAATTTCGGACAGTGGCTGGTCTGGAGAACCTTCCGGCCGCCATTCTCCAGTTGGCCCGGGAGTCGCACTATAAACGCTTGGCGGTGGGCACAGATCCGATTTTGAAAGAGGCCAATCTGGTCACGGGACTGCAGAATTTCCAGGATTTTAAGCTGATGCTTAACGAACAGACGTCTTCGCCTCCGGACCAACTCAGAGAGATGCTCTCCTTGTGTCAACTCGGCGTCACCGGCTGCGACGCCGTGATCGCTGAGACTGGAACGATGGTTCTTAGCCATGCCGGGTTCGGGGGGCGCTCGATTTCACTTCTGCCGGAATGTCACGTGGTCGTGGCAGTCAGATCGCAGATTTTCATCAGCCTGGATGAATGGATGGACTCACAGTCGCTGACCCCCGGAAGTTTCCCGACTTGTACCACCCTCATCACGGGTCCCAGCCGCACGGCCGATATCGAGAAGGTCCTTGTAACGGGTGTGCATGGCCCCCTGCGGCTGGTGTTGATGCTGGTCCAACGGGGGGATTGAGGTCCGTTCGTTGTGCGTGTGCCTGAGCTCAGGCCTCTTTCCGGTTGCGTTCTTTGCGAAATTGCATAGAATACCCGCTTCACTTCATCCGTTGTGAAAGTCTGGGCGGGGACGATCGGTGTGCTCGCTTGGAATGACCCTCTGGAGGAGATGCGAATGGCGAACATTAAGAACTCCATCACTGAAACGATTGGAAACACGCCACTGGTGCGTCTGAATCGAATTACAGGCGGCGCCGTGGCCGACGTTGTGGTGAAGCTGGAATCGATGAATCCCATGTCCAGCGTAAAAGATCGCATCGGGCTTTCCATGATTGAAGATGCCGAACGGCGAGGCCTCCTCGACAAGGAGACAGTGGTCATTGAGGCGACCAGCGGCAATACGGGCATTGCCCTCGCATTCGTGTGTGCGGCAAAGGGCTATCGGTGCATCCTGACGATGCCCGAGACAATGTCGCTGGAACGCCGGAAGGTGTTGCGCGCGTTGGGTGCCGAACTGGTTTTGACGCCGGGGACCGAAGGAATCAAAGGCTCGATCGCCAAGGCGGAAGAACTCGCCCGGTCCCTGCCCAAGGTGTTTCTGACTCACCAGTTCGACAATCCCGCCAACCCGGAGATTCATTATCAGACCACAGGCAGGGAGATCTGGGATGACACGGGCGGAGCGGTGGACATCATGATTGCAGGGGTGGGTACTGGCGGGACGATCACAGGCGCTGGAAAGTATTTACGCGAACGCAAGCCGTCGGTCCAGTTGATAGCGGTTGAACCGGACACCTCACCCGTCCTTTCGGGCGGAGCCCCCGGTCCTCATAAGATCCAGGGCCTCGGGGCCGGCTTCGTACCAGCCATTCTGGACACGAAGCTCTACAATGAAGTTTATCGGGCGACGCTCGATGAGTCCATCGCGATCTCACGACGCTTGGCAAAAGAGGAAGGAATTTTTGTCGGAATCTCCTCCGGCGCCATCGCAAGTTGCGCGTTGAAGGTGGGCGCACGCCCGGAGAATAAGGATAAGCTGATTGTCGCCATCATCCCCAGCTTCGGCGAGCGGTACCTCTCCACTGTGTTGTTTGAGGACATCGTGGCGTGATTGCCCCTTAAGAAAGCGCGTCTCTTCTGGTATCGCTCCTCAAGGAATCGGAAGTTTGTTGAAGGTCCATGATAAAAGCACGGCTTCTTTTGCATTTACTGAATCATCGCCGTAAGTTGAAAAGGCGGGAACGCTGGAACCGTGAGCAGTTGGAGTCCTACCAGTCTCAAGCCTTGGATCGACTTCGGACGTTTGTATACGGGCATTCTCCTTTTTATCGCGAATTTCACAAGGGTCGGCATCAAGCGCCTCTGCATGATCTTCCCATCCTTACCAAGTCCTTGTTGATGGAGAACTTCAATGACTTAGTCACTGACCGCAGCATCCGTCTCGACGAAGTCAGGGCTCATCTGGGTCGCCTTCCCAGGGAGGAGAAATATCAAGGCCGCTACTGGGTCAGCCTGACTTCGGGCAGTGCGGGATATCCGTCAATCAACCTCTTCAACGACAATGAATGGGCGTGTGTGCTGGCGTCCGCCATTCGATCTTATGAATGGGCCGGAGTCAGGATTCGCCCATTGCGACGCGCACGGGCGGCCGCGATTATCTCGGCTAAACCTGCTGGAATGACGGCGCGCGTAACGGGAACGTTTCGTTTCTGGTGGTTCCCCACCCTCCGAATGTTCTCCAACGAACCTCTCCGGAGCATTGTGGAACGACTCAACGCATGGCAGCCGGAAATCCTTCAAGGGTTTTCTTATATGATCGCTTTGTTGGCGGAAGAACAGTTGGCCGGCCGGCTGCGGATATCGCCCAGCGTTGTCGCGACGGGAGGAGACCTATTGCCAAAATCCCAGGTGGAACATATCGAGGCAGCCTGGAAGGGGCGTCGCTTTGATCGATACGCCAGTGGGGAGAGCGGGGTCGTGGCTTCGGAGTGCGCCGGGCATCATGGTTTACACCTATACGAGGACCTGTCGATTGTGGAAGTGGTGGATCAGGAGAATCGTCCCGTCCCTCCCGGCGAATCGGGCAGCCGGGTATTGATTACCGCCCTGACGAAACATACCCAGCCCCTGATTCGTTACGAAATGAGTGACCTTGTCCGACTCTCTACTGATGTTTGTCCCTGCGGGCGCTCCCTCCGTCTCATCGATGAATTACATGGTCGTGTCCAGCAGACCCTGTACTTTCCTTCCCCGACACTCGGCCTGGTGGCCGTGCCTCCCGATGTGTTTCATCGAGTCATCGATCTACTCCCCATCGCCGGGTGGCAAATCCTTCAGCAGCGGGACGGTTTGATTGTTCATTTGCGGAAGGTGCCGGAAGGATTCTCGGATGAAGCCCTGGCGGATTCCCTGCGAGGTGCGATTTCAGCCATGGGAGGCATCGCCCCGCCCATTACCGTGAAACGAGTTTCCCAAATCCTGTGCGAAGCCAATGGCAAAGCTCCCCTGATCAAATCGTTCGACCAGGAATCGGTGGCCCCTGCTCCCTAATATACGCGGAAGAACACCCCCCCGATGAGTGCCCCCTCCCTGTCATCCGCGGCATAAACATCGCATCGAGGCGGGCTGGGATTGGGTCAACAGGCCATGTTCAAGGCACAAATTCTCCTTCGATTGTTGAAGCTCCGGCGCGAGTTACGCCGCCGGGAGCGCTGGGACCGGGAGCGGTTGGAGTCTTACCAGTCTCGAACCTTGGATCGTCTTCGAGCGTTTGTATACCCCCGTTCCCCGTTCTATCGCGAGTTCCACAAGGGGCGGTACCAGGCGTCGCTTCAGGAACTTCCCATCCTCACAAAATCCATGATGATGGAGAACTTCGATGACTTAGTCACTGATCGCTCCATTCGTCTCAAGGAAATCGGGGATCATCTGGCTCGGATTCCTGAAAAGGAGAGACATCGAGGACGCTACTGGGCCAGCTTCACCTCGGGGAGCGCAGGATCTCCCGGGGTCTACCTCTTTAATGACAAGGAATGGGCGGTCGTCCTGGCATCGGCCATACGTTCTTATGAATGGGCGGGAGTCCGGGTCCGCCCTCTCCGCCGGGCGCGGGCCGCTGCAATCGTCTCTTCCAATCCCTCTGAAATGTCGTCTCAGGTGACAGCTACTTTTCATTTCTGGTGGTTTCCCACCCTGCGATTGTTCCCCGACGATGCCCTTCCGGGCAATGTGGAGCGACTCAATGCATGGCAACCCGAGATCCTGCAGGGGTTCTCCGAAGCGATTGAGTTACTGGCCGAAGAGCAATTGGCGGGCCGCCTGCGGATTTCCCCCCGGATCATCGCCACGGGGGGCGAAGTACTGCCCACGTCCCAACGAGAGAACATCGAGGCTGCCTGGAAGGTCCGTCCCTTCGATCGGTATGCCTGTACGGAGACCGGGGTCGTGGCTTCGGAGTGCGCCGAGCATCGGGGATTACATCTCTACGAAGATTTGTCGATTGTGGAGGTGGTGGATCAGCAGAACCGCCCCACTCTTTCCGGTGATTTGGGAAGCCGGGTACTGGTTACGGCCCTGACTAGATACACCCAGCCGCTGATTCGTTATGAATTGAGCGACATGGTCCGTGTGTCGGCGGATTCCTGCCCCTGCGGTCGTCCGTTTCGCCTTATCGAGGAATTACAGGGCCGAATCGAGCCAACCCGTTAGTTCTTGACGTCTCTTCCCGGGAGATTCTGGAGGGCCGCCAACAGTTCTGCGCTGTGATTGCCGACGTTGACTTTGTCAAAAATCTTGCGAATGACGCCGGACTTGTCGATCACGAAGGTCGTCCGCCGGGCATACTTCAACCCCAGGAAGCTTCCCATCACCCCATATTCAGTGGCGGCGACGCGGTCGTGGTCACTCAGCAAGGTGAAGTTCAGCCCATATTTCTGCGAAAACTTCTGGTGGGATTCAACACTGTCCAGGGAAACGCCGAGGACCTCGGTGTCCCTCGAGGCGAACTGCCCCAGGTCGTTGCGAAAACTGCAAGCTTCCCGAGTGCATCCCGGCGTGTTGTCCTTGGGATAGAAATAGAGCACGACGTTCTTCTTGTTCTGAAAGCTGGATAAGCGTATCTGTTGTCCGGCCTGCGAGGGGAGCTCGAAATCGGGGGCCGGATCACCTTCCTTGAGCTTCATCGTCGTCTCCTTTGGATTTGAAAACGCCTCGTAGTAGAACATTACCGTGGCGGTCAGGCCAACCATGGCGACCAACACGTACAACGTCTTTGTCATCGGGGTGTTTTCCATTTCGAGCAATATCTTAGCATAGAGCGCTGACATCGGGTGCCGCAGACATGCGGTCCTTGCGGGTCTGCAATTCAGGGATAAGCAGGAATCAACCTCATCTGCCGCCTTTTTGTGTCTCCAAGGTCGGAAGCGGGCGATGCCGGCGGCGTGACGCTCTTTGCATGAACCCGGGGTGTCGATCTGACTATTCGAGACCATCGATCGATGAGATTTCAAGCGGGACCGTAGCGGAATCATCGGCCGTTTGCTATGATTCCCCGGTCTTTGAGTCTTACTTCGGCAAAAGTCAATTGCAGGGAGCTCTCCCTCGAGGGGTGCACTCTTAACGATCTCCCTGACAAGAAAGGAACCTTTTTCATGTCGATATTGAAGTCAATTCATGCGCGAGAGGTTCTCGATTCTCGTGGAAATCCCACCGTTGAAGTGGAAGTTACTCTCAAGAACGGCATCAGAGCCTCGGCCATTGTTCCCTCCGGCGCGTCGACGGGAGAGCGAGAGGCCATGGAGTTGCGCGATACGAAGTCGAAGAGGTACTCCGGCAAGGGCGTTCAAACCGCTGTGGCCAATGTCAACAAAATCGTCGCTCCACGACTCCGGGGAATGAATGTCTTTGACCAGGCGGCCGTTGACCGGAAGATGATCGCTTTGGATGGGACACCGAACAAATCGAAGCTTGGAGCCAATGCGATTCTCGGCGTATCGTTGGCGGTATCCAAAGCCGCCGCGCACACAAAGGGGATCCCGCTCTTCCGTTATCTGGGCGGAAGAAACGCCAATCTGCTTCCCGTTCCCAGCATGAATGTCATCAACGGTGGCCGGCACGCGGATAACAACGTCGATTTTCAGGAGTTCATGATCGTCCCCCACGGCGCCTCAAGGTTCTCAGAAAGCATCCGCATGGGGATTGAAACGTTTCACGCGCTGAAAGGCATCCTGAAAAAGAAGGGATACAGCACGGCGGTGGGTGATGAAGGGGGATTTGCGCCCGAGTTAAAATCCAATGAAGAAGCGGTTGAAGTCATCCTGCGAGCCATCGAGTCGGCTGGATACAAACCGGGCAAGCAGGTTTCTATTGCCCTTGATCCGGCAGCCAGCGAACTTTACGATTCAGGCCGGTACTTCTTCTGGAAGTCCACTCGAGTCAAGAAGACCACCGCCCAGATGATTCAATTGTGGGAAAAATGGGTGCGGCACTACCCCATCGTCTCCCTGGAGGATGGGCTGGCGGAGAACGACTGGGAGGGCTGGAAGGAGTTGACACGAACACTCGGCAGAAAGATCGAACTGGTCGGTGATGATGTCTTTTGTACCAACCCTCAAATCATTGCTCGTGGGATCAAGGAAGGTGTGGCCAACTCGGTTCTCATCAAGCTCAATCAAATCGGGACCCTCACGGAAACCCTCGATGCCATCCGGACGGCCCGCAAGGCGGGGTATGGGATTTTTGTTTCCCATCGGTCCGGCGAAACCGAGGATGCGACCATTGCCGACCTGACCGTGGCCGTCAGCGGCGGCAAAATCAAAACCGGCTCCGGGTGCCGGAGCGAGCGCATTGCCAAGTACAACCAGCTGCTTCGGATCGAAGAAGAGCTGGGATCGCGCGCCCGGTTTGCGGGGCGGAAGGCGTTTGTGCACGGGTGAAGAGAAGGTGTCAGGTTCCGGGTGTCGGGCGTCAGAAAAGAAAGAAGCCTGAGGCCGGAATACAGAGGTCAGAAATCAGAAGTCAGAGTTCGAAGGCAAGAGGCCAGAGAGCAGGAAGCCAGAAAGCCGAAGAAGCACTAGGGGTTTTAACTTTGAATTAGAACTTTGAACTGGGTTTCCAGACTTTGGACCTTGGACTTTGGACTAGGTCATTTGAACTTTGAACCTTGAACTGGGTTCTCTTGAACTTTGAACTTTACATTACAGAAGACACCGCTCTCGATTTCAAGTCACGAATCCGGTCCCTCAACGACGCCGCCTTCTCAAATTCAAATTTCTTGGCGGCGTCGCGCATTTGCCGCTCCAGCGTGGCGACGAGTTCATCAAGCCGCTCGGGCTCAGCGACCCACATCTCGTCAGGAAGTTCGGTTTCCACCTCGACATAGTCCGCGGCGGCGATCGCCACCAAGGTCATATCGATCGGCTTGATGATGGACTCCGGCGTAATGTGATTCTCTTCATTGTAGCGCATCTGAATCGCCCGCCGGCGGTTCGTTTCCGCGATGGCAGTTTCCATCGATTGCGTGCTCACATCCGCATAGAGGATGGCTTTTCCATGGAGGTGTCGTGCTGCCCGGCCGATCGTTTGGATGAGCGATCCCGAGGAACGCAAAAATCCCTCTTTATCGGCGTCGAGAATCGCCACCAGCGAGACCTCCGGCAGGTCGAGTCCCTCACGTAACAGGTTGATGCCGATCAGGGCATCAAACTCTCCTTTTCGCAGGTCTCGCAGGATCTTGATGCGATCCAGGGTTTCGATGTCGGAATGCAAATAACGGCAGCGCACCCCCGTCTCCGTAAGGTACTCCGTCAAATCTTCCGCCATGCGCTTGGTCAGGGTCGTCACGAGGACCCGCTCCCGGCTCTCGGCACGCAGTTTAATTTCGTGCATTAAGTCATCGATCTGCCCTTTAACGGGGCGCACCTCGACCGCGGGATCCACGAGCCCGGTTGGCCGTATCACTTGCTCCACAAACGCTCCCCCCGTCTTCGTCAATTCATAGGGACCGGGGGTGGCAGAGACATAAATGGCCTGGTTCACGCGTTTTTCAAATTCCTCGAACGTGAGCGGCCGGTTGTCGAGGGCGGACGGAAGGCGGAACCCGTACTCGACCAGGTTTTCCTTCCGGGAGCGGTCGCCGTGGTACATCCCGCGGACCTGCGGGATGGTCTGGTGGCTTTCATCGACAACCAGCACGGCGTCGCGAGGAAGGTAATCCAGCAGCGTCGGGGGCGCCTCGCCCGGCTTCCGATCAGTGAAGTGGCGCGAGTAGTTTTCGATGCCGTGGCAATACCCGATCTCACGTATCATTTCGACGTCGAAGAGGGTGCGCTGGCGCAAGCGTTGTGCCTCGATCAGTTTCCCCTTGGCCTCCAGCCGCGGCACCCAATCCTCCATTTCTGCCAGGATCCGCTCAATGGCAATCTCCAGCGTGGAGCGCGGCATCACAAAATGGGTTCGCGGATAGATCGGCATCCGAATGAAGGTTTCCTTAACCGCCCCGGTCAGCGGATCCACGCGCGAGAGACTTTCTATCTCGTCCCCCCACAAAGCGATTCGAAGCGCATCGTCGGAATAGGTGGTGAAGACCTCAATCACGTCCCCGCGAACCCGAAAGGTCCCGCGCTTGAACTCCGTGTCATTCCGCTCGTAAAGAATCTCGACCAGTCGGTGCAGGATTTCCTTTCGGGCGATGCGCTGTCCCTTTTCCAGAAACATCAACATGCCGTAATAAGCTTCCGGTGATCCGAGCCCATAAATACAGGATACGGAAGCGACAATGATGCAATCCCGCCGCTCGAAAAGAGACTTGGTCGCCGACAGCCGCAGCTTGTCGATCTCCTCGTTGATCGTGGCTTCTTTCTCGATGTAAGTGTCGGTCGCGGCCAGGTAGGCCTCCGGCTGGTAGTAATCGTAATACGACACGAAATACTCGACTGCATTGTGTGGAAAGAAGGCGCGAAACTCGTGATAGAGCTGTGCCGCCAGGGTCTTGTTATGGGCAAGCACGAGGGTGGGACGATTCACCGTCTCAAGGACTTTGGCGACGGTAAACGTTTTTCCCGAGCCCGTCACCCCGAGCAACACCTGGTGCTTTTCACCATCGGTGAGGGCCTCAACGAGCTCGCCAATCGCCGTGACCTGGTCACCGCGGGGAACAAATGAGGTTGCGAGTTTGAAATCCATAGTAGTTGCCGGTTGCCAGTTCTCAGTTGCCAGCTCTCAGTTGTCGGTTGCGAGTAGTCAGGAATTAGCCTTGGGCACTTAGATCGTGCTGCAAGTCACCCAATGAACCAATATTAGAACTTAGTTCACGCAGTGAAAAACCATCGACCTTGAACACTAACAAACGGGAACTGACAACTGAGAACTGAGAACTGGCAACTGCACTTACGCCTTCGTTCCCAAATGCAGCGCCGCAATGCCGCCGGTCAAATTGAAGAAGACGACATTGACAAAGCCAATCTTTTCCATCAGCGCTCTGAGTTCCTCCCGGGTCGGAAACTTCGATACGGAATCCGGAAGGTAGTCGTAGGGTCCTTTCACCCCGCTCAGCTGCGCCCCCAGCCAGGGCAGCACCTTCGAGAAGTAGACCTGGTACAGATGTCGAAACCCCGGCATGCGGGGCCTGGAGAATTCCAAAACCGCCAGGACTCCGCCGGGCCGCAGGGCTCGGCACATCTCCGACAACCCGTCCTCATAGTTTTCCAGATTCCTCAATCCGAAAGCGATGGTGACCGCATCAAAGCTTGCCTCCCGAAGGGGCAAATTCAGGGCGTCGGCTTCATATAGAGCAATCCGGGAACGATGATTCTGCCGGGCCAGTTTGTGGGCGCCGATCACCAGCATGGGATGACAGAAATCCAGTCCCACGACCCGCCCGGAGGTGGCCGCGCCCAGGGCGGCAGTGAGGTCTCCCGTTCCACAGGCAAGATCAAGCGCATCGAAGTCGCGGCGATTGAGGCGCGCCACAATTTGTCGAACTGCAAATCGACGCCACCGCCGGTCAAAATTAAGCGAAAGCACGTGATTGGCCAGGTCATAGCGAGGTGCAATGGCCCCAAACATGGCGCGCACATTTTCTGCTTTTCTTGCCTGACTGCCTCGGGAGGTGGCGGTCTTCATTCGATCTGCTCTCATAAGGATCGTCGACGGCTGTTTTTCCGCTCGCCTTGGCTAACCGGGCTCACCTCGACGAAACCGATGGGCCGGGAATTCCTCACCTGGCTCCAGGCTCCATCGTCTCGCAGGCTTTCGTTTTGAATCTCGCGGTACGCCCCGCGGATCATTTTGGCGTCAACCCCCTCGACGACCTTTACGGAACCGATCTCCGTGGGGAGAACCAATTGAAGTTTACCTGCAATCGCCTTCTTGTCGTGCCGCATATGTTTGAAAATTGTATCCGCGGCGAGGTCCGAAATTCTTGGCAATGGGCCGGCCGCGCCGATGCACGCGACCACGCGCCTGGAATCAGCCGGGGACATCAACGAGAGCTTTTCCGCCAGGCGCGTTGCCATGAGCATGCCCCACGCCACCGCTTCTCCATGTTTGAACCGCCGGTAGGAGGTTCCGGCCTCCAGGGCGTGCCCAAGGGTGTGCCCGAAATTCAGGGTCTTGCGAATTCCGGATTCCCGCTCGTCCTTCCCCACGATCGCGGCCTTGGCAAACGCACAATGGCGGATAACCGTCTCGAGTGCTTTCAGATCGCATTGCAGCAGATCTTCAATCCGGGATTCGATGAATGCAAACAGCTCCCGGTCCTCAATCACGCCATACTTAATGGCCTCATAAAGGCCTGCCCGAAGCTCTCGAGGAGGCAGGGTTTTCAAAAACAGCGGATCGGTGACCACCAGAGCAGGCTGGTAAAAAGCCCCGACCATGTTCTTTCCTTCAGGCAAATTCACGGCAGTCTTTCCGCCGATGGAACTGTCGATCTGCGCCAGCAGCGAGGTTGGGATCTGAGCCAGTGGCAGCCCCCTCAAAACAGAGGAGGCCACAAATCCGGCCAGGTCTCCCACCACGCCCCCGCCCAGCGCCACGATCAGGGACTTGCGGTCTGCTCCCCGGCGGACGAGTTCCCGGCAGAGCCACTGGTACCATCGCATATTCTTGAAACGCTCCCCGTCCGGGATCAGCAGGGGAACAGCCGAAGCCAGGATGCTGCCTTTGGAGCGGACCCGCTGCGAGTACTTGCCCCAGATCGTGCGGTTGGTGATCAGGAACACCTTGGTGCTCGACTTGACAAGGCTCTTCAATGCGGGATTCTCAGTCGCTTCGCCTCGTCCCAGGATAATGGAATACCGGCGCGTGGCGATTGGGACTTGAATTTCAATCATAGCGCTTCCCCATGGCCGCCTCGTGGGTCAAGAGTCTCAAGCCGATGGCATGAGGTCGGATTAAATTTCAAGGCCCGGGGCGAGCCCCCTGAGGGGAACCGGCAGGCTCCCTGGCCCGATCGTTCCTTTGTGGACGGGAACTCTCGAGTACCCTCCGACCGCGTGTTCAAAACAAATAACGTATCACACCCCTTTGAGTGCCAGCAATCGAATTCCCCATCCCCTGCTTGTGCAGATTGTGAAAAATCCTCCGCTGAAAAACTATTGCTCAAATTTTTTTTGCTAGGGTATGATGACCTTGCGTATGAAGTCCTGCGAGTTGGAGAAAACAGATTTCTTGATTGTGGGGAGCGGGGTCGCCGCCATGCGGTGCGCCCTCGCGCTCGCCGACTCGGGAAGTGTCCTGATGCTGACGAAGCAGTGTTCCGTCGCGCAACCCTCCAAGCACTCGGACGGGGTGATCGCCATCGCCTCCAGCGACGAGGAGGAGATCCGGCTTCATTATGAAGACACCCTCTGTGCGGGAGAGGGGCTGTGCAAGACCGAGGCGGTGAAAGTGCTTGTGGAGGAGGGTCCTCGCTACATGGAGGAATTGGTCTCTTGGGGTGCCTCCTTCGAGCGCCACGCCGGAAGGGTTCTATCGCCCAAGCCCGGGGCCGAGCCAAGATCATACGTATTCAAGGGACGTTCTCAGAGCACAACGAACGAAATACTCGAGACCCTGAACCGTCGGATCGCCGGTCTTCCGAACGTCAAAGTTCTAAAGAACACGGCGGCAGAAGATTTGATCATCAAGAATGGCTCGGTAGTGGGGGCGCATTACTGCGATCTCAAAACGGGTCGTCAACATACGGTCTCTGCCCGCGCAGTGTTTGCAGGAACGGGCGGAATGGGCCAACTCTATCCCGAAACCACGAATACGGAGCTTTCGACCGGCGATGGACTGGCCATTGCATTCCGCGCCGGGGCGGAACTGAGCGACATGGAGTTCATCCAGTTCCATCCCACGGTGCTTAACCTGAAGAACGCTCCCCGCGTTTTACTGCCGGAGTCCTTGCGCGCAGAAGGGGCCTATCTTCGCAATGCCGATTTAGAGCGGTTTATGCACCACTATCATCCCCAGGAAGAACTGGCCCCGCGCGACGTGGTGAGCCGGGCCATCCTGATGGAGATGGTCAAGACCCAAAGCAGCTACGTTTATCTGGATTGCACCCATCTCGATGGGGAAATTCTGAAGCGTCGATTTCCCGCCGTGTACGAGATGTTCCTCGAATTCAATATCGATATTTCGGAAAACATGATTCCGATCCATCCCGCTGCTCATTACTGCATCGGAGGCATCAAGATCGATACTCAGGGGAGAACCTCCCTGCGGGGTCTTTACGCCGCGGGTGAGGCATCCTGTTCAGGCGTCCACGGCTCCAATCGCCTGTCCTCAAATTCGCTTCTTGAGAGTCTCGTGTTCGGTGCCCGGGCGGGCGAGGCGATGCGCGGAGAAAACCCTCCTCCTCCGGTCCCGATGCACTCCAACGGTCATTCCGAAAAGGCCGCTTCAAGCGGGAAAGGACACGTCCTGGCGGAGGAACTGGTCGGACGGTTGAAGAAGGTGATGTGGCAATTTGTCGGGGTCATCCGCTCAGGGCTGAGTCTCAGGCATGCTCTCAAGGAACTCGAAGAGTGCGAGGCCCACGCCCGCCCCTGCGACAGCACCCCCCACGCCTTACGGCTCCGCAATCTGCTCTCCGTGGCCAGCGTCGTCACGGCCTCGGCCCTGGCGCGAGAAGAGAGCCGCGGGGCCCACTATCGCGAAGACTTTCCACTCCGAAAGGATGCCAGGTTCTTAAAACACTCCAGCATTTCGAAGAACCACGCGGTCTGCTTCACTGAATGAGACCCGCCCTTCTTGAATGAGACAAAAATTCAATGGTTTCCTCCTCGGATTGATCCGGTTCCAACCCCCTCCAACGGTTCCGGCTGCGGGGTCCCCCCTCTCAGCCCTGTGGACCTTTCCCAGCGTGCTGGTCGCTTCTTTGATGATTGCCTGGGCCGCCGAAGCCGCCCAATTCTTGATCTCTCAAGGATTGGCGCTCGCGATCCTGGCCTGGCTGCAAACGTTGCCCGAATTCGCAGTTGAATTCGTTATCGCCTGGGAAAAGAGAGTCGATCTGATGACGGCCAACCTGACCGGGTCGTTGCGTCTCCTGGTCGGGCTGGGCTGGCCGCTGATTTACGCTACAGCGGCGTTCTTCAACCGTAGGAAAACCAAACAGCCGCTCCGCGAGATCGTGCTCGAACGCGAACACGCGGTCGAGGTCGTCTCCCTGGCGGCACCCATCCTCTATTTCTTTATCATCCTCCTCAAAGGGCAACTCTCCGTCTTTGACAGCGTCATCCTGATGGCCATCTATTTCGTGTATCTCTACATTCTTCAGCGAATTCCGCCTCAGAGCGAAGAGAAGATTGAAGAACTCGAATATATGCCCCGGAAAATCATGACCTCGTCGCGGGGCGTGAGAAACACCGCGATTGTTGGCCTTTTTCTGGGAGGGGGCCTTGTCATGTATTTTGTGGCGGAACCCTTCCTCCACAGCATGCTGGTGCTCGCTGTTTCTGCGGGAATTTCCCAGTTTGTCTTTGTCCAGTGGGTCGCCCCGTTTTTATCGGAGTTTCCCGAAAAAGTCTCGGCTCTTTACTGGGCGCGAACCGTCAGGAACGCCCCCCTGGCCCTGATGAACATGGTGTCCTCAAATATCAATCAGTGGACCTTGCTGGCCGCCATGTTGCCAATCGTCTATTCGATACGGATGGGGGCGCTTACACCCATTCCCTTCAACGCCCACCAGAAACTAGAGATTGCCCTGACCATCTCGCAGTCCCTCCTGGGATTGGTCCTGCTCATTAACATGCGGTTCAGCTGGTTTGAAGCCTGCCTTCTGTTCACCCTATGGTTTGTCCAGTTTGTGTTTTCAGCGGTGACCCCCAGTGAATCCTTCTTTTCCGTGCATCTGATCGTCACGATCCTCTATTTTGTCTGGTCTGCCGTGGAGCTTGGCCGAATGACTTTTGGAAACCGGGAATTCACGGCATTCAAGGTTTTCCGCGATCTGGCAAAGACTCATCTGACAAAGCCGGCCAAGTCATCCACGAAATAAAAAGCCGGCAACCGCAAATTGCGGTGGCCGGCCAATTTGAAATCGGCCTTAAATTCTATCCCACGTTATTCGCCACAATTTATCCCAAGGTAGCGACGAAATACGGGCCGATACCTCTCAGAATCGCCTCGCCATGCTTCAATCCGCATTCCGAAATCCACAATCCGCAATCGAAACGCCCCCGGCATAAGATTGCCTGGGCGGTTCTACACAGCTTCGAGTCGCGAGCCCCTAGAATGGATAAGGAAACCTTCTGCGATCCCTGGGGTCTGCTCCGCCCTGTCGTGGGGGCGGCCCGGGACGTTCGTAGTACCGGTCGCTGGACGGGTCGCGCCCAAAGTGCGTCAACTCGCCCTCATCAAAGACCAGATTCCGGTCCAGGGTCATGTCCACTTCCGTCCCGCGATAGAGATCAACCTCATTGCCCCGCTGCACCAGTGCCACGATCAATCCCGCCACAGCCCCTGCTCCCGCACCGATGGCTGTTCCCATCCCAGGATGACCGGAGGCACCCCCAGCGATGGCCCCAATCGAAGTCCCGGCCGCCCCAGTAGCGGCAATAGTACCGGCATCCCGGCCCTTCGTTCCCTCGGCTTCGATTTTCCCTTCCTTCAAGTTTCCAGGAATTCGCGCGTCGGCTTGTGAGACCGTCGCCGTAAATTCCCTGGTCGTTCCATTGGGCAGCGTGAGGCTGTCGAAACGGAGATACATCTCTGCACGCCCTTTGACCCGCCCCGACCGTTTGACCTCAGTGATTGTTCCACGGACGTAACTGCCCACCGGAATGATCACGCGGTTGCCTATCGTAATGGGAAACATGGTCTCCAGATAAACCGGATCCCCAGCCTTCGCGTTCCGGGAACTTACAAAGTTCACCACCGACAGAGGGATGCGGGTGCCGGATGGAACGATCACTTCCCGGCGCTCCACCCTGGGATCCTCCGAAGCCGGCTGCGCCTGTGTGGATGGGGGTCCCGCACTGGCTTCCTTCACGTCTTCCGCCTTCTTCACCGGCGGTTCCTGTGTGGGGCTCTGTCCCAAAGCGATGCTGACGACTCCCGCCAGGAGAACCGGTAATATTCGCATCTGGCGCCACCTCTTTGTCAACATAACTCCTCCCGTCTCTTGATTTCTGGCCAACATTCCAAGTCACTCACCCTTCGATTCTGTGTGGGGCCCTTCGGGTTCTTTGAACCGCCGAGAATCGATCCTCGGCTCAACCTTAGTTGGGCAGTCCTCAGTTCTACCCTGATATTATACTCCTCTTCGGACCGCGTATACCTCAAGACCTTCTTTACTTCCACAGCTATGCACATAGATTCATCAGCATTTACTTTGGTTGTTTAATACTGTAAAAATGCCGTCCAAATTGACTCTCCCAGGGGGCTCGTGTAAGATGAGCGCGGTTTTTCTTTATTTTGAGTGCGGACTCATTGCCAGATGGTTTCATTCAAGAGAGCGGCGACACCGGCCAAATTTCTTCTCCTCCTTTGTCTGGCGTGGGTTTTCGCCTCCTGCGACAGCACGAGTGCCCGAAAGAAACCGATCGTCAGTCCGCCCGTAATCACCGTTCCCTCTCCCCTGCTCTCAAAACTCCCGGTGCCAAACAGGTATCCCCTCCCGGCAGACCTGGCTCCCGAACCCTTCGACGCCGCTAAAAAGATCATAGAGCAGGCGGAGGCGGACTTCCGGCAAGGAGAAGACGATTACCATCAGGGCCATCTGGATCGTGCCAAGAGGTCGTTCGACCGTGCAGTGGACGTGATGTTGCAATCCTCTCTTCCATTACATTCGGACGAACGGCTTGAGAAAGAGTTCGACAGCCTGATTGACCGCATTCATGCCTACGAGGTCATCGCCCTCAAGGAAGGCGATGGATTTACGACTCAGAAATATGAACCGGCCCCCTCGGATGAAATCCTGGACATCGAAACCTTCCCCTCGAGAATTGATGAAAAACTCAAAGCGACGGCCGAAAAGGAATTGACCGAGGTCTCCCACGACCTTCCCATCACGGTCAACGAGCGCGTCTTGAATTTTCTTGATTACTTCGCGCGTGGACGGGGGCGCGGGGCGATGGAAAACGGGCTGCGTCGGGTGGGCGCCTTCCGGCCGATGATTGACCGAGTTCTCCGCGAAACGGGGGTTCCGAAGGACCTTATCTATCTGGCTCAAGTGGAGAGCGGATACCAGCCGCTGGCATTGTCCAATAAGAAAGCCAAGGGGATCTGGCAATTCGTGCCCTTCCGGGGCGCAGAGTATGGGCTCGTGCAGAATTGGTGGGTCGACGAACGCCAGGATCCGGAAAAATCGACCCGGGCCGCCGCGCAGCATTTGAAAGACCTGTATGAGGAGTACGAAGATTGGTATCTGGCCATGGCGGCTTATAACTGCGGTCCGGGCAATGTCCAAAAGGCCATCGAGCGCTCCGGTTATGCCGATTTTTGGCAGATGGTCGCTCACCATGTGTTGCCCCTTCAAACAGAGAACTATGTTCCTGCCATCCTGGCAGTCACCATTATTGCCAAGAACCCGGAAAAGTACGGATTCAACGTGGAGCCTTTGCCCCCACGGGTGACCGAGCGGGTGACCGTATCAACCCCTACAGATCTGCGGCTGATCGCGGAAACGATCGATACCTCCGTGGAAAATCTCCAGATTTTGAATCCCCAACTTCTTCGGATGACGACCCCTCCCAACGAGCCGGATTTTCAACTCAATCTCCCCCCCGGAACAAAAGAAAAATTCACCCAGGAAATTGCCGTGATCCCGGAGGACAAACGCGTGCTTTGGCGTCGACACCGCGTCGGCCCGGGAGAGACGCTCTCCACGATAGCAAGCAGGTACCGCACCACGGTGAGCGCCATCGCGCAAGTCAACCAGTTAACCCAGGGATCCAAGTTGGAAGAAGGGACTAAGATTATCATCCCCGCCGCCTCCTCAGGCACGAAAACCACGGTGGTCAAACACCGTGTGGAGCGGGGGGAGACGCTTGGAATGATTGCGGCAAGATACGACGTGACGCAGAGCCAGCTTCGGAAGTGGAACCGGCTCGGATTGAACTCCAGGATCCGTCCCGGCCAGCGACTGACAGTTCGAATGGCGGCTGAGGACATTCCAAGCCGGGTCGCCGGCACACCAAGAGGACAGATAAAGACGTCCGCTGCGAGCGCCCCCCGAAAAGCTGTTTCCTCGAAGCGGTCCGGGACGGTAGTTCACAGTGTCCGGCCGGGAGAAACGCTCTTTTCCATCGCCCAGAACTACAACACCACAGTGGAGTCCTTGAAACAAATCAACGGAATCCGAAATGTCCGGCAGCTCCGGGTCGGAGACAGGATCCGGATTACCGTGGTTCAATGACGGAGCTGTAAGCCCTCCATCCATCTGAACTCCAATCCGTGTCCCGTCCTCTGGTTTCCACCTCACCCCGAGCTTTGCTCACTCTCCTTCTGTTGCTTTGTAGCAAGGACCGGCCGCAAGTTCGTAAGGGTCTTCAAGGTGTTGAACCAGAATGGCGCCCCCAGGCTCAGCAAGGCGGCTGCACAGAGAATCCCGGCCAGGTGCCGCTTCCAATGGGGGTGGCGGGGCAGAAAATCCCATCCCGGATAGGGGTCCGGAACCAACTGGAATTCGGTCTTATTCAATTCGTCTTTGAGGGAGTTCACCTGCATCTTCAGCGAATCCATGCGGGTCCTCAGGGTCGCCTGAAGTACCTCGCGATACTCCTTGACGAGCGTTTCGGCTTGATCACTGTCTTTTACCTGCTCCCTGATCCAGGTTTCAGCTTCCTCATTGCTTTCAAGGACCGGTGGGAAGGGGAGCAACTGGTTGGCGAGCGGGTCCTGACCTTTCAGTTGCTTCATCGCTTCAACAAACGGTGAAGACGAAGTCTTGCCCAGCACATCCCCCGCCTGGTGGGTTATCGTTTCGGCGCTCGCCACAAGGCTGGCGCGCACCGTCGCATCGGACGACAGCTGTGTCGAAAGCCGGAAGGCGTCCAAGTGCAAGACAAATGCAAGAAGGAACGACATGATCACCGTCCAGATCCGCATCTGCATGGCAAAACGCTGCGACACGCGGTCCATGGTGGAGTTGAATCCCTGCTCGATATCCCCGATGGCTTTCTGGGCGCTCGCGGCCAGTTGTGGAAAAAGGGTATCCAGGGTCTTGATCAATTCGGGGGACAGGTCCTGGATCTTTCGGGTGACCAGGTGAAACCGGGCCTCAGCGTTGGCATCGCTCTCGGTCAACGCCTCGGCAAGCTTTTCCTGCCATTCGCCTGATTCCCCTTTCTGGAGAGGTGCATGCGCCAGGGTTCGTAACGAGAATAGAAACTCCTCCGGGCGTATCGTTGAGGCCAGCCGCCATTGGGATACCAGCCGTTCGACCCAGCCGATCTTCTGGGCCAGCCACGCCAGCCATGGCAGCCGTTTCTCAAATTTCGAAAATGTGGAGTCTGAAATTGAGGGTTGGTGCAGGATTTTGTCAGCAATCTCCCCGGTGTGCTTATCGAGCGCCGGATCGATTGTCCGGAGCAATTCTTCAATCCCCCATTTCAAGTTGGTTCCACGCAATCCGAAGAATGCGGAAATCATTTGCGTCATAATGGTAATCAGAAGGCTGACCCCCACCATGACCACCGCGAAGGCGATGAACGTATCAAGATGCTGAAGCATGCTGAGTCCTCCCATCTTCCCTCACGGGAAAAATCTTTGTGCAACCAGGGTCCTGGATAAAACCATCCCCGGCCGTCCCTCACCAGCCCGTGCTGACTAACCGTTGCTGAACAAGCATCTCTGACTTGGGGGGGATGGTCCCTGTGAGAAAGTCCGGCAGATTGAATTCGGATTGTTGCTTTACCACTATCAAATCCAGAATGGCTTTTGTTTGAGCAGCCGTGGGATCGAAGATCGAGGCCGCTTCAAGGAAGACCATTGAACCCAATGGACGGACGGCATCGCCTCCATAAACGCTCTTGATCCTGTCATTGAAGGTCTCAGTGATCTTTGAGCCAAAGCTTGCAAGGGTGGCCACTGCGTCGGAAGGCCGGGTTCCTGCCTCCTGCAGGAACCTTGCGAGGGCAACAGCGGCGTCCCGCGCCCCACGGGCGGTGCTGGCCTCAACGGCCAACAAGCCGGTAAGAAGGACATCATTCATCCCCTCCACGGCATCTTTCTGCAGGCGGGGGGCCTGGTCGGGTTTGAAGAATCCGGCGGTGACTCCCATTCCGGGTGTTTCGGCCAGGAGATCATGAACGCTCTGCAAGAGTATTCTAAGGTTTTGAGATGTCTGCTGAGAGCCCACCAGGCTTTTTCGCTTCTCCCCATCCTGAAAATCCCAATAGACATCATCAGGGGGCGCCCACGCCGGCATGGCGGCATAGACGAGCAGGACGCCCGCCGGTTCGATGTTTCCATAGTTCTTAAGGTTTTGAAAGTAATAGAACGGGATCAGGTGTTTCAGCTTCGACTGGAGACGCAGCGAAACGTCCCGGTATTGAGGAGAGTTCTTGTCCGGTGACGCCTTCAGCCAGGCCGAGGCGACAACACCCGGTACGCTGACTTCAAGCGAGATGAGGGTGTTCCCAAAATTATCGGAGCCAGGGCTCGCCTCCGGATCAGCCACTTTGTCCAGGGCGTCGATCCACATAAGAAATGGATCGCCGGCGGTGCCGGCGCTGGAGGCGAATACATCCGGAAAATACGAGGCAACATACGGTTTGAGCTGAAACAACAGATCCGCACGCCTCATGCCTTTCTTTGCTTGCCGAAACGTATAGGAGTAGCTCAACGGCGCCGTGGAATGCACGCGAACCTGGTTGTTGCCGACTTTTAGATATCCGCCTACAGCCAGCCGGCTGTTTCTCCTGTTCTTTGATGTCACGACATCTTCGGCATCCAGTTCATACAGAAGGAGGCGACCCTCTTCGGCTTCCACTGCATTGACCTTGGCCAAGGCCGTGTTGATATGGTCGAGCGAGCACTCGAAAAAGGGAAAGTTGATTTCGACATGAGTGTTCCGCTGGATTTGGTGTGTCAGAGTGGCCACGTTGAGCGTGATGCCTGGCCGGCGCTCGATGAGGAGGGTGTCAAACTTCCCTGAAAGGGCCTGCCGGAAGGCGTCCAGCGACCCCGTCACGCCGAAGTCAAAAACAATGTCCAGCAGCGCCGTGCGGGACGTTGACGACTGGAAAGCTGCATTGAATTGAACCCCGTACGTCCGCGTGAGCGCTTTCAGGCTCGCGTCAAAGAACTCCTGACCCTTATCGAGGACCAGGTGCATTGTCTTCCGGATCTCATCCAGCCTCGCAAGGTCCAAAGATTCACTGAGAAAGCCTGACAATCGGCCTTTGAGCCATTCATCGAGGGCATCGAACCCGGCCCGGTCTGAAACGCTTTCAATGAGCTTGAGATCTAGGTGGGATTTGATAAATTGGCTGAGTTTCACGAGGACAGTTTTCTCGACGACATCGTCTGCCAGGAGATCACCGGTCACCCGGGCGATGCGCTGAAGCTCCTCAAACTCGCGGGTACCGGACAATGCTTTCAGGACCGCCCCGGCCGCGGCAGACTCCAGCCACCGCCCCACCGCACTCTGAAAGAATTCAACGTCTCCTAACAGAGTGCGGATGAAACACGCGGCGTCATCCTGCTGCCCCCCGGCAATCTTCCTGGCGGCCTCCCGAACCGCGATCAGATGATCCTGTGTATGCGAAGGATCCGCGTCAACGAGGCTCTCCAAAAGAGTGGCCACGCCATGGGGAAGGCTGTCCCACAAGTCGAGGAAGCCGAGGAGTTTTTTCTTCGACTCTTCAAACAGCTTCAAGGGGTCAATGCTGGTAACTTCACGGAGGAAATTCAATCCGTAGTCCGCGCTCACACCGGCCAAGCCTTCAGACGGGGAGAGTTTCGGGTCGGTCCACTTCTTGAGAAGCCGTAGATCCCTGACAATCTGAGCGCCATGCACCCCGAAGACAGCTTGGATGAAGCCCTGCATCTTTGCGGGCAAGAACCCCCCTCCTTGAACAGTGGCTCCAGCATCGAACGCAAAGTTCCAGCCTTTTTTGCGCTGCTTGAACAACCTCAGGCGGAGGCGTTTGTCCTGGTCGTCAGCCGACTCACGACTGACCACGACGGCATATTGCCCGCTGGCTTCAAATCCCAGCGCCGCTGAGATGCCCAGCTGAAGTTGCAGACCGATGTCTCCCTTGAGTCCACCCATCTGCGCCTGTTGAACCCAATTGAAGTTATAGCCGAACTGAGCACCCAACTGGAGGGCGATTGAGCCTTCGACATCGGCGATGAGCCACGTCCCGGGCGTGAGGTCGTCAACCGAGCCAATCTGGGAGGGCATCATCCAGCTATTGAGCGTCTCGCCCACCGTCGTCAGCGCCCCGGTGTTCTTCTCAAGTCGTCGAATGACAGCATAGAGGCCCTCCTGCCCCCCATCCACGCCAAACGTGACCGCTCCGGGGGCTCCCATTGCGATAGAGCCGCTGGCCGAGCCTTTGACGTCATACCCCCACCGCAGGGCGGAGTATAAGACGTCGGGGTCGTTCTCCAGCTTCATTCCCGGCTCAATGTTGTCGTTGAGCTCGAGGCCTCGAAGCATTGCGTCCGGGTCGAAATACACGCCGAGTTGTGCAAAGGCGCTCGCGCTACCATTGAAGCTGACTTCGGCGTTTCCACTTCCAAAGAGAATATCCCGGCCTGCGCTGGCCTTGATCGCCTCGCGTCCCAGCTCGATTGTTCGTTGAGGAAATGGCGAGTCCGTAGCCAGAGCAGAAACGACGTCCAGATCGGCGACCGGGAAGACAATTTCCAAACCGACAGCCGAACCGCCGCCAAGGAATTTCTTGTTTCTCTCGAATTCAATGAGCTTTGACGAATTTGAAGGTGGAGAGCTCAATTCGGTGCCTCTTCCAGTCGATTGCGAGCAGGATAAGAGACCTCAGGATTAGATTCAAATTTGCGACAAATAATAAAAGAGAGTTCAACCGATGGAGATCATGATGTCGAAAACAGAGGTCAGCTGTCGGAAGTCGGATGAAATACACAAAGGCCTGATTCGACTTAAGGACCTCCGACTACGAACCCGGCCGTCGATACTTCGCCACGTATCCCGCGAAGCCCCCCATGGCGTCCCAGCACTCAAAAAACTCCTTTGCGCCTTGTCCCCCCCGTTCATACAGGGCATCGCTGTCGGCAGGCTTCAAATCAAATTCGGTAGTCTTGACCTGTTCAGTGCGGATCTTGATAGTGCGCACCGCAGTTTCTTCATCCATATGGCGTTGATCATGCGCTTCCATCATGGTAGTGAAGAGGGCCGCGAATAACGTCAGGGGGCCCCCGATGCGGTTGGGGCGGTCATCGTTGGGGCCGACCAGCTTGAAGCCAAAGGTCGGCCATCGGGGAAGCCGATCGGGCGGCGCATCGAACAGATCGACCGGAAAATTACTCAGCACGCCGCCATCGACGATATAGCAGCGACGCTGCCTGGCACTGAAGGGGATGGGCTTGCCCTGGGCAGTCTCTGCGGCCCGCTCTTCCTCAGTGCGTGGAAACTTCTCGTCGCGGGAGGTCAATTCAACCGGCTCGAAGAAGAAAGGAATACTCATCGACATTCGGACGGCCCGGGCAATCTCCAGCTTGTCCGGGTCGCCGCCGAAGTCCTCATAATCAGCGATGTCTTGTGGGAGCACCAACATTCGCCGCCGCGTGATATCGGAAGCAACCACCCTCAGGCGATAGCGATAGGGGCTGTTCTTGGGATCCTGCTCATGGCCGGGATTAATCAGGTCCGAAAAGGTGCGCTTGTTCTTCTTCTCCAGGAGCCCACGCAACCACTCCTCAAAGAACTTCCCTTCATAGATCCCCTTTTCGAAGCCGAGGCTCATGACCGGCCCCAGCAGCGGAACCTGGTCCAGCAGGCTCTTATCCTTGAACCGTTCATAGCCCACGGCCCCATCGGGAGATGCCTCCCGCATGAGGCGGTCGAGTTCGGCTTTGATTTCGGCCGCGTTATAATCGGCCGCGACCAGCGCAGCAGTAATCGCTCCGGCTGAAGTTCCCGCTACGTTCTTCCACGAGTAACCTTTTTCCGATTCGCAGCAGGACAGGGCTCCGACCAGCCCAATGCCTTTGACCCCGCCTCCTTCAAAGACCGCATCCGCAAATTTGGGTTCAGTAGCAGGACCTGGGGGTTTTATATCCGGCATGTTCGTCCTCCTCGAGGCTCAGCCACGATCTCTGGGCGGGCCTCCTGAATTGGCACAACAATTCGACACGTGAAGGGAATTCTCGCAATGCAACCTGTTCAGATGACGCGATCGTATCTTCGGGGAAAATAGGCGGAGGGAACAGCAAATCGCCTCCTCTCCCGAACGAGTGAAGAGCTTGCCTCTTGCATGGATTCGAATGGCGGTGCGACTCGAACCAGGCACTCGTCGAACGACAGAGATTGTTGACGATGAAGACGGCGCTAAAATTACACCTTCCCTTGCGAATACGTCAAATCCTTTCAAGGAAAGCGGGCTGCAGGGCCGGAGGCCAATGGGCAAGCTCCAATGGGTTGTTGCTTAAATCAAATCACATGATCAATCTGTCCACGCGGATGGCGTACAACGCAGAATTAGGCGGCAATGTTGAAGACCCTTCCGCAGGATCGGACTCACGGAGCGCTCCCGGGTTTGGGTATCGGCGTGCCGAGAGCATGCTCCAGGGCCCGAAGGGCAGGCAGAATGTGGCCCCACCTGAGCCCGTGTTCTTTGCGGGGCGAGGGTGGGGTGAGATCATAGAAGGGGTTAGAGCCCCGCTTGCGGGGTGACAGACTGCTCTCAACTCCATCAAGCGATTCTGCGCGATCCGTCCACTCAGGCCACCTTCGCGCGTAGGAGCAGACATCCCGCCCCAGCCGAGCTTCGACAGGTGGCTCTCGCTTCTAGCGATCCACCAAGCACCAGGATACCTTTTTTTCCTTTGCTATCTTCCTCTTTTCGTCGATAATAACAGCGTTCGATTAACCCTCCCCCGACAAACTTCCTGCCATGCTATTCAAAACCTTGAGTGCGGCCGTATTCGGAATTGATGCGTACCTGGTCGAAGTTGAAGTCGATATCTCTGCCGGCAAAGGCGACTACATCACGGTGGGCCTGCCTGACCCCGCGGTTAAGGAAAGCCGGGAGCGGATCAAGTCGGCGATCAAGAATTGCGGGCTTGACTTCCCTTTCCAAAACATCACCGTCAACCTGGCGCCGGCGGATGTGCGAAAGGAAGGGTCGGCCTTTGACCTGCCGATCGCCATTGGCATTCTCGGTACAAACGGAATCCTTCAGCAGAAGAACATCGACCAGTACCTTTTTCTCGGCGAACTCTCCCTTGATGGGGGTCTGCGGCCGATCAAGGGGGCCTTGTCGATTGCAGTCCGGGCCAGGGGATCACAAGTCAAATATCTGGTCCTGCCGGAGACAAACGCCCGTGAGGCTGCGGTGGTGGATGGGATCGAAGTCTACGCCATGAAGAGCCTGCCGGACGTCCTTGACCTCGTGAATGCCACAAGGGTCTTCGAGCCAACCCGCATTGACAAGGAAGCCATGCTCACCGAGGCGTCCCAATACAGCGTCGATTTCCGAGACGTCAAGGGCCAGTATTATGCAAAGCGGGCCATGGAGGTCGCGACGGCAGGCGGACACAACATCCTGATGATTGGTCCCCCGGGATCCGGAAAGACCATGCTGGCGAAACGGATTCCGACGATTCTGCCGCCCATGACCTTTGAGGAAGCCATTGAGACCACCAAGATTCACAGCGTCAGCGGCCTGCTTCTCCCCTGTCATGGACTGGTCGGTACGCGCCCCTTCCGCTCCCCCCACCACACCATCTCGGATGCCGGTTTGATTGGCGGTGGGATCATCCCGCATCCCGGCGAGGTCTCGCTCGCCCATCATGGGGTGTTGTTCCTGGATGAATTGCCGGAATTTCAACGAAACGTCCTGGAGGTCATGCGCCAGCCCATGGAGGACGGTCAGGTGACGATTTCTCGCGCCTCTATGTCGCTGACCTTTCCCGCGCGCTTCATGCTGGCCGCTGCCATGAACCCCTGCCCCTGCGGCCATTTCAACGATCCCACGCGGGAGTGCAATTGCACGCCCCCGCAGATTCAGCGCTATATCTCGCGGGTGTCGGGTCCGCTGCTCGACCGCATCGACATTCACATCGATGTCCCCGCCGTCAAATACAAAGACCTCGCCTCGAAGGAAACCACGGAGAGCTCCGCTGCCATTCGCGAACGGGTGGCATGCACGCGGCGCATCCAGCAGGGGCGCTTTGGAAGTGAGAAGATCTATTCCAATGCCCAGATGACTCCCCGGCTGATCCGGAAGTATTGCGTCATCGACGAGGCCTGCCATCGGCTCCTTGAAAACGCCATCACCAAGATGGGTCTGAGCGCCCGCGCATTCGACCGCATTCTCAAAGTCGCTCGCACGATCGCCGACCTGGAACAGTGCGAGCACATCGGGGCCCCCCATATCAGCGAAGCCATTCAATACCGGAGTCTGGACAGGAATTACTGGGCGTAGCTTGTCCGCGTGGCTCAGGCAGGTTATGATGGCCCGTCAAAATCCAATCGGACAGTCCCATGGCCTTTCAGACTTACATTCCGCGAGCGCCGCTCGCGTACTTTGTGAAATGGATGTGGCTTTCACAGGGCGATCCTCCCTCGCACCGGCGCGAGCGCGTCCTTCCCAATGGAACGATGCAACTGCTGATCAGTCTCCAAGAGAAGACCTTGCGCGTGTATGACCGGCAGAAAATAAATCAATTCCAGAGCTTTCCCGCATCCGTGGTGGTTGGCATGCAATCGGAATATTCGATCATCGACACGGCCCCGCAAGCGTCGATGATCGGGGTGGCCTTCAAGCCCGGAGGGGCTTCCCCGTTCTTCAAATGCCCTGCCAATGAACTTCAAGAGGCGCACGTCCCTCTGGAATCACTCTGGGGAGCAGGTGCCAGTGATCTGCGTGATCGGTTGCAGGAAGCTCAAACGCCGGCGGACAAATTTCGAATTTTGGAGCAGTTCTTGATCCATCGCGTCGTTCGCCCGCTGGAACTCCATCCCGCGGTAATTTATGCACTCAGTGAATTCCAGGGGGTCGCGCGTTTAAGAACTATTTCCCAGGTGGTTGATCAAATGGGTTTCAGCGCCCGGCGCTTCATCCAGCTTTTCCATGAATCCGTCGGACTGACCCCAAAACTGTTTTGCCGGATTTTCCGTTTTCAGGAAGTCCTGCGCATCCTCAGCGACGGGCATGAAATCGATTGGGCGGAGATCGCGTTGAATTGCGGCTACTTCGATCAGGCCCATTTCATCCATGATTTCCGAAGTTTTTCCGGAATCCACCCGACCGCCTACCTCGCCCATCGAAGCGAGCATGTCAACCATGTCCCTTTTTTCTGAGCAGATCAATTGTTTACAATACAATTCGAATCGGCGGCTGACATACTGACTGCCAGAAAAGTCAACCATGGAAAGGAGAAGGTTCATGGCAAGTAAAGTCAAACCGATCCCCGAGGGCTATCACACCTTCACACCCCACTTGATCACCAAGGACGCTCCCCGAGCGCTGGAATTTTATAAGAAGGCTTTTGGAGCGACCGAGTTGATGCGCCACTTGGGTCCCCAAGGTAAGGTCATGCATGCTGAGATCAGGATTGGAAATTCGATTATCATGCTGGCCGATGAGTTTCCGGAAATGGGGGCGCTGAGTCCGGAGTCGGTGGGCGGATGTCCCGTGACTTTTTATGTTTATGTGGAAGATGTGGACGCGATGTTCACTCAAGCCATCACCGCCGGGGCCAAAGAGAAGGAACCCGTCAAAGTAGAGTTCTACGGGGACCGACGCGGGGGCGTGACGGATCCCTTTGGATACGTTTGGTACATTGCTACGCATGTGGAGGACGTTTCCGCAGAGGAGCTGGCGAGGCGTTCTGCGGCACGCGGCCAGTGAATGCTCTGAGGGAGTTTGGACGGGTGACGCCGCGGGCCATCCTCCCGCGGCGGACTGCCACCTCGTAACCGGGGCTATGTCGAACAAGCGCCACCAAGAGGATGCCGCATGCATGGGTTGCCGGGAAGCATGCGAGGGGAAGTCAACGCAAATTCTTGATCCCGTGGGATGGCGGACACCAGGGGCGCGCACCCAGTCCCGCCCACGGGATGGCAAGGGCCGCAACGGATCATAAACGCATGCAGGCTCAGTCCCCCACCCAAGCAACAGGTTTCTAATTTCCTCGAAACTATCACCCGGCTTCCTACGTCTAATAAACTTGAATCTGAGCCCAAGCTCAATTTCTGTCTTTAGAAGCTTCCTTCCACTGTAATCCGGATCCGGATGGGCTGGAACAAAAACCGGATATCGTTAGGAACCCATGAACCCGGGGAATTCTTCAAGATGAGATCCAAGCCGGTGCCGAAAACCAAACCGGCCTCAGCCCGATTGCTCTTATCTTGTTCCTGGACTCCTGGTCTCCGACTAGAATTGTTTCCAACTCTGTGCACGCATATTCCATAGATAAGTCCAAAGGAGAGACTCGCATGAAAACTGCCTTGTCCCTGACTTTTCTCGCGGCAATGATACTGCTGTTGTTTCTGTCGGGCTCGTTGCTGCCGGCGGCTCCACCCGAAACACGCCTGATGCGCTTCCCCGACATCTGGCACGACCAGGTGGTGTTTGTCTATGCAGAAGACTTATGGGTGGCTTCGACCCAGGGCGGGGCGGCTCGTCGTCTGACTTCGCATCCCGGCGACGAACTCTTCCCCAAATTCTCTCCCGACGGCAAATGGATCGCTTTTACAGGGCAGTATGGCGGAAATTCCGACGTGTACGTGGTGCCCGTTGCCGGTGGCGAACCGAAACGCCTCACCTACCACCCGAGCTTTAACATGGTCCTGGGTTGGTCCCCGGATGGCCGAATTCTGTTCCGTTCCAACCGGGCGAGTGAACTGCCGGATTACGACCGCCTCTTTCTGATATCGCCTGAAGGCGGGGTTCCGGAGATGCTGAGCGTCCCGCGCGCCTCGCTGGCGAGCTTCGCGCCCGACCGCCAGCGGATTGCCTACAACTTCACCTCACAGGAATTCCGGACCTGGAAGCGCTATCGAGGCGGCTGGAAGAGTCCCATCGCTATCTTCGACCTCAAGAAACACTCCTACGATCCCCTGCCGACCACCGAAGCCATGGATATGTTCCCCATGTGGTCCGGCAACTCCATCTATTTTATTTCCGATCGCGACGGGGTCATGAATCTCTATCGATACGAGATGTCCGCGAAGAAGACCTCCCAGTTGACCCACTACACTGAATTTGACATCAAGTGGCCCAGCCTGGGACCCGATGCGATCATTTACGAGAACGGCGGCCAGCTTTTCGCGTACGATTTGAAAAAAGGCGAGGCCCAAAAAGTTCCGATCTACGTCGGCAGTGACGAGGTGGCGGCGCGGCCGGAGTTTATGAGCGTCGGCAGCCGCCTCGACTGGTTCGACATCTCACCTTCCGGCGTGCGGGCCCTGTTTTCGGCCCGGGGAGAGGTGTTCACTGTCCCCGCCGAACACGGCAGCCCTCGCAACTTGACCAACAGTCCGGGCATCCATGAACTCCACCCGGTGTGGTCACCTGACGGCAAATGGATCGCCTATTTCTCAGATCGCACCGGTGAAAACGAGATCTACATCCAACCACAGAAGGGCGGAGACGAGGTCGCCATCACGCACGATGGTAATGCGACTCGGTATCGCTATAATCTTGCCTGGTCCCCCGATTCCAAGAAACTCGTCTACTCCGACAAGAAGCTGAGGCTCTGGTATGTCGACATCGAGAAGAAGCAACCGGTCCTTGTGGACACCGCCGAATTTCAGACCCGGTTGCCGGCCTCCTGGTCGCCCGACAGCCGGTGGCTGGCGTACGCGAAACCCCTTAATGGCTCGGGTAAGGATTTGATCTTTCTGTACTCGCTTGAGCAGCAGAAGGTCCACCAAGTCAGTGAAGGCTTCTACGATGACAGCAGTCCCGTGTTTGATCCTGAAGGAAAGTACCTCTACTTCCTCTCCGATCGCTTCTTCTTTCCGACCGGCAGCGCCATTGATTTGCGGTTCAACTATTACAGCACCAGGGGCATCTTTGCTCTGACACTGAAGGCCGACGAAGCCGCTCCGTTCGGACCTCAAAATGACGAGGAAAAGGACGTTGACGAGAAGAAGGCTGACGAGAAAAAGGCCGAGGCTGAAAAGAAGGCCGACAGCGACAAGAAGACCGATGACAAGAAACCTGATGCCGATAAGAAGCTCGAAGGCGACAAGAAGGGGGATGCAAAATCCGCCGCCAATGGGGAAAAGAAGTCTGAAGAGAAGAAGGCCGACGAGAAGAAACCCGAGGTCAAACCGATTCAGATCGATCTGGCAGGCCTGGGCCGCCGCGTTTCTCAGGTGCCCGTGCCCCCGGGGATTTATGCACGACTGCTGGCGCGCAAGGACAAGCTCTTTTTCATCAGCGCCCCCATGGAGGCCGCAGAGTTGGGCCGGCCCGGTCCCCCTCAACCCCAGGGAGCGCTCCACCTTTACGACGTCAAAAAGCGCGAAGACAAGGTCCTGCTTCAGGGAATTGGCGGCTTTGAGCTCGACACCGAAGGCAAGAAGCTCATCTATGGCGCCGGCGAAACCATCGGGATCATCGAGGCCGCACCGGGAAAGAAGGTGGGCGACGGCAAGGTGAACACCGCCGCCATGCAGGTGTATTCCGATCCCAGGGCAGAGTGGAAAGAGATTCTGCACGAGGCATGGCGCATGGAGCGAGATTTCTATTGGGACCCGAACATGGGTGGCCTCGACTGGGAGGCGGTGGGCAAACGGTACGAGTCATTGCTGCCTTGGGTGGCCCACCGCAGTGATCTGAACTACATCATCGGGGAGATGATCGCCGAGCTCGATACCTCGCACACCTACGTCGGTGGCGGAGATCTTCCCGCCCGTAAGCGCGTCGGCGTGGGCATGCTCGGGGCCGACCTCGAGGCCGACGGCGGTTTCTTCAAAATCAAGAAAATCTACCCCGGTGAGAACTGGAACGACGAAACCCGCTCCCCGCTCACCGAACCCGGTTTGAAGATTAAGGAAGGCAATTACCTGGTCGCCGTTGAAGGACAGTTGGCCCGCGCCGATCGCGAACCCTATGCCTACTTCCAGAACATGGCAAACCGGGTGGTCACGCTGAAGATCAACGATAAACCCAGCACAGAAGGTGCCTGGGACGTCGCCGTTAAAACCATCGGCAGTGAAGGAAACCTGCGTTACTTCAATTGGGTCGAGAACAACCGGCGCAAGGTGGAGGAGGCGACCGGCGGCCGAATTGGCTACATGCACGTTCCCGACACTGCCGTCTCTGGCGTCATGATGTTCGACAAGTACTTCACCGGACAGTTGGGCAAGGACGGCATGATCGTGGATGAACGGTTCAATCATGGCGGTTGGTCGCCTGATTTCTACACGGAGAAACTGGGCCGCCGCTTGCTTCTGGCGCTGTCGCCCCGTGAAGGCAAGGAGTTTGTGCCGCAGTCGGCTTTCTTCGGTCCGAAGGTGATGATTGTGAACGAGCAGGCGGGCTCCGGGGGCGACCTGTTCCCCTTCTACTTCAAAAAGGAAAAGATCGGTCCGCTCGTCGGGACACGGACCTGGGGTGGGGTCGTTGGAATCGGCGGTTTCCCGCCGACGCTCGATGGCGGGTTTGTGAGTGCACCGGGTTGGGCATGGTGGGAGCCGAATGCGAAGGGCGGCGGAGAATGGGTCGTTGAGAACCATGGGGTCGATCCCGACTACGTTGTCGAGCAACGTCCCGACCTCCTCCTGCAGGGCCGTGACCCGCAACTCGAGAAGGCCATCGAGCTGGCCAAGGAAGGATTGAAGACCATGCCTGCGCCGCTGCACCGCCCTCCCTTCCCCATCAAAGCCCTGCGTCCTACCGCGGCCCAAAAGGGCTCGCCCCAGCAGGACAAGGGTCAGGCGCAGCAGGAACGATAACCTTGGAATGCGCAAGCTTGCTTGCGCTTTCTTTCGACGCAGCTGGGTGCCGCAGGCATGCGCTCCTTGCATGCCTGCGATCAATATGTTGGATCAAACCATCGTCTTCACAACCGCCTACCCGGATTATGCGGTGAGGGCCTTTGAGATCAGCGCCCTTGACTATCTATTAAAGCCCATCGCCCCGGAACGCCTGGCATCGGCACTCGACAAAGTGCGGAAAGTCGTCGCCCGGCAGCAAGCATCGCCTCGCGAAACCAAGCGCGTGTTTCTCCGCGACGGGGAGCGTTGCTGGATTTTGGCGGTGGATCAAATACGGCTTCTTGAGTCGGAGGGCAATTACACGCGGGTCTATTTTGAAGGCAATCGCCCGCTGATTTACAGGTCTCTGAACGCCCTTCATGCCCGCCTCGACCCCGCCCTCTTCTTTCGGGCCAGCCGCTCACACATTGTCAATTTGAGAAAGATTGTGTCTGTTCAGCCGCAACAGGAGGGCGGACTCGACGCCATCCTCGCTGAAGGTCCGCGAGTAGGCATCTCCCGGCGCCAATCCCGAAAACTGCGCGAACTCCTGAGTCTTTAGATATCCGAAGTCTTTTCCGGTCGCGTGGACAAATCTGAATTCCGAAATTATGGACTCGAAATGATTCCCCATGAAAATCCCAAAGAGTCCGATTGACTCTATTTATCTTCTTTTCAGTCCCGGTCAGGATTGTGCTTCCAATCGTCACAGTAGTGCCTCCGCCCGTGACTGCATTGACAGCGACCATTCATCCCTCAGTTTGACCTTTCATCCTAATTTTTTCTGCTTCCATCTGAGATTGCGATAGCTTGCTGCACTTATACACCAGGAAAACCTTTATAGAGGGTCGGTTTGCGCCTGATTGCACACAGGGCTTTATCACACGGCTAGGCCTTAGGTCTGGTAGCCGGGATCCCGTTCCTTGGGATCCCGGGCTCGTGCCTGCGGTCGGCGCCGTCCGGGATCTCCGCCGCGGCGGAAGCGGATCCCGGCTACCGATCAGGTCAACTCCTGCAGCGCTGTTCTTAGTCGTTAGGATTTCTCATCCCTGTTAGTGAGGCGGAGGATTCATGAGAATACGGGCCGATATTGCTTTGGCGATCGGGTGTTTGCTGACGTCAGCGATTGTTGCTGCGCAGGAAGTCCGCAGTGGCGAGGCGCTTTTGGCCGCGATGCACGCCCGCTACAAAGAAGCCTGGTACGACACTGTGACTTTCACGCAGAAGAGCACGACCTACAATCCCGATGGCACCACCAAAGTTGAGACCTGGTTCGAGACAGCGATGCTGCCAGGAAAACTACGCATCGATTTTGGATCCCCGGAGAACCGAAACGGGGCCCTCCTGGTCGACGGGACACTGACCTTGTTTCAAAACGGAAAGGTGTCTGCAACGCGTCCGCTGGTTAATCTGCTGCTGGTGCTGGGATTCGATGTCTATCGCCAGGGCCCGGAGATCACCACCCACCTGTTGAAGGAACAAGGAATTGATCTCACAAAATGGCACGAGGACACATGGGAAGGCCAGCCGGTCTACGTAGTGGGAGCCGAGAAAGGTGATCTGAGGTCGAAGCAGTTCTGGGTCGAAAAAAACCGGCTGTTGTTTGTGCGGCTGATTGAGCCGGCCACGGCCGATCCGAAAAAGCTTGAGGACATCCGGTTTGCCGACTACCGCCAACTTCGGATCGGATGGATTGCCGCGCGAGTCGAAGTCCACGTCGACGACAAGATGGTTTTCACGGAGGAGTATTCGGACATAAAGATCAACATGAAGCTCGACCCCAATCTGTTCGATTCTAAACAATTTACCTCCCAAGGTAAGGAAGAACAATGACAAAGGGAACGGATTTCATCATTTCCGCCGGGGACGCGCAGTCCGAAGGAGACGACCACATGAAGCGAATTTTTGGGTATGTATTTCTTTTCCTGCTGCCCGCCCTAGCCAGTGCGCAGCGCTTGCCGGAAACGGCGGTTCCCGACAACTACAGGTTGGTCCTCACGCCAGACCTGGCCAAGGCCAGCTTTGCCGGGGATGAGACCATTAGGATCCGGGTTCTGAAGCCGACGTCGCAGATCATTCTCAATGCGGTCGACATCGATTTCCAGGAGGTCTCGATTTCGAGCGGCGGCGCCACTCAGAAGGCCGGGGTTACTCCTGAGAAAACGAAGCAGCAGGTGACCCTGGTCGTCGACACCGCCCTCCAGCCGGGACCCGCAACCCTCCATATCAAGTACACGGGGATCTTGAACAGCGAGATGCGCGGATTCTATATCGGTCACGATGACCAGGGCCGGAAATATGCGTCAACGCAATTTGAAGCGACCGACGCGCGGCGAGCCTACCCATCCTTCGATGAGCCGGCTTACAAAGCGACGTTCGACATCACCGTGGTTTTGGACAAGGACCTCACCGCCCTCTCCAACAACTCAGTTGTCTCCGATACCCCGGGCCCGGATCCCGACAAACATACGGTCGAGTTTGCAACGACAGCCAAAATCTCATCGTACCTGGCCGCCTGGGCGGTTGGCCATTTCGAGTACGTCGAGGGCGCGGCGGACGGCATCCCGATCCGCGTTTACAGCACCCCGGGAAAAAAGGAATTGGGCAGGTTTGCGCTGGAAACGGCAGAGTTTGCACTCCATTACTACAACCATTATTTCGGAATCAAGTATCCCTATGGAAAGCTGGATTTGATCGGACTTCCGGACTTTTCCTCGGGGGCGATGGAAAATATTGGGCTGATTACTTCCCGCGCGTCGTTATTGCAGCTTGATGATCGAACGGCTCCGCTGTTCCTGAAAAAGACAGTAGCTGTGGTCATCACCCATGAGATCGCCCACCAATGGCTCGGCGATCTGGTCACCATGCAGTGGTGGGACGACGTCTGGCTGAACGAAGGCCTGGCCACGTGGATGGAAGGCAAACCCGTCGATGCCTGGAAGCCCGAATGGAATGTGGGACTCGACGAGATGAGCCGGGGCGACATTCTCACCACGCTGGGCGCCCTGGATGTGGACTCGCTGGCGAGTACTCGGGCAATCCACCAGCCCGCAGAGACACCCGACCAGATTCTGGAGCTGTTTGACGGCGTGGCGTATGGGAAGACGGCGGCCGTGCTGCGCATGTTGGAGGCCTATTGGGGACCGGAAGGCTTTCGCACTGGGCTGAACGCCTACTTGAAGCAATACGCCTATCGCAATACTACAGCGGCTGACTTCTGGACCATGTTGCAGAAAGTTTCTGGTAAGCCCGTGGACAAGATCATGCAATCGTTCGTCAAACAGCCCGGCGTTCCCATGATCAGCATTAGAGCGGAGGCATCAGGCAATTCCACAAAGGTGACACTACAGCAGCAGCGTTACTTCTATGATCGGGCCAAGTTCAACGCAGGCAACGACCAGTTATGGCAGGTTCCAGTTTGTCTGAAGATGGCTCCCTCGGCGGCAAGAGGGAAAAGCAGTCAGCATTGCGAGCTTTTGACCAGGAAGGAAGACACCTTTACGATTCGGGGAAAGCCATCCTGGGTGCTGGCGAATGCGGGTGCCACCGGGTACTACCGCAGCGGGTATGAGACCGCCGCCGTGCGCGCCCTGGCCCACGATACCGAAGCGGTATTGACGCCGGTGGAACGCATCCTCGCGCTTACGGATACCTGGGCCGCAGTGCGAGTAGGACGGCAGCCAGTCGGAGATCTTCTGACACTGGCTGAAGGCCTGCAGACCGATCGAACCGGCGCTGTTCTCACTCTCCTGTTCGGCTATTTGAACTACATTGGGGACAATCTGATCAACAACACCGGCCAGCCGGCGTACCAGGCATGGCTCCGGCGTCTTCTCACTCCCGTGGCCAACGATCTGGGCTGGCAGGTGCAGCCGGGTGATAGCGAGGACCGCAAGGACTTGCGGGCAAAGGTCCTGGCGATGTTGGGCGGTCTGGGGCGAGATCCGAAGGTGCTCGCCGAGGCGCGCCGGTTGACGGAACAAGCGTTGCAGGATCCCGCCTCAGTGGACAGCAGTCTGGCGGCTGCAGCCTTCGGCCTAACTGCGCGCAACGGGGATGCCGCGCTTTACGACAAGCTGCGCGCTGCGATAAAGACCGCCAAAACGCCCGGTCAGTATTACCTCTACTTCTTTACGCTGGGCAATTTCAACGACCCTCAGCTCATCGAGCGCACCTTACAGTTCGCCATCTCTTCCGAGGTCCGCTCCCAGGACAGCTTGAACCTCATTGGCGCCGTCATGGGCAAGCCGGCGCGGCAAAGGATAGCGTGGAATTTTGTCAGGACACACTGGGACGAGGTCGAAAAAGCCGGGGGCCCGTTTGCGAGTGCTCAGGTGGAGGGCAGCACGGGCGCATTCTGCGATGCCAAGCTGCGGGATGAGGTTGTCGAATTCTTCTCAGCCCATAAAGTCGCGGCCGGCGAGCGTACATTGAGACAGTCGCTGGAGCAGATCAACAATTGTATCGATCTGAAATCGCTGCAGTCCGAGCAGTTGGCCTCCTGGTTGGGGGCCCGCAGTGACAGCGGAAGGTAATCTTCACTAGGGACAGACACCTTTACGTTGTCAAACTCCGCACAATTCTGCAAGCCCGGTGTCTGTCCCTTCTCTTCGACGCGCCGGGAGAAATGGACAGGCACGTTATGTTGTTGACCTGCGCAAAGCTTTGGTGACCCCGCCGAGCGTTTTTCTCGGCGGGGGCTCTTGGATTCAGGCAGGCAAACGCCAGGGAAAGGGCTTTTTTGCGTCCTTCGCGCCTCCATTGCAGTCTTTGCGCTTAATCCGATCTCCCATGACTACACAATCTCCGGATGCCAGCAGTGATTTCGCCGGCGAATCTACCTATGTCAACCACTAACACGCCTAAGTCCGGAACCCTTGGCATTGATGCCGGCCTGCTGTTCCTGCGCCTTGCAGCCGGGCTCTCGCTGCTGCTCCTCTTCGGACTGACGAAGCTCCGGGACACATCGGCCTACCTTCATACGGGCCAATGGCAGTTTGTTGATTTCAACCGAAAGGTGGGATTACCCGCTCCTGTCCTGGTGGCCTATTTACAGACGCTCAACGAATCTATCGGGGCTTTTTTACTGGCGGCTGGAGTGGTGACTCGATATGTGGCGGCGGCGCTGGCCTTCGGATTCGGCGTGGCCGCGGCCTGCAGCTTGAGGATGGGCGAGCAAGCATGGCTGATTGCAGCTTTCTACTGCGTGATGTTCGCGACCCTGCTCCTGACCGGTCCCGGCAAATTCTCTATAGACCATCTGCTTCAATCAAGGACCGCAGCAAGAATGGAAGAGAGGGTGCCATCGAAATGACCTTTCCTGGGGAGTCGGAGGCGACCTGGAACACTGGTGACCGAAAAATCGACGTGGGCCTGCTTGCCCTCCGCATAGGTATTGGGCTTTCATTCGTCCTACCTTTTGTCCTGAAACAAGCTGAGGGAACAAAGATCTTCATCTTCTACCCCGGGCGTCTTTGGCCGTGTCGTCGCTTTGTCGGTCCCTGCGTTTTCGGTGGAGTCTGGATTCTGGACTGAGTTGGCCTCGGCGCTTTCAGTGTTGGGGTGGCTCTGGGTCGCGTACAGTGGTCTCCAGGCTGGCGAGCCCTGGTACGGAATGCCGGTCAGGGCCACTCTGGCAATCATAGGCCTCGGCAAATTCTTGCTCGACGAGTAGTTTGGGCTAAGACTGGAAGGAAAAAAGCATTGAGGATGTCGGTGTTGACGGGTTGGCGCCCCCATCACGTTTCTGGTGATGTGTGCGGCTGTGCGAACCGGAGAGGACTGGGTGAATTTTTGGAGTCGGCTCTTTCCAGGCTGTTGTCCGGATAATTCCATGAGCGCCCGGCTTGCCGCAGGACTTTTTATGATAACCTCCTGGGGTCACACATTTCCAATTTCCAATCGTGGATTAAGCTTGAGGAAGGATGGGTGCCAGCCCCTCACTTTTCTAGATCCATCCCTTCATCGTCGGGTCGCAACAAACACGGTGATATAGTCAAGCGGTCTTGGGCTTCATTGAAGCAAGGACATTCTCCCCTACCGGAGATCGCAAGAGCCAATAACGAGGGCTGTCTGGTCCCGGTTTCGTGAGTTGCTCATGTCACCACAGAATGGAAATTCGAAAGGGCTGATCCCCCTTATTTTTCGGACGCTTTCCCTGCCCGGCGCGGCGACTAACCAATCTCATAGCGACAGTTTCTTCCTGGCTGACCACTTGTGAAATTTTCTTCACTGTTTCTGCACGGAGCTCGTGGGCTGACTGCTCTTTTGCACCAGACCGCTCAAGTCTTTACCCTGAAAGGTAATTCCCAAAGCAAAACGACCGGTCCAACGATTCACACCTGTTGGTGTGCCAGCATTGGATGGAATTGGGTCGCCGGGCTTCTGAAATCCTTGAGGAAAATCAGAAAACTCACCAAAGTGCACGCCGGCGGTCACGAACAGCCGCTGCCAGAGGTGTACGGACCCGCCCACAAACACACCAAACCTTGTGGTGTCAGCTTGTCCGTTCGCGACGTCAATGACCGGACCCGCGGAAAGAGCCAAACCGAAGTTCGGCCGGTTGAGTGGCCACGAGAAGGGATCGTGGTAGTTAAACAGCGCCACAAGTGCCGGACGCATGCCACTACCCAGCCCGTTAACTGACAGCACGTTTTGCGAGCCAGGGAGCGTGTTGGGCGGCGAGCCAGCAGGTGGCGCAACCGGCTGGGCCACTGAGGAGTAACTTCTTGCCTGCAGCTTTGTGACCAGAAAGCCGCCTGACAAGGTGAGAATGTTGAATCCACGTTCCAAGTGAAACACTTTGGATTTGGCCTCGGTAGCGGCGTTATTGTAGAGCTCCGCGACGGTTGTGTCGTATCCACTTGTCCGGTCGAGCCGGTGCGACAAATCCTGCCAGGGCGCATCGGCCTTCTTTTGAATCTCATCTACACGGTCTCGCATAGGTGGAAATTCATCCAAAACGAGCTCTACTGCTAGTGACAGGTCGGATTCTTTGGAACAGGCTTCTTTACTCAACTCATGTTGAATAGCGGTCACATCCTCTTCGAACCCATCGTACTTGGGTCGGATATCCGCCCAAGCTTTTTCCGATGTGTCGAGGGGAATGCTCTTATAGTTGCCGCCAGAAAGTCTGTCCGGAACCATCTGCTGTATCTTAGTGCGGATGTCTGTTAGTTTCCTATTCGTTTCTCTCAAGAGCTTTTTCAGCTGACACTTCTCAGGAGCATACGCCTCACGAGGGACGCCGCTTGGGAGGAGCTTCGTAGTATCCGTGATTAGTTTGGCCCACTGAGAGAGATCGTCGCCGCTCCCTTTGATCTCATTTACCTCGAATTGATACGTGTACAAGATCGTGTTTGCGTTGGTTAGGCGGAGGAGCGAGTCGCCTGATTCATATATGGTACCCGGCGAGGCAATACCATTGTTCCAGTCAAGCTGATACACCAAAAGGGCGCTCTTCGGCTGCTGAGGATGCGGCGGTTGTGCACGAACAAGAGGGATCTTTGCCCTAGTGAGACGCTCGTCGTCAGATCCCGTAGAGGAAGGCCGTAAAGGCACAGGGGCTCTCGGCTGAACTGAAGCCTCTAAACTGACGACTGGAGCTCCCGCCGCGGGCACGGCTCCTGAAATGGTCGGGACCGCGGGTGAGGGCGGCTGTGGAGATGGGGGTGCAGCCTGAGGTTGCGGTGGAGGCTGGGGCGTCGTTGTAATAGCTTTCGGAGAGGACGGTGTTTGCGAAATAGCCGACGACAATCCGATGTGCTGAGATGCTTTCATTGTCGCCCTGTACATGGCGTCGAGCACAAGTGGCGTCGCACCAGCTTTCGCGAGCATCTGAATGCTCTCCGGGGTTAGAGTGAATATCGTGTTCTCACCGCTGCGGTCAATAAGAGCCACGATTTCAGCAGGCTTCATTTTCCAGCGAAACATCTGGAGGACAGAATCGTTCGTAAGGACGTTCGTCTCATCTTCACCTCGAAGCGGGAGCCCGAGGACGAGCAAAAGAATGGCAAGCAGAGCTACACTGAGCGCATTCTTATACATGTGAAGACACCTCTTTTGACTACAAATGGGGGCATGGTGCGACTTTCGAGAATTCCAATCAGTAGGCGAATCACGCACACTCGCCATTTGTGTTTTTCTTCCCTCTAATTTTCGGCTCAGGCTTCCACGCTCCACGATTTGGAACTCGCCTGGACCAATAGGGCGGCCAAGTCCAAATTCATTTTCAAGCGGTTCAATAAGTCCCTGGGCTCAGACATTTCCAAATTCAGATTTGTGATTGGGCTCGAGGCAGGACGGCCACCAGCTCCTCACTTCTGCAAATCCTGCCTTCCAATCTTCGGATGGTGCACGATAAGGTGATATAGCCCTGTCTTCCGGAACTACACGGAAATATGGACACTTTCCCCTCCCGGAACTCCAAAAACCAAAAACGAAGGGTGTCTGCTCCTGCTTGTCTGAGTTGTCTCATGTCACTGAAATGAGAATTGAAAAAGTCAGCCCCCCCTTTTTTCTACCTTTCTCGTGCCTTTACTGTCCGAAAGTGGCGAGCCGAGCGCATCCTAGACGAACAAACGGTAGCCTGGATCAATGTTTTGGTAACCAAGCAGGATCTCGTGAATGTCGTACGGATGGGTAGGACGATTTGCAAGGAAATTGCCCAGCACTTGAAACACATGTTCCAGGCCACGAGCATTGTCGATATCAACGTCGGCCACCCAGTCAGTTCCGTTTGAGAAGAAGCTCAGTTGCAGGTTGCCGTAGCGATCCAGACTCTTGAAGCTACCGGCACCGGTGAATCCGTCCGGAGGCCTGTGGAGAGCTTCAGAGGCCACTTCGAATAAACCGGCGGCAACACTGTTCTTGGTGTTTTCGCGCAGCTGCTTGGTCACCACCGCATAGAAGCGGTCGCCCCGCAATTCGTTCAGGCGCTGAATATAGGAGAGAACCAATGTGCCGTCCGCAAGCAGGGTTTTGCCCGTCTTGGCGAAAATGTTAAGCAAGCCTGCTTTACGGATCTCATCGAATGCGTCGTAGAGATCCTCGCCGCTCTTTCCTTCAAACCCTAAAACCTTTCCACTGGCTTCGAGCACAGCTCGGGCGCCGTTTTCCAACTCTGCGTAAGGACACCAGTCGATGCGCTGGACTTTCCTTGGATTTACCGGAAGCGTCATGGCAACGCTGCTGCCCGGTGCAGCTGCAACGTTCACGAATTGAATGACTGGCAGGTACCCCAGGGTGTTGACTTCCAGACTATAGAGACCCTGAGGCACTGCATACAGTTTCTTAATCTCTAGACGTTTCGATCCATCCAGTCCTCTAAGAACAGGGTTATCAGTGAGCACTTGGTGGCGGAGCAAAATGTCGACATTCTCCTGTAAGGGTTCCTGATAAACGTCATGCAAATCCAGCTGCAGAATACCTTCTTTTTCTGTCATGTCAGTCACTCCCGCCCGACGAGAAATCAAATTCGGATATTCCCCCGAGCATGCCAGGACGTGCTGCCGACTTATGAGGGTGTTCGCGCGCCGTCATTTTTCCTCCAACCTGACTTATGCTTTGTGCCATGCGATAATTGGGTCAGATCATCCTCCAACCCATCTGACCCTATGACCTTTGTTCCGGGTTATGAGATCGTCAGCGTGTTCACGACGCGCGAAAACTGTTTGCCGATGCGTGAAGCAAAGCTCGCCGACGCCGCGCTGACGCTGCCGATTTCGCCGCCACTGTTGAAGTCGTGGGCGCCGTGCAAAGTCATGTTCTCCGGCGGCTTTCCCTTGAGGAAAAATAAGGTGATCCACAACATCGCGGTGTTCTGCTCCTGCGTGCCACAGCTCACTCGCTTCACGCTCGAGTAGTTGGCCACGTGTTCCTTTTTCTCAAACACCTTTCCCCCTTCAATCTGCCAGCGGCCGGCGTTGTCCTCGACATTGTTCAAGCAATCACGAACGAGCGTATACGTTAGTGGCATGGTTCAACTCCTTTGGGTGAGGTTTCTGAAAGTGTTCCTGGGGGAAAGATCTATTCTTCGACAGGACCGTGACTGGTTCGAAAATTATCTGTTCCGGCTTGTCCGTTTCACTTGTTGTTCAAGGCGCCCCGGCCTCCAGATGTGGAACAATAGAATCGAAAGAGCAACCGACTAAGTGTGTGAGCGCCTCATTGTGGTCAGGAAACAACAAGAATGAAGGAGGAATAAATCTGCCCCCACTGTATTCTCATTAGTAACATTCAAAACATTCATCTGAACATCAGGCCGCGAGCATCCAACCCTGAGACTCGCGGTCGTACCGACCACTGAGAAAAGAGTACATCTCAAAATTACTTTCGTCTGTCCTGAATGGGACAGGGACACAGGATCCTGCCCGCGCAGGCGCGCCTTGACGTGAGGATTATCGGAAGGACTCAATCACGGAGCAGGACCGTGAAAAGTGAACGGTGCACTTGCAGGCGACCGCCATATTCAATGAACCCCAGCTTCCTGAATTTGTTCATGAAGAAATTGACCCTTTGGCGCGTGGTGCCTACCTTCTCCGCCAGCATCTGTTGATTGACTTCCGGAAGAGTGGCCTCATTCTGATTGTCCTCGCCAAAGTGGGCCAGTTTGAGCAGTACCCGGGCCAGACGCTTCTCGCTGCAATTGAACAGTTGGTCCTCCAGGTCCTCTTTGGATCGAACATTGCTCGAAAGCAGATAGGAGATGAAGAATCGTGAGAAGGCGGGTTGCTGCTTGAGGACATCGATCATGATTTTCCGGTCAATTTTCACAAGGGAAGACTCGATCAGGGTGGTGGCGGTCTCCATCCGGAACGGCTGACCCGCCAGGCATTCCTCCCCGACGAAGTTGCCGGCGTCAAGAAGGCCGAGTACCGCTTCCCTTCCCTGCCTGGAGACAACGGTGAGCTCCACTTCGCCCTTTTGAATGAAAAAAATGGCATTGGCCCGATCCCCCTGGGAGAAGACGGTCTGCTTCGGTCGAAGAGCTAGAATTCTTTCTCCCCCTTCCACTTGGTTGAGCACTGCAGTGAGGTCCGAAGGCAACGTCCTTTCGGTTTTCATGTCGGCCTCCTCCGAAGCAACAAGACGGCGCGGTGGGGTCAACCTGAGCTCCCCATTCACGCCGGAAGGCGCCTTATTGTTTCGCTCCCCGCAGCCAGCTCCCCACGGCCCTCGATTGAAGACCTGGCCGCTCAATTCTTTTTACGCAATTGCCCCCGGAGACATTTGAAGTCTCGCCTCCTGTAGACTGTAATCCTCTCCTTTTCTTCAGATTTCAAAATTCAGTTCCATATGAGCCTGGTCATCATCTCGTTTGCCTGACGGCCCTGAAAGAGGCGGACCAACACGAGCGGGTCCGAAATGGATTGAAAAAGGGACCTCAGCGGACGGGGAGTTGTTCTGGGTGTCGCACCTTCATAACAATGATCCGACAGCTGCAGGGAAAACCGACCCCTCGCGCACAGTCCGGACGGGCGCTACCAACGCGTACGGGTCCGTTCCAGGATGTGTACAATGTGCGCACGTTCAACGGGACCAAACCACGCGAGCAGAAGAGCGACCAGAATTCTTCGGACCACAGGACCTCCTTCCCTCCGACCGTAAATTTAATCTTGAGGAGTCTCCAAGACTTAAACCAGGCTCCCGGTCATGAAGGAAGGAGCATCTGTCCACCCTCGTCCCGTTCTATCAAGGCCATGCTCTCATCATCCATTTCTACTGGAAAAGCTCTCAAAACAGCGGCACGATCTATTTGCCTCTACCTTTTAAAGCGGTAAAACAACTGAAATAGGCTCACCGATTGAAAATTCTAATATAACGCTCACGTGAGGAGGGGAGATTGGAATGGCGGGAGGGTGGTCTACAGCAGGAAGAAGCGGAGTGCACGGTGAGGCGGGCTGAATTCCGTGAATCATTAATAGAGCCATGTGCATCAATGCCCCGTGGGGGTGTGGGAGCTCGCTCCGGCTTTCAGGGGACTAACAATGCTTCACGCGCTTGAGGATCACACGAAATTGGCGGAGTCCAAGATCCCTTAATTATATGGAGCAAGATGGCAGTCCGAATAGATGGGCTCTATATCGTCTCTCAGCTGTGGAGACGTCCTGCCTTGTCCGGATTTGTTTAACGACTGACAAATTGGAGGATGCCAATTCACTTTTCTGTCGGCCCTACGGGCCTCTTGGGTGATTTTTGTAGGGCCGGCATACCCCGCCCTTGCCCCGCAAAGAACTCGGGGCTTCAGGCGGGGCTATGCGCCGCGGCGCACTGGCCCTCCGGGCCTAATCGGTCTCCCTTCTTAATTCCTTTGACCTCCCTTGCCCTGCATACGGCACAGAACACAGATTGGACAATATTCTGCGCGCGCTCCGGGTCATATCGGTCTCCTTGCCCGTCTTCTTTCAGAGTCCTCAATTTCGGAATCCACGTTTAATCCGCGAGCCACTCAGTGCTTCAACTTCGGCAGTATCTTTTCAAAAGCCTCCAGTGATTCGGGATTGCGGAGGACGTCGCGGTTGGTCACCGGATTGCCGTTGACGATGTGAGCCACCGCGCTCTCGACCTTTTTCATGTTGAAGGTGTACGGAATGTCTGGGACTTCGACAATCAGCGCCGGGACATGCCGAAGCGAGGCATTCACTTTGATTTCTTCCTTGATCCTGCTTTGAAGCGCTTCACTGAGCAAGACGCCCGGCTTCATCTTGACGAACAAAACGACACGCTGGTCCCCTTCCCAGTGTTGTCCGACGGCCAGCGAATCGGTTATCTCTTCGAATCCCTCCATCGCGGTATAGATTTCTGCCGTGCCAATGCGGACGCCGGAAGGCTTCAGCGTCGAGTCGGACCGCCCGTAGAAGGTGATGCCGCCGGTATCGCTGTGGATTTGGATGTAATCCCCGTGCCGCCAGACGTTGTGTTTGGGAAAGAAATTAAAATATGCCCCCCGGTATTTCTCCTGATCGGGATCGTTCCAGAAGGAGAGCGGCATGGAGGGCGACGGTGCTTCGCACACCAGCTCTCCCTGGCGATCGCGAACCGGATTGGCCGCTTCGTCGTAGGCATTAATTTTCATCGCGAGGGCGGGACCCTGCAGTTCGCCGGCATACACCGGGCTGATCGGATTGCCGGAGGCGAAGCAGCCGTTGATGTCGGTACCCCCGGAAATCGAATTGAAATACAGGTCCTGTTTGATGGAGCGGTAAACGTACTCGAAGCCCTCTGCTGAAAGGCTGGAGCCGGTTTGTGATATTTCCTTCAGGGACGAAAGATCGTATTCTTCGCCAGGTTTTATCCCCTGACTCCTCAGGTAATTGATGTAGGTTGCGCTGCATCCGAAGATGGAAATGCGCTCGTCCTGGACCATTTTCCACATCGCCCCGGGATTCGGATAGAATGGATTGCCATGGTAAAGGATGAGCGTACCGCCCGTGGCCAGGCCGCTCACCACCCAGTTCCACATCATCCAGCTGCACGTCGTGATGTAAAACATCCGGTCGTCCCGCTTCAGATCGGTATGGAGCCGGTGCTCTTTGAGATGATTGATGAGCACCCCGGCCCCCTGCACGATGCACTTGGGTTTTCCCGTGGTGCCCGAGGAAAACATGATGTAAACGGGATGGTCAAAAGGGAGTTGCTCAAATTGGATGGGGCCTCCCTGAGGAGAGATAAAATTGTCATAACGGACAGCCTGAGGAATCCTGCGGAAGGTAGGATTGCCGGTTGAGCATTGCACCACCACGACCCTTTTAAGTGATGGAATGTCTTGGGCAAGCCGGGCCGCGTTGGCTCGGGTATCGAACCATTGGCCCTTGTGGAAATAACCGTCGGCCGTGAACAACACCTTTGGGTCGACTTGGCCGAGTCGGTCGAGCGCGGCGTGCGGCCCGATGTCAGTCGCGCAAGCGGCCCACACGGCGCCCAGCGATGTCGCCGCGAGCATCGCGACCACGGTTTCAATCAGATTGGGCATGTAGGCGACTACACGATCACCGGGGACTACCCCGACCTCACGCAGCGCTTTGGCCGCGCCCGCGACCTCGGTGTAAAGCTGAGCGTACGTCATCGTACGCGAGGTTTCGTTTTCCCCTTTGAAAATCAGCGCGGCTCGGTCATCGCAATACCGCAAAAGATTTTCTGAAAAATTGAGGCGTGCCCCAGGAAACCATCGAGCGCCGGGGAATCTGTCGAGATCGTCAACGACCACATCGTACCCGTGCGAGGCCTTGATCCCTGCGTAGTCCCATACCATCTCCCAAAAGGCGGGAATATTCTCAACAGACCACCGATAGAGCTCGGGATAGTTTCGAATCTCAAGGGAGCATTTTTCGTTGACCTGATGAATGAACGCCGTGATATTCGCGTTGCGTTTGCGCTCTTCCGAGGGCGTCCAAAGGGGTGTCTTCATGGGGATGTGTTCCAATAGACGAATTAGGGCCGGGTGCCGCCGATATGCGCTGTTTGCATGTCGGCGACGGAAGGCTCCCGGGAAAGGAGCTCCGGGCTCATGGGTTCCAGCGCCGGCATGTCAAAAGCACATGCCTGCGGCACCCCGAGGGATGGCCAACCGGACCCGTCCTTCTATCCAACGGGGATCGAGCGTTTTCAGCTGCGAAATGTCCAATCCAAAGAATGAAGCCGGGTGCCGCCGATATGCGCTGTTTGCATGTCGGCGACGGAAGGCTCCCGGGAAAGGAGCTCCGGGCTCATTGGTTCCAGCGCCGGCATGTCAAAAGCACATGCCTGCGGCACCCCGAGGGATGGCCAACCGGACCCGTCCTTCTATCCAACGGGGATCGAGCGCTTTCCGGCTGTCGAATGCGCAGCCCAAAGGATGAAGCGGGAGGCTTCCAGGCCCAAACTTCGGCTGCTTTCTCATCTGCCCAGCTCCTTTAACAGACGCCTCCAGGCCTCCCGTTCGCGGGCCGGAGAAAATAGCGGCGCAAGTTTCGCGCATCGGGATCGAAGTTCCGCGAGAAACTTCCCATCCGTTTCAGCGTGGATGAAGAGTCGGGTCAGCTCCTTTGTGTTACCCACGCTGAAATAGCCCGCGTAATCTTCACCCAGGATGCCCACCGAGCCGGGTATCCGTGAGGCCAGCACGGGGACCCCGGAGACGATGGCCTCTCCCAGGACATTCGCTCCGCCCTCGGCCTTCGAAGAAAGCACACAGACTGCACACCGTGCCAGGGTCCGTTCGACGTACCGGCGCGGCCGGTCCTCCAGCCAACGGTACCGCGGATTAATTCTGGTCTCCCTGAGCGCGCGGCGTCTCATGGCGACGGTCATCGCGGCACCCAGGTGGAGTACCCGGAGGCGGGACGAAGATGGGAGCCGCCGCGCGGCGAGCGCCGCCCTGAAGGGATCCTTGATAGCACGAAGATGGGCGATTACGCAGACATTGAAATTGCGGACCGAATCACTGACAAGAGAACCGCTCGATTTTCTCCCCGTTGGCGAGACAGACTGATAAATGACGCGGAGCTTCTCCCGGAGCCGCGGTTGCAGCTCCATCCGTGCCTGGGGCTGAAGGGCGACGATGCGGGTGGCGAGTTCCAGAGACATCTGTGCAGTCCGGCTTCGGGGGAGGTCATGGTATAGATCCGTGCCCGTCAGGGCGACCACTAAGGGGCGGTCCCGATGGGCACGGTGAAAATACCGCGCGGAGGAGTAACTGCGCCGGGCATGCAACGCAATCAGCATCTCGTAAGGCTCCCCTGCATAAGCTTCCGCGATCCGTACCTGATGTCCCAGCCCTCTTAAGATGGAAGCCCACCGAACCGCGGTAATCCGGTTGCCGGAGTGAGATTGGGGAGGCGACGGAGTGATAATCCCGATTCTCATGTCCTGTCCGTCAAGGCACAAGTGCGGAAGCCCGCCCAGACGTCCCGGCGGTGGGGTTGGTAAAAGTTCCGGTACTGGTTCCGAATCAGAGCGGGGCGCGTGACCCAGCACCCGCCGCGCAACACCTTGTGGTCTCCGAACCAGGGTGCGGAGTATTCCTTGTAAGGTCCCGGGGAGAATCCCGGATAAGGCCCAAAGTCAGTCGCTGTCCATTCCCAGACATTGCCGATCATCTGGCGGCACCCGAAGGCGTTCTCTCCCGCCGGCAGGGCATCGACCGGGAGACAGCCCATCCGCCGCCACTCGAGGTTGGCGCGATCCGCGTTCGCAGGCCCTTCACCCCAAGGATACTCTAGCTTCGACTCTATGGGGCGATTGCCCTGCCCTCTCTCAGCGCCGGCTGCGAACTCCCATTCCGCCTCGGTGGGCAGGCGACGTCGGGCCCAGCGGCAATAGGCATCCGCTTCGTGCCAGTTGACGTGAAGGACTGGCAAGCGGGGTTCGAGTGAAACCCAAGCATCAAAGTTGCGGCGCAGCCATCGGCCGCCTCCTTGATTCTGCCAGTAGACCGGATGTTCAGCTCCAGCCGTCTCGCGCCATATCCATCCCGCGTCGGTCCAAAACTCGCGTCGTTTGTAGCCCTCGTCCTCGACAAAGGCTGCAAATTCCCGGTTCGTTACCGCCCCCCGCGCCATACGGAATGCCTTCACCGTGACGGGATGTGCCCACTGCTCGTTATCAAATACAAATGGCATGTCGGGCGTGCTGCCGAGATGAAAAGTCCCCCCAGGAATCTCAGCGTCTCCAAGATCCGGTCCGGAATCATCGGTGGGTCTCTCCATTCCTGTCGTGGAAAGTTGATCCTTCTCGCCCTCGGAGCTCGACCTCCCGGTGATGCGGATCCGAGGAGGAGGGTACCCTAATGTCTGTCGGGTATAGGTGATCGCTTCGGCGTGCATGTACTCGTGAAGAAGAGCCAAGCGAATGAAATACGCTTCATTGTACCTGTCAGGCTCTCCGAGAGGGCCCCGCCCCTCCCCCTCCACGACGCGTTTGAGAATTTGCTGAATATAGGCAACCGTCTCTGCCTTTGAAGGAAGCAGCAAATCCCATCGTGTGTCGTGGGCGACCGCCGCAGAATCGTAGAGGCGGTCACGGTCGGCCCCGATTGGCATCTGTCTGCGGTAATGGCGCAGGATCCAGTACTCCTGGAACCATCCCACATGGCCAATCTCCCAGCGCAATGGATTGACGATCGCGAGGCGCGGGCCGATCATCTGTTCATCGGTCAGGTCCTCGATGAGTTCGAGCGTTCGTTCGCGGGCTTCCTGCAAATCGTTGAGAAGCCCAGTCAAAGAGGGCTCGGTCGATGGAGTGATCATGAGAGAAGCATAATACAACTGAAGATGCCAGGAACCAAGCCTGAGTCCGGAGATTATGGATCTTTGAGGTGGAATGCTCGCCCCTCACGGCCGGAGAAGACCTCGGAGAAATCCTCGCTGTCACGCCGGTCTTTTGTAGAGGGGGAGGTCGAAATCCTCGGCGATCCGTGTGGCCAAACGCTTTCCCTCGGCGCTGAACGCCCAGTAGAAGAGGTACTGGATCGAGTGGTCTTTCTGGATGGACTTAATGGTCTTGGAAATCAACCCCCGGGCCACTCCCCTTCCTCGATATTCCGGCAATACGAGGGCGGAGCATAAGTAGAGGGCATCATAACTCCTCCCCAACGGGGTGTGGTCGAGGAGTTCCTGCTCGGTGATCTTTCTTCCCACGAACCCTTTCATCAAGGCCTTGGTCGTGGGGATGACGATAAACCAGGCAATGGGTCCGTTCTTGTCATTCTTTTCCGTCAGGGTGTCGGGATGAATCTTCCTGAGTTTGTCGATGCTGGCCGGGGTGATGGAAATTTGAGTCGGATCGTTCTTTGTGTCGAAAAACTTCTCAGCCAGCTTCATCATTCTTTTTAAATTATCTTTAGGCATAGGTTGATTGTAATTCCGCAACCCGGAATTCCGCCACAACGATCGGCGGGGCGTCCTTTTGTGATTGCGCGTACCGACCGCCGTGTCCGGTTCTTGTCCATATCAGGGGGCCATGGGCCACTGGGATTGATGGAGCGGATAGGGGCAGACCCTTCGGTGACAATGTGGATTTTCCTTGACACATGCATGTCAATATATGAATATGAATTCAGGTTCATATATGGCACGCATCCTTCAACTCGGATTTATCCTCTGGATGGTGGGGAGCATCGGCATTCGCTTGGCCGGGCAACGTCTTCTGCACCCGAACCAGCCTCTCGAGGCGGTCCTTCTTTACCTGGTCAGCTTTGTTTTGATGGGCGTGGCCGCTCGCAGGATCTTTGAGCGCCTCGGACTGGCAAGGGATTCCTGGCGCCAGGCGGCCTCCCTTCTCATCCTCCCGACCTTGTTGCTGGACCCGTTCTCGTGTGCCTTTTTTCCCACGGTCTTTCCCAATATTGACCCCGCCGCCGCAGGGGTATTTGGCGGCTGGATGTTGATTTGTTGTGCCGGCGCTGTTGCAGGGTCGTGGGTGAAACGATGAGGCGAATGCCGCCGGTTCCTGCCCTCCGAGCGAGAGCGAAAGCCACCGCCCCCCCGCAGCAGGCACGGAGCGTTGAGAAGCGACGCAAACTGCTCGAAGCAGGCCGGGTTCTATTTGGGCAGAAGGGATATGAGGCGACTTCCATCGAGGGAATCACAACCCGGGCCGGGGCCGCCGCCGGCGCGTTTTATCAGTATTTTTCCTCAAAGCAACAGTTTCTGATCGTCCTCATGAATGAACTGATGGGGCGATTGAACCGTCTTGACCTGCGCCCGGGCGGCGGCACCGATCCGCAGATGGGCCTGCGCCAGTTCTTGGCCGCCGCGTTTCGCGTTGATGTGGTCTATTTTGGCGTCGTTCGAGCGTGGCAGGAGGCCGTTCTCACCGACAGAAAACTCAGCACAATGCAGCAACAAATCGAATCGTGGACCCAAGCCCGGGTGCTCGGGGTCTTCCGACAGCTCCAAAAACTCCCCAATGCACTGCCACGGCGAGATCTGCCCACCTTCGCCCGAATGATGGACCGCCACTTCTGGTCCCTCCTGGCCCGCGGCTCGCGCCTGACACCTCGCGAGTTCAACCGAGAGGTCAAAGTGGCGGCCGACGTCATCTACCACTATCTGTTTTGCGATTCGATACGGGGTGGAAATCGTCGCGGACAACCACGCCGCCCTTCATGACGTATCTCACCTTCTCCAAATCGACCAAATTCGTGAGCGGATCTCCCTCGAGGGCGATCAGGTCGGCGTATTTTCCTGGCTCGAGAGACCCCAGGAGGTGTCCGATGTTGAGCAGGTCGGCGGCGTTCACGGTGGCGGCGCGCAGCGCATCTGCCGGGGGCATCCCGTAGGTTTGCAACGCCTCCAGGAGGCGCCGCGTCGCTTGTCCGCGAGTCTTGTCGGGCCAGGCGTACCACTCGTCAGAGCCGAACGCCATCTTGACTCCGACCTTTCTTGCCAGGTCTAACTTGGCGCGTTGCTCGGCGACGATCTGGTCTTTCGTCGCTTCCGGGTCAGGGCGTGTACCGGGCGGCGGGTTTGTGGTCGATCTCGCCACGACGAGCATGTCGCGCGGCCATAGTGTTGGAACCAAGTAAATGCCCTTGTCCCGCATGGTCTGGAATTGCTCCGCCGAGGCCTCATCGGCGTGTTCAATGGAATCGACGCCTGCGTCTATCGCCACCTGAATTCCCGACGGGGAGGTGGCGTGGGCCGCGACCCGCACACCGACACGATGAGCTTCTGTGACGATGGCCTTCATCGTCTCATCATTGAGCACGCGGGCCCCCTCGTCCACCACCACCTTGATCAAGTCCGCTCCGACGCGCAGGTTCTCGAGAACCGCGCGACGCCCCTCCTCCGGATTACTCACCGGCAGGTACTCCTGGTCGACAATGGCTTGGGCCACCCCGGACTGAAAGGGCATGACCTGGGCCTGCCCGCCGTAGGGGGTAATCTTGCGGGCCGAAGCCACGATCCGCGGCCCGGGCACCCAGCCGTTGCGTATGGCATCGCGCAGCGACACGTCACCGTCGATTCCCGAATGACCCACGACGCGCACCGTGGTGAAACCCCCTTCGAGCTCCTCCCGTGCCATCGCGGCGCCAAGCAGTACCCGCTTGGTCGGAGCGAATTTTGTGATCGTGAGCGTCAGCTCATCAGCGCCATTGATGGTCGGATCCATGGCATCAAGCAGGTGGGCGTGACAGTCGATCAGGCCTGGGAGGATGGTGGCATGACTGAGGTCAATGACGACGGTGTTGTCAGGCACGCCCCCCAGGAAGGTGTCCAATGCCCCGATCTTCCGGATGATTCCCCCTTCAATAAGGATCCCCTGATTGAGGAGGTACTGGCCTGACTTCACATCGAGCACTCGTCCCGCTTTCACCAAAGCGGATTTGACCACAGAGGCCGGATTGGCCTCCCCCAGAGTCAATCCCACCATGGCGAGACTAAACGCCAGGGCGGTAAAGATTCGAATTTTCATAGATTTTCTCCGTTGCAAATCATACCAGCATTCTGCTCCCGCGGGCGAGGGTGCCGCAGACATGCGTTTCTTTCACGTCTGCGAAGGAGCATTTCCGGATAAGTACCCGCGCGTCCTGGTTCCCATCGCCCGCATGCAAAGAGCGCATGCAGGCGGCACCCCGGGCCCTGGACGATTTGCTCCCCTTCCCCGTCGTATCGATGAAAGCAATATCCTGACAGGGATCATCTGCATCGATAAACTTCGATTCTGTCCAATGGAGCACTCGAGAATGCGAATGGAAGCAAGCCCACATTAGTTCCATGCAAACCCGCGTGGGATAAGGGGCCGTAAGTTCGGATCGGAAGACGGGAGGTCAAGGTCCTTGAATCGATCATTTCCGACAGCTCCAAATCAGACGAGAGGGGGTATCGGAGGAAGCTTTCCGGGCGCACCAGCAAGTCGTTTGAGCGGGGACGCCCAAAATGATCTTCCCCCCACTTCACTCCCGGGAGGCATTCCGGATTCGTAGGGCTGAAGGCATTCACCAGGGTCCGGCCGCCTTCAAGCTCCATGTAGAAACGCAACCCCGCTTCAGTCCCGACCCAGAACGTCCCTTGAGCCGGTGCATATTTGTGCGAAAACCATTTTGAAAAATCGCGATAGGAGTTCACAAACTGATAATCAGCATAGGCAACCGCAAGGGCCAGCCCCCACGTGACGATGAATGTCGCGCCCAGGATAGTCCGGCGGACTTCGGCGCGATGGAAGAGGCGCTCCACTTCGATCACAAAGATAATGGACACTGCCGGTGCGATCGCAACAATGTAACGTGCAGCTGAGAATTCAAACAGAAGAATGGTGTATACGATCACCCCCAAGACCCAGCAACCCAGGAAAATATGACTTGCTGACACTCGGTCCCCCGCAAATGTCCCTTTGATCGCGGACCATAGAAAGCGCATGACCAGTCCAATCAACGACAGCCCGCCGAGGGCAAAGATGATGTACTCCCCTCTTTCGAACGCGGAATAACTTTGCGGCATCCACGCACAGGCTGCCAGCGCCAATCCTAAGACCACTATCAGTCCTTTCCATCTTTCTCTTTTGACAAACACGAGAAAGATGGAGAAGCAAATCAAAAGGGTTCCGCCCAAGGTCGATATCATTCCGAGCAGCTTCTGCTGAAAATAGTCGACGCCAAATACGTGGGCGGTCGCCAGGTACTTGATGCTCACCCTGGCCGGCCAGAATCCGTAGTGAAGATACCCTGCGCACCAAAATACAGTCAAAGCCATCCAAGGCAGACCCAGGCTGCTCAAAATCCAGAACCAGGGAATTTTGCGGATGCCCCCGCCCTTCTGAGTCACCACTGCGTAAAGGAGCAACAATAAACTCATAAAGACTGCCTGGTAGCTGACCGATGTGCCCAGCGACAAAAGAACGCCAGTCAGTATGACTTTCCAGGGTTTTCCCTCATCAAGACCGCACACGAAGCTCAGGGCGGACAAGAGCCAAAAGGTGGTCATGGGAAGGTCCGGCATCAACGTGGATGAAAAGACCAGGACGGCTGGTGTGGCCATCATGAGCGCGGCTGCGGCCAGAGGGCGCCGGGTAAATCGGCAAGCCAGGAGATACCCCGTGAAGGCATAAGCCAATGGGAAAATCAAGAAGCCCAGACGCATTAACCACACGGTCTCCCCCTGGAATAATTGCATCATCAGATCGAGGAAATACGGAAGACCTGGCGGATGAGTGTGGGGCGCGAAGTTCAGAGAGGGAATGCCAAACCAGAGGCTGGCAAAGTCCTCAGGAAACCAGAAGTTGTGCGAAACGTGACGGGCAATCGCGAGGTAGGTGTTTTCATCCAGGTGTATGGCACGGTTGACAAACGGCAAGGTCTCTGCCAGGACCAATGCCCCCAGGAGGGTCAGATCGCGGCGAGACCGATTGCTCATGCCCGGTCCGGTCTCGTTTCGCAGACCAGGAGAATGGTGGGAGACAACCACTTCAGCCAGTTCCACGGCAGGAACTCCCTCCGCCGAATAATGAATTGCGACTCGATGGCATCAATATCCTCCCGGTAATCGTAACCGACCAGGCTTGCCGCTTCATTTTCATCCGGCTGCTGCCGGGGTGAGAAGAGGATGGCACGGAGCAGATCGGACGTCTTATAATTTTGCTGAAAACTGCCTGAAAGCCTCCGCAGCAACTCGCGCAGCACCAGGCTCGCTCCCATTTCGACAGGCAAGCTGATGATGATTGTGCCGCCCGGTTTCAACACACGGCGAAGTTCGATGATCACCTGGGCACGCGAATTCTTCCGAACATAGGGCAGGGTATCCAGGCAGAAAACAATATCGAAAAACCCCCCGCGAACAGGCAATGATTGGCCGTCTGCTTTGACGAGGCGAAGATGCGAGGTGGATGGACTCTCCTCCGAGCAAAGGCTGCGCGCGCACTGAAGGATCGTCCATGTTCCCGGGATCTCTTCTACTACCGAGGCCCTGTCATTGTCCACCCCCCAAACCTGATGGTAATTCGCCAGTAAGCTGGGAAGGAAATGGCCTTCCCAGCACCCGAAATCCATCACGCGGGATTGAGGGGAATCAGGACAGCAATTGAGGGCCCGCTGAAATCTCTGATAAAAAAACCACCGCCCTAGGAAGAGGCGGTTGTCGTAGGGGCAGAGTCGGGGTCCCAATCGACTCCGCCATTTCTTTACTCGATAGACATTAATTCGTTGCGTCATTCAAATAGCTTCCAGCCCAACCGCCGCTGAACATCTTCCAACTTTGGAAATATTCTACGGATGTGCCGGGTCGTGACAAAAAAACCGAGTGAGGCCAGCAGCCGGTGAGGCTGGTGGCGCGGACAATTCGCGCAAGCTGGGTATTGAGATAAATCTCCATTCAAGTGTGCCTCCCGGAGTTGTTGCATGGGTTTGGAATTCCACGCTTCGAGGGCGGTCTGCCGGCGAAGGTCGCCAAAGGGCCCTGCCCCATGGTAGTAAGGGCAGGGAATGATCGTCCCCCCGGCTTGTACAAAGAGGGGACCTCTCCACAGAAAAAAACAGGGTCGGGTTGCATCGGGCTTGTGCCGCGATGGACCCGCGCTGCGGGACGCCTGTCCCGAGAGGTCGTCCTTGACGCGGATGCTATCGACTCCCATTTGTTTCCATCGTTGCCGGAACTGTCGAATCTTCAAAGGGTCATTTCGTTGCTCAATCGTCTGGATGGTCACATGCAGGCGCGAGCCACGGGCCAGTTTCCGTTTCAGGAAGGCCTCGATGCGGGTCTCGAGATCCCGGAACCTCGAAGGATAAGGTTTGTCCTCCGGCTTCTCGGATGTGGCACCGTAGACCGGAAGAACGATGTAGTCCAATCCCGAATCGAGAAGCTGCTCTGCGCGCTGAGAATCCAACAGGGTGCCGTTGCTGGAGAGGGAGACGATCTTACCGAGTCGTTTGGCATGTCGGATAAAACCAAAAATCTGCGGGTTGAGCAGCGGTTCTCCCAGACCATAAGGCCAAACGGCTTCGACGTCCGGATGACGATCGAGGACGTCTTCAAAGAACTCAAGACTCATGTCTTGCGCAGGAACGTTGACCGCTTGTCGGGGACACGTGGCACAGGCCAGATTGCATCGATTCGTGGTCTCCACCATCCATTCCCGTGGGGCGACGCGGCATTCAATGCGTCGTCGGACGAAATCGGCCAATTGATACAGTGCGGAGACAATCTTCAATCTGTCCTCTCTTTGGTGGGACCCGCCTGAATCAGGGTCCGGAGCAGGGAGACGTACGATTGGCTCATCCCCTGGAGGTACTGATCCCCCACATAGCTGTGGAAGCGTTTGAGCAGCCAGGAACGCAGCTGCAAAGGGAACACCCGGACAAAGGTGAGGCGAAGGACCATTCCCACGGCGAGTGAGACCCTGAATATCTTGGCCCTCCAAAAGCCAAATTCCCTTCGCACGTAGCGCTCCTGATCAGAATAGAAGTCAGAATAGTGGTCAGCCAACAGGCGGTTGACAAGGGTCGGACGGTTGGTTGAAACGAACATGGCGCCCGGATCGAAGTAGACTGGATGCCCGTCTTGATTGAGTTTGCGGCAAACCTCCACCTGGTCAAACCATCCGAACCGGTAGAATTCCCCGAACCCTCCCAGATCAATCAACAACCGCCGCCGGGCCATGAAGACGCTGTCATTAGAATGGTCGGCCTGGCAAACGCTCGAATAGTCGAAGTCGTGCATCTTGTAATGACGCGTCGTGCGGTTCCGCGGAAATAGTTTGTTAATGAAAAGGACATCCCAAAGGAGCGCGCGAAATGTGGGGAACCGGCGGACGTTGTAGCCCTTCTCAACAAGACCGCGCCCATTGCGCCAACAACCCGTCACAGCCCCCCAATCGGGATGAGCTTGAAGTTGGGTCAAAAGGTGATCTATGGCCCCGGGCTGAGGCTCGATGCCGGGGTAAAGAAAGAAAACCATTTCTCCTGAGCTGGCTCGCAATCCTGCATCTTTGGCTTTGGGGAAGCCTTGATAGGAGTCACAAAATATCACCTCGATATTGGCTGCCCGGGGCAGTCCGACGGAGAGGTCTGCTTGGCGTGATGGATCCAATCCAATGAGGATGGATTGGATCTGTTCTGCCGTTTTCACCTGAGAACGGGTCAACTGGGCAAGTTCAATGGCTTCCTGGAGATCGTCATAAAAAGGGATCAAGATGGAAAGTGATGGCACAGTTTCACCTGAATGCAATCGGCTCACACGACGGGATTGATAGGAAGGTTTGCGACCTGTACAGTGGCAACGGGGGCCGTGTGAGCTCAGAGTAAAATTTAAGGGCGACAGGGCGGCATCAGCAGTCGTGCTCCCGCCACACCTTGAACTACCCACACAGAGTATATCTTTCAGAGAATGCGGAAACAACCCCAAACAACACCTACCCATGAAAGCAGGCGCAGGTAGGTCGCCGGGCAATGCGACATTCCATGCTAAGATAAGGCTCGATTGAGGTCCATGCGAGAATCATGGCCAGGGATAGGTTCGTTGAAGAATTGAAGAATCGGGATGGGAAGGCCCAGGATTCTGGAGCAAGCCGGGAGTGAATCATGAATGGACCAACCTCATGCGACTCTTTCGGCAATCCTCAAATGAGATCTCCAACCGAGGTCCCGGTTCACCGATAGCGAAAATATGCGAGTATTGCTCCTTCGGCCACCCTACCGATCAAAGAGGATAGCCCCCAATTTTCCTATCGGGCTTGCATGCCTTGCGGCCTCGCTCGAGGAGAGCGGCCATGAGCCTACCATACTGGACCTTCCACTGACCCCGGCACCGATTGAAAGCTTGAAGAGAGCGCTTGGACAAAATGACTACCCCCTGATCGGGATCGGGGCGCTCACGGCGCAATTTGCCGGCGTGCAGGAAGTGATTCCACACCTCCGTTCCTTCTCGCCGGAGAGTCGAATTGTGCTCGGGGGGCCGCACGCCTCGGGATGCCCGGAAGACGCAATCGAACAAACGAGCGCCGACTTCGCCATCCGCGGCGAAGGGGAGAAGAGCCTCGCTGCACTCGCCCGTGCGCTGGAATGTGGCGCTGACTTGGGCTCAGTGCCTGCGTTAGTGTATAGACACAAAGCCGGCTTCATTCGAAACCCGCCGCAAGAGCCCCTGCCCCCCATGGATGAGCATCCCCTCCCCGCTTATCATTTGCTGGATTTGGAACCCTATATCCGGATGATGCTCTCGGAGTGTGTACGCCCCGGTTCCCGACCGATCCAAATTCTGACGAGTCGGGGATGCCCCTATCGGTGTACCTACTGTCACAATCTGTTTGGCAAGCGCTTTCGCGCGAGATCGCCAGGAAACGTCCTCAAGGAGATTCTTCTTCTCAACTCGAGGTACGGCGTCGACGAGTTCCTCGTCCACGACGACATCTTCAACTTTGACATGGATCGCGCCCGCGAAATATTCCGGCTCGTCCTCAAGTCCGGTTTGAAGGCGGGCTTCTCCTTTCCCAATGGACTCAGGGCGGAGTTCATGGACGAGGATTTGATGGGGTTGATGGCGGCCGCCGGCGTGCATACCGTGGGAGTCGGAATTGAATGTGCAAGCCAGCGCCTTCAGGAGTCAACGAGAAAACACCTGGCAATTCCTGATGTAGACCGGTTTCTCAGAATCGCAAAACATTGCCATATGCAGACCCAGGGATTCTTCATGATTGGTTTTCCGGATGAAGATGCTGAAGAGATCCACCGGACCATTCGATATGCGCGCCGCACAAAAGACCTGGATACGGCTTTCTTCTCTTTTCCAACGCCTTACCCGGGCACCGAACTGGCAAGACAGCTCTCAGAAAAGGGCGAGCTGGTGGAATTGGCCTCCGAAAACTCGGATACCTACACCCCTCATTTCAGGGCGGGAGGGCTTGGCTACAGGAAGCTGGTATGGTTGCGCATGAAAGCTTATCTCTATTTCTACCTCACGCCCAGGCGCCTCTGGGCAGTGTTCAAGGATCTGGGAAACCCTCAATTTACAGCGTTGTATTTGACCCCGTTGCGCCGGATGGTTCAAATGCTTACATGGAAGCCCCGTGGCCCCAGTCGCCCTTGAAGGAGTCCCGCCGACGTTCGCCGCCGGGAGTCATATTGATTTTGCGCTGTCGGTTTTATTTGTACCGCTTGGAAGTGGGCCGGGTGGCGCAGACGTGCGTGTTCTGCGTGTCTGCGGAGCAAGCCTCGACAAAAAGGATTCGGACCTTTCATCTTCCGACGCAGGCATGCCAAAAGCGCATGTCTGCGGCACCCCGAAAGGTCAGTCGGAACCCTCGAACCTCATCCTTTGCGGATTCGCGTGGGCCTATCGCAATAGTCCCAGGATCTCAAACTACTTCTCATATCGCATCGGCAAGTACTTGGGCTCCCACATGGCCTGATGAAGATTTTCCTCCAATCCTTCGAGGATCTCCTCATTCGCGTAACCTTCCTTCACTGCCTGCCGGGCCGTCGCACAAGCCACCGAGAGCGAGCATTCTCGAATCCTGGAAAGCTCGGGGTAAACGGCGGATTCGTTGAGGTCCTGCGGCGTGACTTTGGCGGCGAGGGCACGGGCGGCTTCAAGAAACATCCTTTCGTTGACACGGGTTGCGCCACCCGCACTGATTCCCAGGCCAACCCCCGGAAAAATGAATGCATTGTTCCCCTGGCCGATGCGATAGCGCTTTCCATTATGGGTCACCGGGGCGAAGGGGCTGCCGGTTGCCACGATCGCGCGACCATCCGACCACTGAATTGCGTCACCCCCGGTACACTCCGACTTGGAAGTGGGATTAGAGAGCGGAAAAATGATGGGTCGATCGTTGATCTTTGCCATGAGCTCGACAACTTCCTGGGTAAACGTGCCCGCGGTTCCTGAGGTTCCCAACAAAATGGTCGGCTTGACATTCTCAACCGTTTCCAAAAGAGTGATCTTCGACCGATCCTGACATTTGTAAGTGGCGATTTCATCCACGGCTCTGGCATAAGTCGCCTTGAAATCCTCCAGCTTGGGACGAGCCTTGGTCACCAAACCGGCGCTGTCGACTGTCCAGATGCGCTTGACGGCCTCGCCACGGGAGAGCCCATCTTCCATCATGGCCGACACGATCAGGTCCGAGATGCCCTGCGCCGAAGCCCCCGCACCGGCAAACACGACGCGCTGTTCTCGCATGGGCTTCCCCGTGATGCGCAATGCGCTGAACAAGCCTGCAACAATGACGCCGGCGGTGCCCTGGATATCGTCATTAAAGCTGCACAGCTTGTCCCGGAAGCGTTTCAGCTGGTGAAGTGCGTTCGCTTTGAGAAAATCCTCCCATTGGAGAAGCGTTCGCGGGAAGACCTTTTGAACGGCGGCCACAAAAGCGTCGATGAAGGCCTGGTAGGGTTCCCCGCGTACCCTTTTCTGCCGGAGCCCGAGGTAGAGGGGGTCCTTCAGCCGGTCCTCGTTGTCTGTTCCCACATCCAGGGTAATCGGCAGAGTGCTGTGTGGAGAAATCCCCGCGCACAGGGTGTAGAGGCACAGTTTGCCGATGGGAATACCCATGCCCCCGGCTCCCTGATCCCCCAAACCTAGAATCCTTTCGCCATCCGTGACGACGATAATCGAAGGATTCGAGATTCCGGAGTTGATCAAGAGTTTCTCGAGGATATCCTTCTGGTCGTAATTCATGTAGAGCCCGCGGCCCCGACGATAGATGTGAGAGTACTTCTGGCAGGCTTCCCCGACCACCGGAGTGTAGACGACCGGCATCATCTCATCGATATGATCGAGGACCAACCTGTAGAAGAGCGTTTCGTTTCGGTCTTGAAGGCTGGAGAGATAAATAAACCTCTCCAGGTTAGTCGTTTTGGCCAAGTAATTCTCGTAGGTCCTCTCCAGTTGCTGTTTGATAGTACAGACCGCCGGGGGAACGAGGCCATGGAGGTCGAGCTCGTCTCGTTCCCGGCTGGTGAAGGCGGTCCCTTTGTTGGTCAGCGGGTTGAGGAGCAGGGCCCTCCCTCTCTCCGAAACCGCCATGTACTTCTGCCCTGTCGCTGGATCGATCTTGATGCTTATATTCATGCCGATGATCTCCTTAGACAAAATAAGAATGTATGAAATGCTGGGACCACTTGAATGGGGGGTCTCCCCTGCGATCTGCGTGTTAAGCTCCCAAGGGAGCAACTCCGGAAGTCTCCTTCCGTCCTTGGAGCCGAAAAGAAGCTTGGAAACACGGCGAGGAGGACGAAACAGCTCCTGGAATCCCTGGCTCCAAATAACGACTCCCCACTGAACCCTGGGATCCCCACCCCTCCGTATTGACTAGGAATATACACCCGACCGCGTACTCTACTCCACCTCAATCTTTTATCTTGTGCTTACGACACCCCGTTGTGGATCCCTCCCCCAGTTCCGCCTTTCATAAAGTGTCCGGTTCTGCGACGCCTCGTCCCGCAACCGGTCAATCCAATCGCGGATGCCGGTAGAGTACATCCTCCTAAACGGCATATCCGACAAGGAGATCGAACACTTTGGAAACTGGCATTCGAGTTGCTTGCCTCGAGGGGTATAGACAATCTACAGCCATGGTAGTAGGACGCCTACATCCGGGGGAAACATGAAGGTACGTTATCAAAATAGAATCGAGTTACTGCAAGGGACGCTCGACCTGCTCATCCTGCAGACCCTGCAGTGGGGACCGCAGCACGGCTACGGGATCAGTCAGGCCATTCGGGCCAACTCGGGCGAGGTCCTGCGCGTCGACACGGGTTCACTCTACCCGGCGCTGCATCGTTTGGAACGTCAAAAATGGATTGCCGCGGAGTGGGAGGTTTCGGAAAACAGACAACGGGTCCGGGTCTATCACCTCACCCTGAAGGGGAAAAAGCAGCTGCTTGCCGAGCGCTCCCGATGGGAGCAACTGCAGGACGCGATTGCGGGGATTCTCAGTCCGGCAAAGGGAGAGAGCAAGGCATGAGATTCTTTGGGCGAAATCGCCGGCGAAACGAGGACATCCAAGAGGAATTGGACCGTCACCCGCAAATGGCGGAGCAGGAGCGAAGCGAGCTTGGGGATGCGCCTGAGGAAGCGCGCCACTCCGTCCGCCGGGAGTTGGGCAATATCGATCTGGTGCGTGATGTGACGTTGCACCAGTGGGGCCGACGATGGCTGGAACACCTGTTCCAGGACATTCGTTTTGGCGCGCGGATGCTGTGGAAGAGCCCCGGATTCACGGCCGTGGCGGTGGTGACCCTGGGGCTGGGCATTGGGGCGGTGACTACGATCGTCAGCATCGTGAATGGCTTCCTCTTCCGGCCGCTTCCCTACCGCAATCCTGCCGGACTGGTTACGCTCCACAGTCGCAACTTGAGGGCCGGCTCCGCCTGGATGAGCAATTCGCTTCCGGATTTCTCCGACTGGCGGAATTCAAATCGTGCGTTTGAAGATATGGCTGCCTATGTTGAAGACAGTTTCAATCTATCTTTCAGTGACCGGCCCGAACGAGTCCAAGGGGCAGCGGTCTCCGCCAGTCTCTTCCCGCTCCTCGGGGTTGCTCCTGAACTGGGCCGGGGCATTTTCCCCGAAGAAGACAGCGCCGGGGGCGCCCGCGTCGTGGTCCTCGGACATGACCTCTGGCAACGCCGTTTCGGCGCCGATCGGACCATCATAGGACGGACCGTCAGGCTGAACGCCCAGGCGTTCACCGTGGTTGGTGTGATGCCGGCTGAATTCAAGTTCTATGAGTTCGCCGATTTCTGGATTCCTATGAGCGAGTATGCCGGCACCGCTCTGACCGATCGCAGGGCCCGTGCCTACGAGGTCATCGGGCGACTTAAACCGGGAGTCTCCTTAGAGCAAGCTCAGACCGAAATCGATATCCGGGCACAGAATCTGGCCCTTGCCTTTCCTCAGACCAATTCTGGAATAGCAGTGGATATCGCTCGGCTCGAAGAGGAGCGCAAGGAGTTCGGATCGTCAATGCCTCTGCTTCTGGGGGCCATGGGCTTCGTCCTGTTGATCGTCTGCGCGAATGTGGCCAATTTATTGATTGCCCGGGGCGTGACACGGCAGAGGGAAATGGCCATCCGCATCGCAGTTGGCGCCGGCCGACTGCGCTTGATCCGTCAGTTGCTGACCGAAAGCTTCATGCTCTCTCTGCTCGGTGGGATCCTGGGTGTGGTGACCGCTCTTTGGGCCTCGGACTTAATCTTTGCTTCCATCCCCGTGCAGATTCCCTTCTGGTTGAAGTTTAAAATCGACGCCCGAGTACTCGTCCTGACTTTCCTGGTCGTGGCGATCACCGGACTTCTGGTCGGCCTGCTGCCGGCCCTTGATGCCTCCGGCATGAACGCCAACAAACAATTGAAAGAAGGCGGCATGCCCTCGGGCGGCCCGCGCGCGCGCCGCTTCCGCAGCGTCCTGGTCGTTTCCCAAATTGGTTTCGCGCTGGTGCTGATGTGTGGTGCGGGGGTGCTGATCCGGAGTTTTTTGCGATTGCAGGCTGTGAATGTGGGGTTGAACCCGACGGATGTTGTAACGATGCAGGTCGACCTGCCAACAGGGCAGTATCCAAGCCCCCTTCAGGTGAATGCATTTCAGGATCACCTGCTCGAACGGATGCAGAGGCTTCCGGGCGTTGAGTCTCTGGCCCTCTTTGCATCGGTCCACGGACTCGGGGATCGGGTCAATCTTCCTGGACAGGAGCCGGTGATAGCGGGGGATGGACCGCCAGTAAGGTTTCTGAGTGTCAGCCCTGATTACTTCCGTGTAATGGACATACCACTGCGAGGTGGGCGGTTTTTTTCGGAGCAAGATAGAGCCACAAGCCCCGGCGTGATCATCATCAGCGAACTCGTGGCCCGGGAATTTTGGCCTCAGGGAAATTCGGTGGGTCAACAGTTGAAGCTCAGCAGCGCGAACCGACCGGACACCCTGCTGACAGTTGTCGGTATGGTTGGGGACACCAGCCAACCGGGACTGTACGCCCAAGGTGTGGGCATCCGGGCGGGACTCGACCTCTATGTTCCAATGGCGCAATACCCGGGGCGGGCAATGACGCTTGCGGTGCGCACTCCCGACAGGCCGAACCGGGCCGCTGCCGGCGTCCGGACCGTGGTCGGGGAACTCGACGCAGAGCTTCCCGTGTTCAATGTCCAACGCATGGAACGCCGCGTATTCGGCGGCCTGTGGCCGCTCCGTACCTTGACTCTACTACTCGGCATTTTCGCAGGGGTCGGTCTGCTCCTGGCTTCGGTCGGGATATATGGGGTGGTCCTCTACTCCGCGTCTCAACGCACCCATGAGATGGGGATCCGGATGGTCCTGGGAGCAAGAGGGAGTGATGTGTTGAAACTGATCGTAGGTGAAGGTGTGATGTTAGCGTTGGGCGGGGCGGGGATCGGTCTGATGGCAGCTTTTGCCTTGACTCGGATGATGTCGAGCTTGCTGTTTGGGGTAAGTGCCACTGATCCCGCAGTTTTTATTGGCGTCGCTATCCTGCTGGTCGCGATGGCGATGCTGGCCAGTTACATCCCGGCGCGGCGAGCAACGCGGGTCGATCCCATGGCGGCGCTGCGGGTTGAGTAGGTCGCGTGAAGTGAGAAATAACGAAAATGAAGTGTGAAGTCGGAGGTCTGAAGTCGGACTTCCGGACCTGGATTCGGGATTTCTCGTTCTTAACTCGATTAAAGGCGGGGACGAAATCATGAACTTTGCTTTCTGGCGGCGTCGACAACGGGAAGAAGATCTCAACCAAGAAATTGAAAGCCACCTCGCCATGGCGGCCAGCGAGCACGCGGAGCGGGGCGAGGCTCTCGATGCAGCGCGACATGCGGTCCATCGGGAATTTGGCAATGTGGACCTGGTGTGCGAGGTGACCCGGCAGCATTGGGGCGGGCGATGGCTGGAACATCTGGTACAGGACATCCGCTACGGCGCCCGGATGTTGCGACGGAATCCCGTTTTTGCTCTGATCGCGGTGTTGACCTTGGCGCTGGGTATTGGGGCGAACACGGCGGTCTTCAGCATCGTCAATGCAGTTTTTCTCAGATCGCTCCCCTTTCCGGACGCTGGTCGAATCTACCAGGTCGGCCGGACCGGAAACCGAATTGGGGGATCCTCGATTTCCCTTCCGATTTTTCTCGAATGGCAGGACCGACAAAACGTCTTCGAACATCTCGCCCTTATTCGTTGGTCCGGGCCGGAAACCCTCACCGGCGCCGGTGAGCCGCTACAAATCAAGAGCCTGTCGGTCTCCACGGAGTTCTTCCCTGCCCTCGGCGTCCAGCCGGCCCTGGGACGCGCCTTTCTCCCTGAGGAAGGGAGACCGGGCGGACCCCACGTGCTGATGTTGGGAGAGGGCTTCTGGCAGGGCCATTTTGGCGCGGACCCGAAGGTGCTGGGTCGCGCGCTGACGTTCGACGGTGAACTCTTCATCGTGGTGGGTATTCTCCCGCGGGGTTTCGAATTGCCCATTCCGGGCGCGCGAGACGTGCAAGTGTGGTTTCCGGTTCATCTCCCCAGGGTGAGCGATAACCCGAGCAACGAGGTCTTGTGTGTAGGGCTCTTGAGACCTGGAGTTACAACGGCTCAGGCCGAAGCAGCACTCACGCCTCCGCTGGCGGATTTGTCCCGACAATACCCGAAAATGATCGGGTCGAACGAGCAAGCACACCTGGTGAGACTGCGCGACTTTGTTTCGCATCGGGCGGGTTCCGCCCCCCTCCTTTTGCTGGGTGCAGTTGTATTTCTGCTGCTTATCGTATGCGCTAATGTCGCCAATCTGCTCCTGGCCCGCGCGGCCGTCCGAAAGAGAGAAATGGCTATCCGTGGGGCCATTGGGGCCGGCCGTGGGCGAATCATCCGTCAACTCTTGACGGAGAGCCTCCTGCTGGCGCTGCTGGGCGGATCAATCGGGGTGATGGTCTGTTATCTCTGTTTTGATTTCATTGCTCGGCTCGTTCCCGCCGGCCTTCTGCGGGTGGGTGCGGTCCGGATCGATTTCCCGGTGCTTGTCACCTCCTTGCTGGTCAGCGTCCTGGCGGGTACTGTCTTCGGCCTGGTACCGGCGCTCGCCGCTTCGCGCCAGGATTTGAACATTTCGCTCAAGGAGATGGCCCGGCAGTCCAGTTCAGTGGGCGCATGGTGGCTCCGCTCGGCGCTGGTTGTAGCCGAATTGGCTCTCGCGCTGGTTCTTCTGATGGGAGCTGCACTGCTGATAGAAAGCTTTGCCCGGCTGCTTCGCGTCCAGCCTGGATTCGACTCAAGCCATCTGTTGACATTCCAAGTGGCCCTTCCCTCGAAAAAGTATGATTCACCGGACCGGCGATCGCAGGTATTCGCGCAAGCAACACAGGAATTTGCGGCACTGCCCGGCGCCAAGCAGGTCGGCCTTGCAAACGTCGTGCCTCTCAAAGGCGGGCCGGACTTGCTCTTTAACATCGTCGGAGGGACGCGTTCAATCCCACCGGAAACTGCCCTGGATGCCGAGTACCGCATCATCAGCCCGGGTTACTTCTCAGCCCTCCAAATTGCGCTGCTGCATGGGCGAAGCTTCAACGACACTGATAATCGTGCATCGCGGGCTGTCGCCATCGTAAACCGGTCGATGGCCGATGCCTTTTGGCCCGACATTGATCCCATCGGACGTCAAATCCGGATCGGCAGGCCTATGGGACCCGCCTGGACCGAACCCGCCCCACGGGAAATTATTGGGGTCGTCGAAGATATCCGCGAAGGCTCGCTGGCCGAGGGCCCCGAGGCCACCATGTACATCCCATATGCCCAAGCGCCGCAATCGGACACTGCATTTTTTCTGGTCCGAACGGCAGGTGATCCGGCCGCGTTTGTTCCTTCCATTCGGAGCGCATTAAAGCGGGTGGATGCCGCCTTGCCGCTTTTTAATGTCACGACGATGGAGGACGTTGTTGCGGGGTCCTTGGGCGATTGGCGGTTTCGCACGACCCTGCTCGCCCTCTTCGGTGGCATCGCCCTGTTCATCGCAACCATCGGTGTTTATGGCGTCGTCGCCTACTCGGTCACGCAGAGGACACATGAAATGGGGATCCGGTCGGCGCTTGGTGCAAAGCCGGGGAGCTTGCTGCGCCTGGTTATCGTCCGCGGTGTCCGGCTCGCGGGGACGGGTGTGCTACTTGGCATGCTGGGGGCGCTGGCGTTGACTCGATTGATGAGGGGCCTGCTGTACGAGACAAAAGCGACCGACCCCTGGACCTTCACCGGCGTTGCAGTCCTCCTTATGCTGGTGGCGGTAGCAGCGTGTTACTCCCCTGCCCGGCGTGCCTCAAGAGTGGATCCCGTGGTGGCGCTCCGGTATGAGTAACTCGCGAGTGCCAGGGATGACAGGATGAAGTCAGAAGTCAGAAGTCAGAGGTCGGAAGTCGGAGGTCGAAAGTCAACGCTCAGGTGATGCCAGAGGCCAGAAGCCAGACTGACAGATCTGCCGATCTGAGTTGTTTTTGGTCTTGCTCGTTTGTTGTGAATCGGTTCTGAATTGGCAATCCCGACCTCAAACCTCGACTTCAGGACCAGGAATTCTTAGGGGGATTGAAACGGAGATGGAACGATGAAATTTCCTTTCTGGCGACGTGGACAGCGAGAAGACGACCTCCAGCATGAAATTGAGATCCACTTGCAGATGGCGCGTAAAGAACGGGTCGAGCGAGGTGAAACTCCCGACAAGGCGCAGCATGCGGTCCATCGGGAGTTCGGGAACGTCGATCTGGTGCGAGAAGTCACCCGGCAGCAGTGGAGATGGAACTGGTTCGATGGCTTCCTTCGCGATACCGGCTATGGCGTGCGGATGCTCTGGAAGAACCCCGGCTTCACCGCCGTCGCCGTGCTCACGCTGGCACTTGGAATCGGCGCCACGACGGCGATTTTCAGCGCTTTGAACCCGATCCTGTTCGAGCCGCTCCCGTACCCTGACGCCAGTCGGATCTTGATGATCTGGGACATCTTCCAGGACAAGCGCTCCGACGTAACGTTTCACACCTACCGCGAACTGGCGGCACGGAGCCGTTCCTTCGACGCGATCGGCGTATTCGAGCCCTGGCGGCCGACCATGACTGGGTTAGACCTACCGGAACGATTCAACGGGCAAAGCGTGAGCGCAAGTTACTTCCGGGTGCTGGAAGTGTCGCCCGTCCTGGGGCGGGACTTCCAGGCCTCCGACGATGTGCTCAAGGGCCCCAAGGTAGTGATGCTCAGCGACGCACTGTGGCGGAGGCGCTTTGCCGGCGATCGCGCCATCATCGGGCGCCAGATCACCCTGGACGGGGACCTCTATACCGTCATCGGCGTGATGCCACACGCGTTCGAGAATGTCCTGGGTCCCTCGACAGAAATCTGGTCGCCCATGCACTACGACGCCGAGAATATCGCTAGTTTCGACACCGCAGAGTGGGGTCATCACCTGCGTATGGTGGGGCGGCTGCGTCCAGGCTTCGGAATCGACCAGGCCAGACGGGATCTCGAATCGATTGCGCACCACCCGGTGGCGGAGTTTCCCAGGCCGCGTTGGGCGTCCCTCAGGTTAGGGTTCATCGCCAATTCCTTGCAGGACGAAATCACCCGCGGGGTGAAACCGGCCCTCTTCACCATTTTTGGGGCGGTGATCCTGGTGCTCCTGATCGCCTGTGTGAACGTGACAAACCTTCTGCTTGCGCGCGGGGTGCAACGCCGGGGCGAATTTGCGCTGCGCGCCGCGCTCGGCGCGGGGCATAGCCGGCTGATCCGGCAACTGCTCACCGAGAGCCTGCTCCTCGCGGCAATGGGCGGCGTGGCCGGCACGGCCGTGGCGATGCTCAGCGTGCGCGCTCTCGTGGCGCTCAGTCCATCTGAGCTGCCGCGCGTCGCCGCGATCGGTCTCGATGGCACGGTGTTCGCCTTCGGATTGGGCGTCACCACTTTGATCGCACTGGCCTTTGGATTGATCCCGGCGCTTCACGCGGCGCACAGCGATCCTCACCGGGACCTCCAGCAGGCCTCACGGCGCCTTGCCGGCGGACCGGGGCGCCTACGCGGCGCACTCGTCGTTGCGGAGGTCGCGCTGGCCCTCGTGTTGCTGGTCAGCACAGGATTGCTTCTCCGCAGCCTCCAGCGCCTGTTTGCAGTTCCTGTGGGCTTCGATTCGCCACACCTGCTCACTATGCAGGTGCAGACGTCCGGCCACCGGTTCGACGACCACAGCGCCAGGCGCCGGTTCTTCGAGCAGGCCCTGGAAGCGGTCCGCAACGTTCCCGGCGTCGCGTCGGCAGCGTTCACCAGTCTATTGCCGCTGAGTGGCGATCAATATGGCGAGTATGGGGCGCAGTTCGAGAAGGACAAGGGCGCTTACGACGTATTTCGATATGTGGTGACCCCGGGGTATTTCGTGACCATGGGCATCGCACTCCGCCGCGGCCGCCTGCTCGACGCGCATGATGGAGCCGACGCGCCGCCCGCCGTTCTGATCAGCGAATCCCTGGCAAAGAGCGAATTCCCCGGTCAAGACCCCATTGGCCAGCGTCTTCATGTCGGGCCCGTGAATCGGCCGTGGTACATCATTGTTGGAGTCGTAGGGAACGTGAAGCAGGCCTCTGTGGCGTTGAGCAATCCGGATGCAGTGTACATCACGATGAACCAGTCGTGGTTCGCAGATGAGATGATGTCGCTTGTGGTCCGGGCACAGGGAGGCGCTGCGTCACTCGCCCCTGCCATGAGAAAGGCGATCTGGTCGGTGGACAAGGACCAGCCGATTGTGCGTGTTGCGACGATGGAAGATCTGCTGGCCGCGTCGGCGGCGGAGCGGCGCTTCGCGTTGATCCTGTTCGAGGTGTTCGCGCTCGCGGCCCTGGTGCTCGCGGCGGCCGGCATCTACGGCGTGCTCTCCGGCAGCGTGGCCGAACGCACGCATGAAATGGGGATCCGGAAGACCCTTGGCGCTCAGCGAGGTGCTGTACTGAGGCTCGTGCTTGGACAAGCCACACGGTTGACCCTCGTCGGGGTGTGCATCGGTATGGCGGGCGCGCTTGAGGCGACACCGCTCATGGCGAGCCTTTTGTTTGGGATCTCAGCGACCGACCCCGTTACCTTCTTCGCCGTGGCGGCTCTGCTCACGTTGGTCGCGCTGGCGGCTTCCTTCCTGCCGGCATGGCGCGCCATGCGAGTGGATCCGGTGGTGGCGTTGCGGTATGAGTGATTAGTGAGAAGTGGAAAGTATCGAGGGTGAGGTCGGAAATCGGAAGTCGGACCTCAAACCGCAAGTGATGCCAGAAGCAAGAAGCCAGACTAACAGATCTGCTGATCAGACCTGTTTTGGGTGTTGGCTGCTTCCATCGGCGTCTCTTCTGACTTCGGACTTCCGACATCTGACTACCAACTCAGGACTACCATTTTTGGCTTGAGGGAAACGGAGATGGACTCATGAAATTCCCGTCCTGGCGGCACCGACAACGAGGAGAAGGCCTCAAGAATGAAATTGAGAGTCACCTGCAAATGGCCGCGCGGGATCGTGCCGAGCGCGGCGAGTTGCCCGATGAAGCGCGACACGCCGCGCGCCGGGAATTCGGCAATGTGGAACTGGTGCGTGAGGTGACACGTCAGCAATGGGGATGGCGGTGGCTGGAGAATCTGCTTCAGGATGTCCGTTTCGGCGCACGCATGCTGCGCAAGAATCCTGCCTTCTCGGCCGTCGCGTTGCTGACGCTGGCGCTTGCAATCGGAGCCAACACAGCCATTTTCAGCGTCGTGAATAGCACGCTTCTTCAGCCCTTACCCCTAAGAGCTGCAAACCGTATTGTGGTTATTTGGGTCAATAACCTTCAACAGGGCTGGCCCCGCGTGGGGCCATCGGGCCTGGATTACCTGGACTGGAAGGAGCAGAACAAGTCCTTCGATGACTTGTTCCTGTTCGAGCACGGCACCGGCACGGTCACGGGCGAGGGAGAACCTGAGCAAGTGGCCGGGTTGCGCGTGACGACTAATTTCGGCGACTTCTTTGGCTTCCAGCCTGTTCTTGGCCGGACTTTCCGTCCGGAGGAATCCGCAGCCCGCCACAATCTCGTCCTCCTCTCCTACGCCTACTGGCAGCGCGGCTTTGGTTCGGATCCCGCTGTCATCGGAAGAGGGATGACCTTGAACGGCGAGTCGTACACCATCATCGGGGTGCTGCCGGCTTCCCTGGCTGCTTTTCGTCCCGTCGACGTTGTGGTTCCCTTTGATACCGGCTGGGTGAAGCGGGCGGACTCCAACCTCGGAGTCTTGGGCCGTCTGAAACCCGGAGTTACGCTAGAGCAAGCCTCCGCAGAGATGGGTACAATCGCGGAGCGAATCGGGAGGGAGCGGCCGAATCGCAAAGGATGGGGCACGGTCCTGGTTCCGATCGAGGCGGCCCGGGTGGAATACATCCGCCCGGCGTTGCTGCTCCTTCTGGGCGCCGTGGGTTTCGTGCTGCTTATTGCCTGCGTCAACGTCGCTAATTTGATGTCAGCGCGGACCGTCACGCGCCAGCGGGAGGTGGCTATCCGAAAGGCCCTGGGCGCCGGGCACCTCCAGCTGGTCCGCCAGTTTCTGGCGGAGAGCATATTGCTGGCACTCGTGGGGGGTGCCGCGGGCTTGCTTCTGGCGCTTTGGGGCACCGACTTGTTGATAAAAGTGGTGCCATCCCGCATTCCGGTTCCCCATGCCGCAGACTCAGTCTTGTTGCCCAAGGTTCACATGGACGGAACGGTGGTCGGTTTCACGGTGCTGGCTTCTCTGCTTACAGGGATCGTTTTCGGGTTGATTCCCGCATTTCAGAGTTCCCGGTGGAGTCTCAACGAAACGCTCAAGGAGAGAGGCAGGGGCACTCTTGCCGGCCCGCGAGGCCATCGGACGCACGCCACACTGGTGATTCTCGAGGCTGCCCTCGCGTTCGTGCTGGTGATCGGAGCGGCTCTAATGATCAACAGCTTTTGGCGCTTGCTGAAGGCCAATCCGGGTTTTAACCCTGAGCACCTGTTGACCCTGCGAATCAAGCTCTCATTGGACGCAAAGGATTCGAAATACCGGGAGCCGCGGCAACGGGCCGTCATCTTCCAGCGGTTCCTGGAGAATGTTGAAGCTCTCCCCGCAGTCCACTCGGCCGCGCTCACCGAGATCGTCCCTCTGAGCGAGCAGGAGCAGGACAGGTGGTTTTTCGTGATTAAAGAGGCGCCCCCCCCACCCGCTGGAGAGCAATTCGCAGCGGATTTCAGGGACGTCAGCCCCAGCTATTTTGGAACGATGGGCATCCCGCTGCTTCGGGGCCGGGCTTTCACCGATCATGACAATGCAGATGGCCCCCGGGTCGTAGCGATTGACGAGACTCTCGCCCGCCATTTCTTCCCCAACCAGGATCCCATTGGCCGGCATCTGCAAATTCCCGATGGGACTCGACCCGGGCGGGAAATCGTTGGCGTCGTCGGAGCGGTTCGGGACACAGGTTTCGACCAGGAACCACGTCCAACGATTTACTTTCCCTACCTGCAGAGCCCTGACCAGACCATGAGCATAGTGGTCCGGACGAACGCAAAGCCCGGAACGATTTTGCCTGCCATCAAGAGCGCCATCTGGTCGGTGGACAAAGATCAGCCCATCTTCGATGTCAAGACTATGGACGATATCGTGTCGGGGGTTGTTTCGGCCCAACGCCTTGCTTTTGTGCTGTTGGGGATCTTTGCGCTTGTGGCCCTGGCGCTGGCGGCAGTGGGGATCTATGGCGTCACTTCTTACGCGGTCAGCCAGAGGACTCAGGAGATCGGCATCCGCATGGCTCTCGGGGCCGGGAGGTACGACGTGTTCTGGTTGGTCGTGCGACGTGGATTGACGCTAACGTTGGCAGGCGTGGGACTGGGCGCCGGAGCAGCGTTGGTTCTTACGCGCTTCCTGTCGAGCATTCTTTACGCGGTCCGCCCCAACGATCCACTGACCTACCTCTTCGTGGCCATCGTTCTCGGTCTGGTGGCCTTGCTGGCCTGTTCCCTTCCGGCGCGCCGGGCCATGCGAGTCGACCCGATGGTGGCGCTGCGGTATGAGTAACTGACGGAAGATTGAGCAAAATGAAAGTGAGGTCAGAACCCGGAGGTCGGAAGTCAGAAGAGGACAGAAATTCTGATGGTCTGGCTTCTGGCCGCTAGTTTTCAGTTCTTTTCCGATTTCTGACGTCCAACCTCTGACATCGGATTCAGGATCGGGCATGTTCGATTCCACGAAGAAGGAGATGGCGCCATGAAATTCACCCTCTGGCGACGTAGACGTCGAGAAGAGGATCTCAAGGTGGAAATTGAAAGCCACTTGCAGATGGCGGGGCGAGACCGCCTCGAGCGGGGTGATGCACCCGAGCAGGCGCGACACGCTGTCCACCGGGATTTCGGCAATGTGGATCTGGTGCGCGAGATAACCCGGGGCCAGTGGGGCTGGCGTTGGCTGGAGAACCTTTTTCAGGACCTTCGATTCGCCCTGCGGATGCTTGGGAAAAACCCGGGCTTTACGGCGGTTGCCCTCCTCGTCCTGGCATTGGGGATCGGCGCCAATTCCGCGATTTTCAGCGTTGTCAATGCCGTGTTGCTTCGTCCCCTGCCGTTCCGCGATCCCGGGCGGCTCTTCCTGGTCTGGCACGTGCCGCCCCAAAAGAGCTTTCCCGGGACCCCCACCTTTTCTGTATCCCCGGCGAACTATCTCGACTGGCAGAAACAGAATCATGTGTTCGAGCGAATGGCGGCGCTGGGCTTGGGGCGGTTTACCCTGACGGGCCGGGGTGAGCCGGAATCGGTGGCAGGTTCAAATGTCGCCGCCGATTTCTTCACCCTCTTGGGGGTCTTGCCCGACCGGGGCCGTAGTTTTGTTTCCGACGATGACCAGCCGGGGCACGGGAATGTCGTGGTGGTCAGCCATGCCTTCTGGCAAAGCCATTTTGGAGGAAACCCGAATGCCCTGGGGCAAACGCTCCGGCTCGATAACAAGAGTTACGCGGTGATTGGCGTCATGCCTCCTCAGTTTGAATTTCCGTTTCAATCACAGCTTTGGGTCCCCATGGCTTGGTCTGACAAGGACCGCGCCATCCGCGGCATTCACAACTACCTCGTGATGGCGCGGTTGAAAGTCGGGGTGGATGTGAAAAAGGCCCAGGCGGAGATGGACACCATTTCAAACCGCCTGGCGCAAGACTATCCGGCTGACAATGCGGGATGGGGCGCGGTGGTCTTGCCCCTCCGTGATCAATTGGTGGGAGATGTGCGGCCTGCCTTGATCGTGCTGCTGGGCGCCGTGGCCTTTGTGCTGTTGATTGCATGCACCAATGTGGCAAACCTGACCCTGGCCAAGGCCCTGGGGCGCCGGAAGGAGATCGCTATCCGCACCGCCCTGGGGGCCGGTCGCGCGCGCGTGTTGCGGCAGGTTCTTTCCGAAATGGTGCTATTGTCGCTGCTGGGGGGGGCCCTCGCACTCGGCCTTGCTCGCTTTGGAGTCGCGGGGATCGCATCGTTTCTTAGTGGCCAGTTGCCTCTCAGCGTGGAAATCGGCTTGGACAAATGGGTCCTGACCTTCACCCTGGGGATTTCGATCCTGACCGGAATCCTCTCCGGCCTGATGCCGGCCTGGCACCTGATGAAAACAAACCTAAGTGATTCCCTGAAGGAAGGACTTGGAAGGACCGATGCCGTCTCCGGCGGCAGGACGCGGGGCGTGCTCGTCGTCTCCCAAATTGCGCTGTCGCTGGTGCTCCTCATCGGAGCAGGGTTGATGATTCGTACGCTGTGGCTGCTCAAAAGCGTCAATCCGGGGTTCAACCCTCATAATGTTCTGACCGTGCCGCTCGCTATTTCGGAAACGAAGTACCCAAAGATGTCGCAGCAATCCGCTTTTTTCAACGCGGTTCTCGAGCGCGTCCACGGGTTGCCCGGGGTCGAATCCGCCGGACAGATCGACAGCCCACCGCTGCAGGGCGGATCGACGCAACCGGTTGCCGTCGAAGGCCAACCGGTGGTGCCGATGGCGGACCAGCCTGAGGTCGCGGTCCGCCTGATCACGCCGGGCTATCTTCGGGCCCTGCGGATTCCGCTCCTTGAAGGTCGCGACTTCACAGACGGGGACAATGCAGACTCCCAGCGAGTCCTCCTGGTCAGCGAATCGTTTGCCAAGCGTTTTTGGCCGCATCAGAACGCGATCGGGAAGCACGTGACCCTCACCTTTTATCCGGGAGTCCTCCGCGAAGTGGTCGGCGTGGTGGGCGATGTGAAGCTGAATGGACTGGAGCTGACAAGATCCGTTGAGACGGTCTACCACCCGATGGCCCAAAACCCCGAGACCACGCGCATGGTTCTTGCGGTGCGCACCTACTCGCAACCGACCAGCCTGCTTTCGGCAGTGAGCCGCGCGGTGCACGAGGTGGACCCGGATGAGCCCATCATCAACGTGGCTACCATGGACGATATTGTCAACCAATCACTCCTTCAGCGGCGGCTCAGCATGTTTCTCCTCGCATCTTTCGCGGGCCTGGCCCTGATGCTCGCGGCGGTCGGCATCTACGGAGTCCAATCCTATGCCGTCAGACAGCGTGTACAGGAAATCGGCATACGGATGGCCCTCGGGGCGCAAGAAGGTGACGTCTTTCGCCTCATCGTCGGACAGGGGTTGGTGCTAGCGGCCATTGGAACGGGGATCGGCCTGGCCGCCGCTTTTGCCCTGACGCGCTTGATGGCAGGGCTGCTGTTTGGCCTCAGTCCCACCGATCCGGCGACCTTTGGCGGGGTCGCTTTCCTCTTGATGATCATCGCGCTGGTGGCCTCCTACCTCCCGGCACGTCGCGCCACGCGTGTCGATCCCCTGGTGGCCTTGCGGTATGAGTGAGATGCGAGGAGTGGGGCGTGATGGAGACGAAGTCAGAAGTCAGAGAAACACCCTGACATCCGACCTCCGACCTCCAAATTAATTTACTGGTCCCTACTCAAGGAGAGTGGCTCATGAGGTTCGCGTTCTGGCCTCGAAGCCGGCGAGATGAACATTTCAGGCAGGAAATCGATGCTCACCTGCAGAGGGCGACGAAAGATCGTATCGAACGCGGGGAATCCCCTGAGGAAGCCCGTCACGCTGCACATCGTGAATTCGGAAATGTGGATCTGGTGCGGGAAGTAACACGCGGCCAGTGGGGATGGAGATGGATCGAGAATGTGCTTCAAGATCTCCACTTTGGCGCCCGCCTCCTCACCAAGAATCCCAGCTTCACCAGTGTGGCCGTGCTGACCCTGGCGTTGGGCATCGGGGCGAATACCGCAATTTACAGTCTCGTGGACGCTCTCCTCTTGAGGGCGCTTCCCGTGAAGGATCCGCAACATCTCGTCCTGGTCAATCGCACCGTACCGCAGGGCGGGATGGAAAACGACTTTCCCATTTCCACCTTCGAGCAATTTCGCAATCGGAGCCATTCCTTCGCTGGAATGTTTGCACGCGACGACTCACGGGTCAGCATCACCGTGAATGGCCAGCCGGAACTGGTCTGGGGAGATTTCGTTTCTGGAGGATTCTTCGATGTCCTTGGAGTCGAAGCAATGCTGGGCCGAACCTTCGGTCTTGACGACGACCAGCCCGGGAAAAGACCGGTCACGGTCATCACTTTTGGCTTCTGGGAGCGGCGGTTTGGCCGCGACCCGTCCGTCATCGGGAAGACCATCTACCTGGGGAAAATTCCATTCACGGTGATTGGAGTCACCCCGAAGAGGTTTCATGGATTGGGTCGACGGATTGAAGGCCTGGATATCATCCTTCCTATGTTCATGCAGCCTCAGCTTGCATTGAAGGACCACGATACATTCGAGATTATCGGGCGATTGAAGACAGGGGTTCATCCAGAACAGGCCCGGGCGGAATTGAACGTCCTTTATCAGCAAGTCCTCAGGCAGGCCGCCGGATCTTCTATCTCGGCAGCGACAGCGGGAAGAATTAGCGCGAGCAGAATCGAGCTCAAGCCCGGTCAACGGGGCACGGCAGATCCGCAGGACAGCTTTGCACGAGAGCTTCGTATTCTGATTGCTGTTGTTGGGATCGTTTTGCTGATCACCGGCGTGAACGTAGCCAACCTGCTCCTGGCGCGGGGAACGGTGCGCCAAAAGGAAATAGCTGTGCGACTAGCGCTCGGGGCAAGCCGTGGCCGCTTGATTCGCCAGTTGCTGACCGAAAATCTTTTACTGGCGGCGCTCGGGGGCGTGCTTGGACTGCTACTGGCGAGCTGGGCCACCAACGGTTTGCTTGCTGTCCTTCTCAATAGAAAGGATTTCGTTCCCTTTGAACCTGCGCTCGATATAAGAATCTTTCTCTTTACCGCAGCGGTCTCCCTGTTGACCGGGATCCTGATTGGATTAATGCCTGCTCTTGCGGCAAATCGGGTGGAGGTTAATTCGGCTCTGAAAGGAATTAACGGAGCAGCAAGAGCTCGCCCGATCCGTCACGTCGCTGCGAAATCGCTGGTCGTCACGCAGGTTGTTCTTTCCCTGGTCCTTCTGGTGGCGGCGGGTCTATTGATTCGAAGCATCCGCCAGCTCTATGCCGTGGACACCGGATACGAGGGGAACAAAGTCATGATGATGTGGGCCTTCCCTGCGCTCATCGGTTACGATCACACCCGAGAATTGAATCTCTATCGCGGATTGCTTGAAAAGATGAATGCGATGCCAGGGGTCGAATCGGCCAGCGTGTCGCGGTTCCGAATGGTCTTCGGGCAGTGGTATCGAAAGCTTTGGGTGTCGGGTCGGTCGTCAGACCTCAATGAGGTGAGCAAGGTCTATTGCGACCCGGTTGGCCCCCGCTTTTTCGAGACCATGGGAATCCCATTGCTTCTTGGCAGGGAATTCACGACGGCTGATTCAGAAACAGCTTCCCCGGTTGCCGTCATCAGCGAGTCCATGGCACGGAAATTCTTCCCGGACGGGAACCCTCTTGGGCGGCGGATTGGGTTTGACGGTCCCCAATCCAGTTCTAGAATTCAAATTGTCGGCGTCGTAAAGGATATCAAACACCACCCGGCAGGTGACCGGGCGTCAGATGCCGTTTTTATTCCTTACACACAGTCACCGGCAGAGATGCTGGGACAAATGAACCTGGTGCTTCGCGCCCCCGTTCGACGGGCTGACCTTGTTCCCGCGATCCGCCACCAGGTCCAGTCCGTCGAAGCTGACCTTCCGCTGGCCGACATCGAGACGGAATCGGCAGAGATGGACGAGTTCCTCGGCGATGAGCGATCCCTTGCGACCCTGTTGAGTTTCTTTGGCGCTCTCGCGCTCGGACTGGCCTCGATCGGCTTGTATGGCACCATGTCACACGCTGTCACGCACAGGACGAAGGAACTTGGCGTCCGCGTTGCACTCGGCGCGCGGCCGGAAGACATGTTCTGGCTGATCCTGCGTGAAATATTAGTGCTCATCTCCCTGGGAATTGGGATCGGCATTCCAGTGGCCCTGGCGGCCTCCCGATTGATATCAAACATGCTGTTCGGAGTTCAAACGACAGACGCTGTGACCATTACCCTCTGCATTCTTGTGATGTGCGTGGGATCTCTGTTGGCAGGCTACATTCCCGCTCGTAGAGCCATGAAGGTGGATCCCATTAGGGCCTTAAGGTACGAGTAACCAGACACTTTGGAGTGCGCCGCCTAAGCGGCGTTTTGAGACCTTTTCAGCCTGGATTCCAATCGGTGAAACACTCAGAAGCGGCTGTGCATTCTCCCCGTTGCCGGTGGCCATGCGGGGCAGATGGCTCCTGCTAGGGTTTAATTTCAACGGGTGTTCCTTTCGGGACCAGCCGCCAGATCTCTTCGATTTCCTCATCGGTCACTGCGACGCATCCCAGCGTCCAGTCGTGAGCCGTGTGCGCCTTTCCCAACCACCCGTAGCCATTGGGCAATCCATGAATGAAAATGTCTCCCCCGGGATTACATCTGCGTTTCCTGGCAACGGCTCGATCCGTTTCGTTTGGGTAAGAAACGTGAAGTGACCAATGGTAATGGCTGTTCTTTTTTCGTGCGTCGATGATGTAATGTCCCTCGGGAGTACGTTGATCACCCTGACACTGTTTGGGGCCGATGGGGTGAGATCCCAAAGCGATGCGGTACGTCTGAATAACAGCAGTGCCTTGCAATAGCGTAAGCTTGCGCGCTTTCTTCTCAATCAACACCTTATCCGCCCGCTTTTCAACCGAAGCGCCAAAAACAATTCCGCAAAGAAAAACAGCGTGAACGAGGGCGATCAACAAAACAGGAGTAAGTTTCTTCATTGCTTTCTATAGGGATCATTGACGTCCGGTTTTAATACACAAAGACCGAGTTCTGTGAATTGTGAGACGAACCCCGATCGAATCGCCCTCTCCCCTATCGAGGGTGCGAGCCGGAGGCCTGGAACCGCCACAGGATGTTCACGATGACCCACTTGCCATTGCACTTTGCCAGGCTCAAATATTCATAGTACTCGGAGGACGAGGCCCGCGCGACCGCAATGTCTCCCGAGACCTCCAGCACTTGAACGGCGATGTTGCGGTCGCCAGCAGGCACCTTCGCCCCTCCGCCCGCGCGTGTCATCTCAATCATCAGGTCACGGGTGGCGCTGTGAACCACCTGCCTTCCACCCGGCAGGGCATCAACATATCGTTTGACCATGTCCGGATGGAGGGCGCGTGCCATCCTCTCCGGATCAGCCGTGTACCAACCCTCAAAATAATCCCGCGCGATGCGCTCGACCATCAGGCGCTCGTCAGGCTCCCCCAAGCTCCCCGCGGACCAGGCGGGCAGGGCCGGGCTGCTCATGAGGAACAGCAGGGCTGCCACACCGGACACCACTGTTTGCTCTCCCCACATGGATTCCTCCCTTCTGTTGCACGGTGACAGGCCGATCGAGTTGAATGCGCTATCCATTCATATCCGCCATTTCCCCCCATTAAGGATGTCCCTTACTCTACCAGATGGTCGCATCCACGTCAGCTTAAGGATATGTCAGCCCTCCCGCCTCTCTCTTGACATGCAAGTATTTACTTGCATATACTGGAAGGTGTGGACATGAACAAGGTGTTCAAGGCCCTCGCCGATCCGACGAGAAGGCGGCTGCTCGATGCTTTGCGAAAACATAGCGGGCAGACCTTAGGGGAACTCTGTGGAAACCTCGATATGACCCGCCAGGCGGTCACGCAGCACCTCGGACGTCTGGAGGACGCCAACCTCGTGGCAACGATTCGCCGCGGGCGCGAAAAGCTGCACTATCTCAACCCCGTGCCGATTCACGCGATCTACGAGCGTTGGATCGAGAAATTCCACCGGCACCACTTGGACGTTTTACGTGACCTCAAAAGAAGAGCGGAAGGAGATTGACATGGAAAAGCCTGAGTTTGTCTACGTGACCTACATTTCAACGACACCGGAGAAGCTCTGGCGCGCGCTCATTGATTCCAGGATGACCGTGAAGTACTGGCAGCATGTTAACGTGTCTGACTGGAAAGCGGGCTCCAAATGGGAGCATCGGCAGTCGAGCAAGGAAGGACCTCTCGACTTAGTCGGAAAGGTTGTGGAAAGCTCTCCGCCTCGACGCCTGGTCTTGACATGGGCCTTTCCTGCCGATGAGGGACGAGAGGAAAGACACTCGAAGGTCACCTTCGAAATCGAACCCTTTCGTCATGTCGTGCGCCTGACCGTGACACACGAGCGTCTTGAGCCCGACTCCGAAATGCTTCGAGGGATCACGGAGGGCTGGCCAAAAGTGCTCTCGAGTCTGAAAACCTTGCTGGAGGTCGGAGAACCGCTTCCCCGGTTATGGTAAGAGGCTAACGCGCCCTTGGCTCATTCGGTCCGCCGAAACAAGCAGTACGTGAACTGCTGCAAGGAACCCCAGGGCGTCGTGTGCGCTTTCTCCAGAGACCGCAGAGGCCGGAATCCGGAGCCAAGCCGGTGCGACAATTTCTCGGCGTCGTATCGCTCCACCGGAAGGCCGCTGCACTCCTGCGGACCCTGGGGGCTGAAGGTCGCGAAGATGACATGTCCTCCTGGACCGACGGCCTCCCGCAAGCACGACAAATACGCCTCCTGATCAGCGGGCTCCGTGAGGAAGTGAAACGCGGCCCGGTCGTGCCACAAATCGACCGGGTACGGAAGATGCAATGTCCGCGCGTCTGCCTTGAGCCATCTCACATGGTCGGCCCGCGGCCCCAGGCGCGCCTTGGAGATGTTGAGGGAAGATTCGGCCATGTCGACCACGGTCAGCCGGTCGAAGCCGCGGTCAAGCAGCTCGTCGACCAACGTGGAAGCACCGGCCCCTACATCTACGATCTCACTGTCGTGCGTCAGCGCAACTGCGCCCATGAACTCAAGTCACGTGGCGGGTTCGGCCTCAAACCATCCTACCTCATCCGGCCGTTTGCGCGCCCAGACCCGTTCCCAGTGCTCTTCGCTGCTCACGTTCATCTCCTCTCGGAAGCAAGGCGCCGCCGCATGCCCTGGTCTGCCATCATTCTTCTTTCACCTGCTCGAAGCACTCTCTGCAAAAAAGCCAAACACCGCCTCCTCCGGCTGCCGCGGTCCAACCCACGTCTCCAATGTCGATGTGTCTATTACAGAAATTGCAGTGCTCGTGGTCCCAACCCTTCATTTCCCTTTCACACAGTGACTCGTGGCCTTCCGAACAAAGCCAGGGTACCTTCGCCTTATGATCCCCCGGAACGGGATACCACCGCTGTTGGGATGAACGGTCGAGGACCTCTTGCACTTCGGCGGAAGGAGTCTGACCCTCGGGCACAAAAACCACCGCCACGTCGGTGCCGGGGAATTCGTATTCCTCGAGCATCGCTTTGGTGAATGTAACAAGTGGTGGCACGCTCATGATTACGCCAATCGACAGGCATTCAGCGGTGAGCGGGCAAAGCGTTGCTATTTATCCTGGCGTCTTCGTGTTTCCAGCCAAGGCAAGATGATGCCGAAGAGGATTGCGAAACGAAACGATGTCTCCCAGTCTATAGTGCTTGCTCCATGAACGATAAGGTTCCAAAACAAAGTCACAATGACAGAAAGAATCAGGGTTACAGCGAACACGGTTATAAAGTCAAAGAGCAATCTCTTGATGTTCACTTCTCTGCCCCCTTGAGATTAGAGAGACGGTGTGAAGTCGCGTCACGCCGCTTGTCCAATGGTGAATTCCTGCAACTCGTCGCCCCAACATTATCGCCCTTGTGACTGCCTCAATCGGCCTAACATTAAATGGATGGATCCGCATATCCTGTCCACGAATGTCAGTGACCCCGGCAATTCGTCGCCTGCAGCGCATTGTTGGGCGGATAGTCTGCATTAGCAGGGCGGATGCCCTGGTGGTACGCCTTCGAAGCTTCATTTATCAGGCAGCGGGAAGAGCAACTCATTGCCGTCGGGATCATTGATCTGGATAACGTCATTGCCCCACCACGATTCCCTGCTCGGAATTGAGTGCTCGACGATCTCACGGCGAAGTTCCGCGATGCCTTCCGGGGTCAGCTCCACGAATAGACGCGCTTTATCCTTGCGACCGGCATCCTCGCACAAAATGATTTCGCACTCTGCACGATTGACTTGGCAGACTTTGCCCTTACCGTCGCCTTCGTGCCAGGACTTCTTGAAGCCGAGCAGGTCCTCATAGAAGTGCAGCGCGCGCGCTACGTTGCCAACGAAAAACACGGGTCGCATGTACCACCGAGGCGTGATCTGCTCTCCCTGGGTTTGCTTCGTCATCTTAGTTCTCCTAATCCGTCCAACGTCTGGCGCGTCACCCGCCCGGCGCGCTCTTCCTTCTCCCGCCAGTCGGCTGCACGAGCGGGTTAAGGGCCTCCCGTCTTGGTTGACTTCTCGGGAAGCTGGGCGCTGTGCCAAACCGCAACAATCCAAACCGTCCTCCCCACCGTATGATAAAAGAAACGATAGGGTGACACAATAACCTCTCGTTGTGGTAAATCAGGGAACTCGGGAATGACCCTTCCAGAATGGGGAAACTTCACCAGTCGCCTCAGACGGGTCTCCGCCTGTCGGCGGAAACGCCGCGCGGCGGGTGGATTGTCCCGGCGTATGAAATCCAGCGCTGCAAGAAACTGGCCCCTCGCCGTAGGTGTGAAAAGTAGCTTCACCGGTCAATCTGCCTTGAGGAGTGCATCGGCCTCCGCAAGGACCGATTCGAGGTCATGTCCTCCTCCGGCTGCAATTTCCTTATCCCCCCTCGCCAAAGCCCGAAGCAGTTCCCGGTCCTGCTCACCGCGCTCGTAGGCCTCAGTACTCTGAATCACTGCCGCGGCCCGACCCCGCTGCGTAATGAAGATGGGCTGCTTGGATTCCCGGACACGCTTGAGCACACGCGCAGCCTCCTGGCGTAAATCGGTGATCGGGATAATATGCGGCACCTTGCTCATTTGTATCACCTCCAGAGATACAGTCAAACGTATCATTAATGGTAACACAGTGCAAGGGGGGAGCCGTGGTACGACTTTCGATGGAGAGCGTGCCTAACGATCTCTCGTCAAGCGGCGAGCACAAGCGAGTCCGATGCAACACGGGGTTAGGCACCTGTCTGGACGGCGACCGGAGCCTGCACAGTGCAGCGTAGGTGCCAGACACGTGGGTCGTGTTGATAGGGGCCTGCTGCGCCTCAGGACTGAGAATGATGTTTGCGAGGGCGGATGGCAGAGAGAACAATGAGGCTGACCACGGTGAGGAACACCGCGAAGAGCTGGATGAACGTTGGTATCTCGAGGCCCGTTCCGAACATGAAGCGCAGGTACTCCAGATAGAGGTCAAAGTCGATGGAGTCCCCGCGAGAAATGAAAATAACGAAAAAGGATACGTGCCACCAGAAGACATATGCTGCCAGAGCTATGGCCACTCGCGTGACGATTCGGCGGCCCGTCGAGATGAAGTCGTTCTCTGTCGTGCCCATGAGAAGAACCCAGCGATTCAGTTGCCTAACGACCAGCGCGTCACCTGGCCCGCACTTTTGCTGCTTGCGCCGGCCGGATGCACGCGCGGGTTAGGTTGCATGGTGCCTGTACTCCCCATATCGAGCACGTCTCTCGTCATCATCCGTGTCGGCACGACGCGAGACTAGACGACAACGTTTGCACCGAAAATGAAAGTTGTAAAACCGATCTCCCTTTTCACGGCTATTGGCTTCATGCCACTTGCCACCGCAGAGCGGACAAACTCGCGACGCTTCTCCGATTCTTCGTCCCCAGTATCGAGTTAGATAGTAGAACGTTGGTTTTCCCGTCGCTGCTTCAATTCTTCTACACAGTTTACGGCCAGCATCCGAAACCTTGCTTCTAGGATCAACAAGCTGTTTATACGCCGGGATCTCCAGGACATCTGACTCCAACCATATATTGTCAAGATACCCATACAAACCCGCCCACGAAAAAAGTTCTTCGCGATCTTGGTCGGAGATCGGGAGTTCGTATACCGGGACCGCTGACCCTGAATCGCCGCAGTGAACCGGGCTCCCCACATGGAGTGCATGAGTGAAGAGGTACAAAGTTGACGAACGCCGCCAGGGTGAAAAAGACCTTGGAATATTCTCCTCGATCATTTGCACGCCTGGATTCTCTCCGAACTCCTCCAAGACCTTCTTGAGCGCAGTTAGTCCCCACTTTGAATGATACTGCTTTTGGATGGAGTTGGGACGAGCCAGATACGTGAAGCACACAAGCTGCGCGTTCGACCATGCGATCAGATATTCGCCGTAGATCTGACCATTTCTGAGGAGGCAAGCCAGGTATTCCTCGGCAACATCGCGTAATGACTCCCGATTGGTGGTTTTGCTACGCGAGGAGGCAAATGTAATTTCAGCAATGAACATCGGATTGTGCGTCCGGATTATTGAATGGCCGAACGGTGCGCTTCAGCGGCGCCGACCCTGAGCGAACGCGAAGGGGAGGGCACGCGAGCGCGGGTTCGGCCGCACTGGATTTGTTACGCCACGCCGGTTTCCTGAGACAGCTGTTCCGCCGCATTCTTGAGCCGTGCCAAGGCGTCGGCCACGCTGTGGTGCAGTTGCCGGCTGGCAAAGTGCTCGAGGAGCCAGGCCCACCATCCAGGTGAGATCGAGAAGTTTCAACCAAAGCTGACCCGAGCGTGTCGGCTGTCCAAGCGCTGACACGTGATGTGGTTGTGGATTGAAATACCGAAAGGTAAACGTGTGAGCAGATCGAGTTGCCGCTTCTCCGGCTCGATGGCTTGAACGGTCAAGTGGACAACGTCCCACTGTCTTCCGAGAGCCGAAGTCTGCGCGAAGATTTGCTGGCCGGGCTGCGCCGGGCCTTCAGGGACGATTGATCGAGTCCGGACTTCCCACCAGAGGTCATACTGCATAGGGTTAGCGAGAAGGCGCCAGACTTGATCGACCGGGGCGTTCACAGTGGCGATGGGGCAAGTGCTGAAGCTCATGTGACCTCCTTTTTACCCGGATGCTGGCACGACCAGGGCTGCCCAACGTGTGGCGCTCGACCGCGAGCGGCGAAGCCGATTCTCACTCTGCCCCGATCTTCCCGCCGCTCGTCGGCTGCAGCGGCTGGTTGGGCAGAGCGTCGGCCCCCACCCAAGAACCGCGATAGGTGACACAGCTTCTTTCCAAGCGCCTCATCAGATCACGTCGATCACCACGTTTCCCCTTTTTCGCTGAGTCTCTACATAGCGGTGCGCCTCCGCCATCTCGGCAAGCGGGTAGCACCGGTCGATGACGGGGCGGAGCGTCCCGGCTTGCGCGAGGTCCCGGAGTTGCACGAGACTCTCCCGGGCCATCTTTGGATTCCACCCGTCCACGGTGACGTAGGCACCGCCGTGAGCCAAGACCTTGCGGCACATGTCTTTGGGGGGCGGGTGATACCGACCGCCAACCGCGGCGAAGATCAGGTCGTACCGATCGTTCATCGTCGTGAAGTCCTGACTTGTGTAGTCGATCACGGCGTCGGCTCCCAGCGACTGCACCAGCTCGAGGTTGCGGGCGCTGCAGACGCCGGTCACGCGGGCGCCGAAATGTTTCGCCAACTGCACCGCGGCCGTGCCGGTGGCGCCCGATGCGCCGACGATCAGAACCCGCATCCCCGGGGCGATGCCGCCCTCCCGGAGAAAGTGAAGGGCGAGGAGGCCGCCGTATGGAATCGCCGCGGCTTCCCGGTATGTCAGGTCCGCCGGCTTTGACACCAGGAGGCCGTCCGCCTTCATGCATTTGTACTCGGCGCTCGCGCGCGCCCCCCAGCGGTCCATGCCGAAGACCGCGTCCCCTTCCCTGAAGGCGGTGACTCCCGGGCCGACCCGATCGATGTCGCCGGCGACGATGATGCCGAGCACCTGTCGCCGCGGCCGGCGATAGCCAAACATGAGTCTCGCCACGAACCGGATGACCGGCTGCCTGATCGCGAGGCTTCGCACGAAGCAGTCGCTGAAGGTGACGGCCGTCGCGCACATCCGGATCCGGACCTGGCCGCGTCGCGGTTCAGGCACCGGGAGTTCAGCCAGCCGCAGGACCTCGGGTGGGCCGTAGGCCGTGCACACGATCGCTTTCATTTCGCGCCACCGCGGACCTGGCGCCTGGCTGCTGTGGCAGCACCGGATTCTGCGCACTTCATCGATGTGCTCCTCGGGTCGGTCGAACGCGCGGGTTAGGCATCCCGAGACCGCTGCAGTATGCCGCCCCGGGCATACACCTCAAGTGTGCTGGTCCTGCTCGAAAACACGAGCCCAAATGAAGGAGTCTTCATGGCTGCTAGCTGCGCCGAAACGGGCAAGGCGCCGTGCACCATGAAGTTGTCGAGAACTCGCTTGCGTAGGTCCGACAGGACTGCATATTCGACGATGACGATACCGCAGTTTTCAGGTCGTTCTCGCACCTTCTGGCCGTTGATTCGCATCCGGGGAAGATTGGGACCGAAGTGGAGTACCGGGTAGCGTCCATGTTGCCATTTCGGATCGTAAAGCTGAGAGGCCCAGGTTGACCGCCATACAAGAAGTAGCGCGGCATTCAGCGTCGAGAGAGCAGGTACACCCCGACTTAGGGCCTCCGTGCCTACTGGAAACGAAAGGCCTTGTGGCAGTCGATCTCGGAATAGCGTCGTGATCATCGGTATGCCTAAGTATTAAGCTGCATTAGACTGGGGGGGGTGAAACCACAAACACTGCATATTTTGCGGCCTAATCCGGTTGCGAAAAATGACTCTTTGAAGCTGCAATGCTTCTGAATCCACCGACTTCCCGCAAAAAATCTCTTCCCAAGTATCATGACAAACCCCGTCCGCCCGGGCGGACGGCCTAATCCCGGGAGGGTCAAGATGTCCCTTGGACAATCCTTGGGGGTTGCGGGCTCCAAATCCTCCAGATTGGGCACGCGGGTCTGGATAGCCTTCGGACTTTCGTCCCACAATGGAGCTGCTCCCGAACCGGCCTGGATGTTCAAAGATATTGCCTTCTCGAAGCCCTTCATCACACCGCCTTGCCCCAGCCGGATAAATTGACTCCCCCATTAATACTTGGCAACTGAAAATCACTAAAGACAATGCAAGCCGCCAAGCACCCGGGCTCGCGAAGATAACCCAGGACTACTACCAGCCAGCCATTCCTTGTGATCGAAAGAGCCACCTTGGGGGCGATGTGAAGTGTAGACTGTGAAAGAAGCAGATTCAAGGAGAAATGACGGTATATCAGAAGAAGTTACGCGAACGGAAGTATTCCCAGACAATTCTATGGTCTGTCCGGACTCTGCGTGGATCATCCTCCTCCATGGCACCGGAGATCCCCTTGTGAAAGTTGGATCCCCATTAGAAGGGATTGGCCCCGCAGTAATACGCCTAAGAAACCAGCAAGCGAGAGCGTACGCCGGCCGGCAATTTATTTGGCCGTTTTTTCTAAAACATCCGGCCAATTCATGAGATTCAATTGAAAATAGGATTGACCTGCCGCGGGGCGGACGATAAACTCTCTCCCAGTTTGTATTTTGAGAGGGGCTTTATGTCTACTGATGTTGAAAAGATTCTTCGTCCCATCGATAACCCTATCCCCCCGTTTCCTCCTAAATACATGAAATTGGCCAGCGGGGATGAGATGGTGATCCGTCAGGTGGGCCGCGAAGACATTCCGGATATCCTGCGTTACGTCGAACCCTTAATCCATGTAGAAAGAGACTATTACGATATTGTCGCGGTCCGCCTGTACAGTGAATTGCTGGCCTATTATCGGTACCGCGTTCAAGACGAATACGTGCTGGTTGCCCAGATCGACGGCGAACTGGCGGCGGTCGTGAATGGCCGCCTGCTCACTAAAGACGTGGGGATGTCATACCACACCGTGGCGCTGAGGCGTGGCCTTCGGGTGGGCGCTCATGCCTTTGCCGCCAAAATGGAGTACCACATTGATATTATCGGGCAGAAAGAGGTCCTGGTCGTTGCCGAGTCGCCGATCGGTTTCCGCCGTTGGATGATCGAGTATGGCCTCGAAAAACGGTTCCACATGGCGCATGAATTAGGGGGTGTTCCCTCCTGGTCATTGACCAAGGCGCTGTTCGATCAGGCCCGGGACACGGTGGTGGTCGGGAGGCGTCCGGTTCCACCGCCTCTGCTGGAGAAGGCGAAGGCAGCCATCCTTCCCCCGAGTGATCCGCCCACGCCACCCACCGATTTACTTGCCGCCACACGTTCGCTTTATGATTCCACAGGTACCGCGCTGATGTCCCAGCGTTGGAAGCAAGAGAGGAAGGGATGATCATGCGCGAGGTCTACGTTGTTGGAATAGGAATCACCAGCTTTACCCGGCTGGAGTACCCCCTGAGTGAAATTGCGGCATACCCGGCGATGATGGCGTTGAAAGACGCTGGTCTCTCGAAAGTTGACCACGTCTATGTCGCCAACATGGGAAGCGCCCGCCTGAACCATCAGACGGGTCTTGCCAGCGCGGTCGTCGACACCTTGAGCCTGACTCCCGCAGGGGCGGAAACCATCGAGAATGGACCCGCCTCGGGGGCGTCGGCCATCAAGCAGGGTTTTATGGCGGTAGCCTCGGGGCTTCATGACGTCGTTTTGGTGACCTCGGCCGAACGGCTCCGCGAGGTCAACAACCTGGAAGACACGGATTTTGTCGCGACCTTAAGCCATCCCCTGGCCGAGTACATCTATGGAGTCACCCTGCCGTCGCAGGCGGCCATGTTCGCGCGCTTGTATATGCAGAAGTATGGTGTAACGGAGCGTCATCTAGCTATGGTGGCGGTCAAGAATCATGACAACGCGCTACTCAACTTTTTCGCGCACTTGCACGAGAAGATCACGCTTGAAGGGATCTTGGACTCGCCCGAGGCCATGACCAACAACCCTTACGTCTCTGAACCTTTGAGGTTTTACGACTGCTGCCCGGTTTCGGATGGCGGGGCCTGTGTGATCCTGACATCAGCTGAGGTTGCGAAGAAGTTGAAGAAGCCAATGATCCGGCTTGCCGGTGTTGGCCAGGCCACCGACACGCATTGCGTGCATGAACGAGCGGAACCGACTGACCTTCTGGCCGTACGAGGTGCTGCATCCCAGGCGTTCAAGATGGCAGGCGTCACCCCCGCGGATGTCGACGTCGCGGAGCTGCATGACGCCTTCACGATCCTGGAGATTGTGGAAAGTGAAGAAGTTGGCTTCTTCAAGAAAGGCGAAGGACACCTCGCCTTGGAGCGCGGTGAAACCCGAATCGGCGGAAAAATTCCCATCAACCCCTCGGGAGGGTTGAAGGCCAAAGGACACCCTACGGGGGCAACCGGGGTCGGCCAGGCCCATGAGATCGTGCTACAACTTCGCGGGGAGGCCGAAAAGCGCCAGGTCAAGGACGCCAAAATCGGCTTCACCTGCAACTTCGGCGGTTTCGGCAACAATGTCGTCTGCCTAACTTTCATCAGGGAGGACTGATCATGGCCCTGGAGATATTTGCCTACCAGTGTAAGAAATGCGGGCAGCTTCATTATCCGTACCGCATGGTGTGCAAGAAATGCGGGAAGAACGAGCATAATGAATTTGACCCTGTTCCCCTTCCCAAGGAGGGGAAGCTGCTGACCTTCACAAACGTTTATGCCCTCCCCCCTGATTTCAATGTGGCCAAGCTCGGACTTGGAATCGTGGAGTTGAACAACGGCATGCGCGTGACCGGCCAGCTCAAGATTCCACATCCGAAGATCGGGATGGAAGTCCGCGCAAAAATTGAAGTGGTGCGAGAGTCTGAATACAGCAAGAACTACGGAATGGTGTTTTACTCGGCATGATATTGCTATCGATTGGAGACCAGGTTGAGCCGGGGGACTATGCGCTCCACTCCCGGTTCAATCGGGCTGTCAATTTCACGAATGGCAGGCGGCTGGTTTTTCTGGTCGACGAAACGATCGGCGCCGGACCGTTGAGTATCGTCCTCAAAGATCTTCGAACCGCCCGTAATACTTCTTACCTCCATGTCCGTCCGCATGCCGTCGCCTTCGGGAACCAGCAATTCCAATTCACCGGAAATCAGTACTATGATTCACGCCTGAAATTCGATCGATGGAAAAGCTCCCGTTTCCAACGCAATGTGGCGGTTTTGAGAGAACAGATATCCGTCGCTGCCCCCCCGCGAAGTCTGGCATTTCTTATTGACCGCAGGTGCGGGGGGGATTTCAAGCCCGGGTTTGAAAAGTCGTGGGCAGGCCAGATCGCCTGCGGGGTTGATCGGGTCTTCCAAGGAAATCTGCTGAGCGGTATTGACACTTTGAAGGGATGTGGATGGGGACTGACGCCGGGCGGCGATGATTTCATCGCAGGTCTGCTATTCGGGTTAGACCTTTTGGAGAGATTGCACGAGTGGGACTTCCAGAAGATCAAGGATACGATCTTCAAAACGGCTGTAGGAAGCAACCTGTTCTCCAACACCTTTCTCGACCTTGCGAGGCGGGGGCTGTACTTCGGGAAGATGAAGGACCTGGTCATGGCCCTGGTTCAGGGCGGAGAGGATTCCGTTCGAACATCCGCCAAGAAGTTGTTTACCCTGGGTAGTACTTCAGGGGCTGACGTGGCAACGGGATTCTTGATGACTGTTGAAGCGGAAGACGGGAGGGTGTCGCAGTGGGCAGAGAGGGCCAAAGAGATGGATAGATCCTGCTTGTTACCATCTTCCAACAGTTTGGCGCAACCTGTGGTGGTGGAAACGGAGGCCGGCATCTCATGATCGTTGTCGGTCAGATCAGAAAAGGCGCCTATTTTGATTCCATCACACTGATGCGGTGCGGCAAGGAAATCACCGCCCTGCCCGGGATCTCAGATGCAGCCGTGGTGATGGGAACCAAATCCAACAAGGCGATCCTCGACTCCAGCGGATTGCTGACTTCCGAGTTCACCGGGGCGGGTGATACCGACCTGTTGATCGCGATAAAGGCAGCCTCCGAAAAAACAGCGGAGATGGGGCTAGCGGCTGTCGACGGTCTTCTGAAGCGAGCGGTTCAAAAAACAGGAAGCAGTAGCGAATCTCATGCCGTAAGCCTCGAGCGGGCGCTCGAATTGCTCCCCGGAGCTAACCTGGCTCTCATCTCTGTGGCGGGCCGTTACGCCGCTGATGAGGCGATGAGGGCGCTGGAACACGGGCTGCACGTCATGATCTTCTCGGACAATGTCCCGCTCGAAGAGGAAGTGAAACTTAAGAAGTACGCCTTGAAGAAGGGCCTTTTGGTGATGGGCCCTGATTGTGGCACTGCCATTGTGAATGGTGTCCCCCTGGCATTCGCCAATGTTGTCAACCGGGGCGACATCGGAATTGTTGCGGCCGCCGGGACCGGTCTTCAGGAGGTGAGCTGCATCGTCTCTACTGCGGGGGCCGGCGTGTCGCAGGCCATCGGAACGGGCGGGCGAGAAGTGAAAAAAGAGGTTGGCGGAATCATGTTTGTCGAGGCGATCAAGGCCCTGGCGCGTGATCCGAATACCCGAGTGATCCTGCTGATCTCGAAACCTCCTGACAAGGAGGTTCTGGCGACGATTAATCGGGCGATCAAAGGCATTCGCAAGCCTGTCATCACCCTTCTGATCGGAGCGAGGACCGAAGACGGAGGACCCTCGACACTTGAAGAGGCCGCCCTGACCGCGGTTGCAGCATCACGGGGAGAAAACACTGACAGTCTCAAAAAACAGCTTCAAGCGCGAGACGAGAAGATCCTGAAGACCGCCCGGGGCGAAGCCGTAAAAAGGGTGAAGAACCAGAAATACGTAAGAGGGCTTTTCAGCGGCGGCACCTTCTGCGCGGAAGCGCAGGTTCTTTTCAGCGACATGATTTCGGATGTGTATTCCAACGCACCGGCCGGCGCCTCCAAACCACTTAAGAATGCCTTGAAAAGCCAGAAGAACTCCGTGATTGATCTCGGCGAAGATGAATTCACCGTTGGTCGACCTCATCCTATGATCGATTACTCTTTGAGGAACCGGAGGATTCTGCAAGAGGCCGCAGACCCGGAAACCGCCGTGATTCTCCTGGACGTTGTCCTTGGCCACGGCTCCCATCCCGACCCCGCCGCCGAACTATCCCCCATCATCAGGGAGGTTTCCAAGAAGGTTGCAGTGGTGTGTTCGGTCACTGGGACCGACCAGGACCCTCAGAACCGCAGCGAGGTTGAGAAACGTCTCAAGAAAGCCGGCGCAATCATCATGCCCACCAATGCGGCCGCCTGCAAGCTGGCGGGGTCCATCATTCAGTACCGGGGAAAAAAGTGACCTCTCTCACTGAACTGTTCAGAAGCGACCTCAAGGTCATTAATATCGGCCTTTCGTCATTCAAACAAGCCCTGGATGAGGCGCATGCCCCTTCGGTCCAGGTCAACTGGAGGCCGCCGATCAGTACGGATCCAGCCCTTCTGAAGCGGGTGAACGCCGTGCGTCCTCGCATCGAGGAGGCCAATGCGCAAGCCGTCGAGATTATCCTCAACGGCATGCCGCAGCTGATTGGAATGGAGCGGGCCATCGATGTCATTCCCGGGATGAAATCCAACATGCTGCTCCACGCCGGTCCGCCCATTTCTTGGGACAGGATGTGCGGGCCCATGCGCGGCGCCGCAGTCGGGGCGCTGCTGTACGAACGAAAGGCAGACTCTCCGGACGAAGCCGAGCGGTTAGCAGCCTCGGGTGAAATCGAGTTTGCTCCATGCCACGAACATAGCGCCGTCGGCCCGATGGCCGGCATCGTCTCCCCCTCCATGCCGGTATTCATTATTAAGAATGAGCGGTATGGGAATTCTGCGTATTGCACCATGAACGAAGGATTGGGCAAGGTGTTGCGCTATGGAGCTTACAGCGACGACGTGATCCAGAGACTCCGTTGGATGGAGGAAACGCTTTATCCGACGCTGAAAAGAGCCATTACCCGGCTGGGTAAAATCGACCTGAAGAACATCATTGCGCAAGCCCTTCATATGGGAGACGAGGTGCACAATCGGAACCGGGCCGCCACCTCCATCTTCTATCGCACCATTGCGCCCGCGATCGTGACCACCTGTGATGACGCGACAACAGCCGCCGAGGTGCTGGAGTTCATCAACCATAACGACCACTTCTTTTTGAATCTTTCCATGCCGGCTTCCAAGGCGACGTTGGATGCAGCGCGCGGAATCAAGAACAGCAGCGTTCTGACCGTCATGTCGCGAAACGGGACGGACTTTGGCGTTCAGATTTCCGGCACAGGCGATGAATGGTTCACGGGCCCGGCCGACGTGCCGGATGCCCTGTTCTTTCCGGGCTATTCGAAGGCCGATGCCAACCCGGATATCGGCGACAGCGCCATTACGGAAACCAACGGCCTGGGCGGCTTTGCGATCGCGGCCTCACCCGCGATTGTCCAGTTTGTCGGGGGCAACACGGATGACGCGATGAACTACACCCGCCAGATGTATGAAATTACCGCGGCCGAGAACAATACCTATCAAGTCCCGTACCTGAATTTTCGAGGGACACCAACTGGGATCGACGTGGTTAAGGTGATCGAAAACAATATTCTGCCCTTTATCGACACGGGCGTGGCGCATAAGCAGGCCGGCATTGGCCAGGTTGGGGCCGGCGTGCTGAAGGCCCCCGTCGAACCATTCAAGAAGGCATTCGAAGGTTTTGCCAGGAGACTGAAGCATCAATAACTAACGCATTACTAAGCGAGGTCATATGAACACAGAGCAATTCCTGCAATTCATGGACAAGGTACGGGTTTACGATCTGACGCAGCGGTTGAGCATTCACACCCCGCCGTGGCCGAGTTACATGCCGTTGGGCATCCAATACTTCAAGCGCATTGCGGGTGCCCACATGGGACAGGGCGCGAACGGACAGATCATCACCACCAGCAATCATGTGGGCACCCACATGGACGGGGAGATCCACTTCCACGCCAGCGGGCGAGCCATTGGCCAGGTCCCGATTGATGAATGGATCGGTCCCGGGGCCATCGCTGACATCTCCAAAGAGGCTGGCGACTACGACCTCTATTCTCCTGAAATGATCACCCGAAAGGTCAAGGTCAAGAAGGGAGATATCCTCATCATCAATACCGGCTACCACCGCTACGCCTGGGATCAGAAGGGCTCCGACGAGATCCGTTATTTCGTGAAGCACCCCGGCCCGGACCCCAAATTCCATGAATGGGCGCTCGATATGAAGTTAAAGTGGATTGGCGTGGACTGCGGCAGCGCCGATCATCCGATGAACACGATCATCCGCAACTGGCACCCGGCGCGATTTGCCGAGGCCGAGAAGAAACTCCAGGGGAAGTATGGGAAGGCCTGGGATCAGATGTTTCCGCCGGAGAAGTATTACCAGGTCATGCACCTCAAGCTTTTTCCGAAAAAATTGGTCCACGCCGAGAATCTGGGCGGCGAGATCGACAAGGTCAGCAACCAGAGGGTCTGGATTGGTTGTTTCCCACTGCGTGGAATCGAGATGGAATCCGCGATGTGTCGCATCGTGGCTCTGCTTCCGCCGAAGTAGGGAATAGGTGATAGGTGGTAGGCGATAGGTAATAGATTATGGGTAGTAGATGTATGGGGCGAACTGGTAGATATGAGCTCAGGGCGTTCGGTTGTCGGGGAACCGCGGTTCATTCTCCATAATCCTTTGACAGATCTTAGCAAGTGCCCTGCAATGTTCCTGTTCAATGGCTCCGGTCTTCGATTTGACTCCTGTCTGTCAACCGACACTTGGCCCCTAACACCTATCACCTATTACCTAACACCTGTTCGCAAGTATTCAGCAATTAGAATAAGGATCTCATCATGGCCATTGCGCATCAATTCGAATACATAAAGCCACACCGGCTGATCGAGGTGGTCAAAACGCTCGCTCGATATGGAAGCCGCGCCCAGCTTCTTGCGGGAGGAACCGATCTTGTCGCCCTGATAGCAGAGGATGCGGTCAAGCCGGAGGTTGTCATCGATCTCAAAGGGCTCGCGGGTCTCGATCAGATTGAACTGAAGAACAACATCCTTTCCGTCGGAGCCCTGGTCACCTTCAGCGACTTGAGGCACTCCCCCATCATTGAAAAGAGATTTCCGGTCATTCGGGAAATGACAGAATGGGTGGCTTCGGTCGGTATTCGGAACCGGGCGACCATGGTCGGCAACATCTGCTCTGCAGTTCCCTGCTGCGACAGCGGGCCGATTCTCCTGATTTACGATGCCTCTGTCCTTGTCACGGGGCCTGTGCGCAAGCGCAAGATTTCGATCGCCGACTGGTTCACAGGGCCGCGGAATACCGCCCTGAAGAGGGGCGAAATCGTCACCGGGCTGGCCATCCCCCTTCCGAAGAAGAAACACGCGGCATGCTTTGTCAAACTGAAGCGATACGAGGGGGGCGACCTCGCTCAGGCCAGCATGGCAGTCCTTGCCCTGGCGGGAAACAGTTATCGAGTCGCATTCGGGTCTGTGGCGCCGCGTCCGATCCGTGCTCCTAAAATCGAGGCGCACCTTGAGGGCAAAGCGTTGTCCGACACACTTCTGGAAGAGGTCATGCGGCTTATTCCGGAGGAAATCGCGCCGATTACCGACATTCGAGCGACACGCGAATACCGGGCTCACATGATCGGTGTCATGTTGAGACGAGGCCTGCGGGCGGCAACGTCGAGGCTGGAGGGCAATGGGCCCGAATACGGGTCAAGCGTGATCTAGTGCGAACGCCATTGAAAATATCACAAAATCGCACTTGATTCCCGGTAGGGGCGTCCGCCGGGGCGGACACCCCCACCGCGAAGATTCCACAATTGCCCCATGTAACTCTATTTCCAACGTTTGTATTAGGTGGAATTCATGAAAAAACAAATCACATTGGAGCTCAACAATGAGACGCGCACCCTGGAGGTGCAGCCCAACGATATCCTGCTCGATGTTCTTCGCGAAAATCTCGGCGTGAAAAGTCCGAAAATCGGTTGCGAGCGGGGAGACTGCGGCGCCTGCACGATTCTTTTGGACGGCAAGACTGTCCGAAGCTGTCTTATCCTGGCGATCGAGGCAGACGGCCATGAAATTGTGACCGTCGAGGGCTTAAGCAAAGGGTCACTGACGCCGGTCCAACAGGTCATGCTCGAGCACAATTCGTTTCAATGCGGATTCTGTGCTCCCGGTGTGGTGCTGGCTGCCACCGAACTTCTTGGAGAAAATCCCCATCCGACGGAACGGGATATCAAAGAAGCTCTTTCCGGTAATCTCTGCCGTTGCACAGGTTACCAGTCAATCATTGAAGCAATTGTTGATGTCCAAAAGAAAGCGCCGAAAAGCCTATGACACAACTTAAATACGTCGGAGAGTCGACCGAGCGGATTGACGGACTCGACAAGATCACCGGGGCCGCGAGGTTTGTGGATGACCTGGAGTTCGGACCCAATCTTCTTCATGCGGAGATCGTCGAAAGCCCATACGCGCACGCGTTGATCAAGCGCATTGAGACCTCCGAGGCCGAAAAGGTACCCGGCGTAGTCCGTATCGTCACTGGGAAAGATTTTCCCTACCGGTTCGGTCTGTACATGCAGGACCGTTACATTTTCCCAACTGACCGCGTGCGATTCGTGGGGGAGCAGGTGGCGGCTGTCATTGCGCGCGATGCGCAGACCGCAAAACGCGCCGCCAAACTGGTGAAGGTGGTTTATAAGGAGCTCGAGCCGGTTCTCGATCTCGAGAAGGCACTGAAGCCAGAGGCCGTGCTGGTTCACAAGGATTTGGGCAGCTATCCTCGCTGTCCCTGGTTCTTTCCCGAAGCGGGGACTAATATCGCGCATCGTCGTAAAACCCGGAAGGGGGATCTCGAGAAGGGCTTTCAGGAGGCCGAGGTCACCTTCGAGGACACTTATACAGTTCCGCGCTACGCCCATTGCGCTATTGAGCCCCATGCGATTGTCGGTCTCTACGATTTGTCAGGACGGATGACCCTCTGGTCGGCCTCCCAATCTCCTTACACGCAGCGTCACGTGTTCGCGCAGGCCCTTGCTCCCCTGGGGATATCTCATAAGGATATCCGCGTCGTCACCCCCTACGTCGGGGGCGGCTTCGGAGGCAAAGCAGGGGTCTCGATGGAGATCATGGGCGTGGCGCTGGCTGCCATGGTGAAAGGAAACCCGGTAAAGCTTCGCTGGTCAAGGGCCCAGGAGTTCTACAACACTTACCAACGCCAGGGTGTCATCGCCCGGATCAAGATGGGCGTGAAGAAAGACGGCACCATGACCGCCATTGAGCATACCCTTCACTGGGACGCGGGGGCCTATGTCGAATATGGCGCCAATGTCGTGAATGCCGTAGGACTTTCGGCGACTGGTCCGTACCGCATCCCGAACGTCAAGATCGATTCCGTTTGTGTGTACACCAATTTGCCGCCGGGCGGCCCCTATCGCGGGTTTGGCTACTCGGAGTTCCATTTTGGGCTGGAATCCCATATCACTGCAATCGCAAAGAAGATCGGCATGGATCCGGTCGAATTTCGCAAACGAAATGCGATCCGCGAAGGAGACACCCTGGCTTACGGGGCGAAGATGAATCCCAGCGGACTCGCGGAGGCGATCGACAAGGTCGCCCGGGAGATTGGGTGGGGGAAGAAAGAGGTGTCCAAGGATCCCAATAAATCAATCGGAAAAGGATTCGCCTGTTTCTGGAAGGCGCCGGCGATGCCTCCCAACGCGGCCTCTGCGGCTTTTATTAAATTCAATGAAGATGGGAGCGTGAACATCAGCGTATCCGGGATGGAAATCGGCCAGGGCTATCTGACAGTAATGGCGCAGATCGCGGCTGAGGTCCTCACCGTGCCTCCTTCAAAAATCCGGGTTGAGCCCCCCGACACCGATCGCAACGCTTATGAGTGGCAGACCGTCGGTTCCCACGTCACCTGGGGTTGCGGCAATGCCGTGAAGGCCGCTGCAATCGACATGCGAGTGAAGATGTTCGAGGTGGTGAATCGGGTGCATGGCTTCGCCAAAGACGACCTCTACCTCGAGGATGAGAAGGTCCGGTGCCGGACTCATCCGGAGTTTGCACTCTCATTCAAAGATTTCGTCATCAGCGGAATCCAGACGCCGAAAGGAAACTTCATCGGAGGCCCCATTCTCGGCAGCGGTATCTTCATGCCCGAATTCACATCGGCTCTAAGCGATCCGGAAACAAGCCAAGGTGGCCATCCCAACGTCCATTACACCGTCGGCGCCGCGGCGGTGACTCTCGAAGTCGACAAAGAAACAGGCAAGATGAAGGTTCTGAAGGCGACACTTGCGGTTGACGCCGGCAAAGCTGTAAATCCAGACCTTGTCAACAGCCAAATCATGGGTGGGATGGTTCAAGGAATAGCGACGGTCCTTTACGAGGACATGCGATACGATCTAAAAGGCAAGCTCCTGAACGCCAACTTTACCGACTACAAGATTCCAACCTCAATGGACATCCCGCAGGAGGTCATTCCTATTATCGTTGAGGTCCCGCAGCCTGATGGCCCCTATGGAGCGAGAGGCGTGGGCGAGCATACGATGATTCCCGCAGCAGCAATGGTGGCCAATGCGGTCGAAGATGCCGTCGGGCTGAGACTCAAGGCCCTGCCCATCACGGCCGAGAGATTGGCTTTGGCGCTGGCCGGAATACCGTTCGAGGATGTCAAAGGCGCGTACATGGGATTCTGCTTTGCCGGCAAGGCCGACGCCTATAAGTTTCTCACTGGAGGGAAGAAACAGAAATAATCAAGCTTTGGTAGCCGTGATGCCGTCCGCCGAGGCGGGCATCACGGGGTTTTCCATGGGGATCGCAAAAAACCCGCGATCCGCCAAAAAGGCGGCGGATCAGGGCTACCAAAACAGAGGTTTAATCTTTCAAGATTGTTTTCATTAAGGATTCAATCCTATGATCAAAGCAATGAATTTTCCTAAAACTGATGATGATGTTCGTAGACTTCGATCGAAGGCGGGTGATGCATTGCGCGCGAAGCTGCCTGCCGCGGGTGGAGAGAAACTCCTGGAAATCAAAACGACGGATAAAGACAGGGAACGGAGGAATCCCATCGATCCGCCTTTTCTGCTTGTCGACACCGACGCCACAACCTTACCGGACTGCATCATCCAGATGGCTCGGGAATATGGAAGGCAGGATTCGGTGTCTACCGTGGAGGTCTTCTGTCGCCGCAAGGATAGTGGGGGCGAGTACTACAACGAGCACGTGGTGAGTTTTCACCGGCCTGATGGCACGCCAGGAGACAATCGTCGTGAAAGCATTGCCATCACGGTCCTCGGTAACATCCTCGTTTATAAGCCTCAACCCGATTCGAAGCAAACGGTGCTAGAAGAAGCCGAGGTTTTGGTCTAGTCCCCTCGAATTCGAGGCTGATTCCTTGTCAAAGCCGCGGAGCGGCCCGCCGCACGCGGATAGCCTGGGGCGTGCGCTCCAGGAAGGGTCGCCACCTTTAAAGCAGCATAGCTCTATCGTTCAATGGCAATTCTGTTTCTAGGCTTCCGAAAGAAAGGGACTGTCCCTAGGGACTGTCCCTAGGGACAGTCCCTCGCATCAGTCCAAGAAAAGTCACGTTTCTCGCTTTCTTCCCTCTTTGGGCTGGCCCATGCATTCAGAGATTAATCCGCGAGGTAGCCTGACCCCATACCCATCTGCGTGAATCAGCGTAATCTATGGATTAGAAACGGATCTGCAACCCCGCAAAGACCTCTCGATCTGCACCGGGCTGGTAAGAATTCCCGTCAGGATCGGGCTCTCGGAAGGCGATGTACTGGGTGCCGGTGAGATTTTCTCCGTAAGAAAAGGGACTGTCCCTAGGGACAGTCAGAAAAGGGACTGTCCCTAGGGACAGTCCCTCGAACCGGTCCGAGAAGAGTCGCGTTTATCGCTTTCTTCCCTCTTTGGGCTGGCCCATGCATTCAGAGATTAATCCGCGAGCTAGCCTGACCCCATACCCATCTGCGTAAATCAGCGTAATCTATGGATTAGAAGCGGATCTGCAGCCCCGCAAAGACCTCCCGCTCCGGTCCGGGCTGGTAGGAATTTCCGTCGGGATCGGGCTCGGTGAAGGCGATGTAACGGGTGCCGGTGAGATTCTTTCCGTAAACGAAGGCGGTGGCATAGATCTTCCGCCGCTGCCAGGTCCTGCTGAGGCGAGCGTCCAGCAGACCATAGCCGTCGATCCAGGTTCGATTGGTCGCGTCAATGTAGGCCCGGGAGAAGGCTTGAGTGCTGACGTTCAAAGTCAGCTTTTGTGGAAAATCAAAAGAGGCCTCTGCAAAGAATTGATGCACTGGAGAATTGGGGAGCAGGTTTCCAATCAAGTTCCCGGGATAGGTGATGCTGTTATACTGCGTGTAGAGGAAATGCGAATAGGTGTACGAGCTATTGAAGGTCACGCGACTGGTCGGCAACCATCGGACCGAAGTCTCCAGTCCGTAGCGGCGGCTTTGGCCGGCATTGCGATAGAAGGTTTCAAGCGGCCGTGAAGACACGCGGTACCGCTCGAAGTCATTCTTCGTATCGAGACGAAACACGGTGGAGTCAAAGTAAAACCGGTTCTTGACGTGGCCCCTGATCCCTACTTCTGCACCCGAAGAAGTCGCAGGAATGAGGGACTGGTTGAACCCACCCAGGGCGGCCGGGTTGGCGTAGAGCTCTTCGGTGGCCGGCGGCAAGAATCCCTGACCCCACGAGGCATAAAGGCCGATCTGCTCTTTAGGGTTCCAATTGACCCCCACCCTGCCTGTTCGGCGGTTAAAGATCCTGTCCCCTGAAAGGTCGAGGCCGTTAAATTTCAGGTAGTCCGTGAGCGAATTACCGATGTGGTCGAAGCGCATGCTAAGCAACAGCGCCCATTTTGTCCCCAGTCCCAACCGGTCCACCACATATCCCGCCACACGGTTCTGGGTGATCGATTGGTTGGAAAGCAGACTTGTGCCCTCAACTGCGTTTCCCAGATTTGGATGGCGAAATTCGTCAATGAATTGACCGTCCAGGTCAAAGCCCAGACTGAGGTGATTCTTGACCCAACCGCTCCCCTGTTCCAGGTCATACTGGCTCGATCCACCCGGGGAAAACAATGTGCGGTGAGCGACCGAGGAAGGAACCGGTTCGTCGTACTGAGTTCGTCGTGAGTAAAAAGTGAAGGAGAGTCGTTGTCCTTCGGAGATCGTCCACTGCCCGCTCAAACCGCCAGTCCCGCGAATCGTCTTCTGATATTCATTGTAGGTAAGGGCATCCGGATTGGCCATTCGTCGATCTTGTTGCAACCAGGCGAGGTTCAATCCTTCGGCATTCTGGTTGAAGAAACCGGTACCCATCACAAGCGCATTCAGCCGAAGACGGGACGTGACATCAAAGCTGAGTTTTCCATAGATGTTGTCCGACCAGAAGGCGGTGTGATCCCGATAGCCGTCGCCGGCATCTCTTGATCCCGCCAGGAAGAAAGAACCGTGCGAGAAGGGACCCGACAACTCGCCGCGCCCCTTATAAAAACCGTTAGAGCCCCCGGAGGTCGAAAGTGCACCGTGAAAGGTGTTCCCAGCGTCGCGAGTTTGAATATCAATGACGCCGCCGGCCGATCCTCCTCCATAAAGAAAAGCGAGCGGCCCACGCACGATTTCCATTTGTTGGACACCGGCCCAATCGACGTCAAACAAGTCAGGAACAAAGCCGGTCGGGTCATTCAAGGGAAGGCCATCAAGCAACACCTGGATGCCGCGAATTCCCCGCTCCGTCAGTATGCCCTGCCCTCGAATCGACATATGCACACGCTCGCCATTGGCCTGGTTATCGACCTTAACGCCGGGAATGCCACGAAGCGCTTCATCCACAGCGACAGAGCGTGACATGGCATCGAGGGTGTCCGGCCCCACCAGCGAGGTTGCAGCCGGGGTCGTGCTTAAGGGAATATCCAGCCTGGAAGCCACGACCGTGACCTCTTGTCTGACGATTCTTACCGGTGTGAGCGTCACCTCGACTTCAGCATCTTGGTTTCTAAATTCAAGAATTAAGCTCTCAGGATAATAGCCGGGTAGCTCGAAATCGAAACGGATCTGCCCGTCGGGGGAGGCGGGATGGATTGTGAATTCCCCCCGGTCATCGCTGAAGGTTTTCAGTCTGAGGGTCGCTGAGGTGATCGCCACGTCTTTCAACGGCTGGCACTGCAGGTCCCTGATTCGACCATGGATCGCCTCGCGGTCTGCACGTGCCATATCCTGTTTCTGATTTTGGCCCGCGGATGCCGAGGATGCACCACTCGTTGGCTTGCCTTGTGGTCCCAGGGGGAAAACGAACGAGCCTATGAACACCACACATACGACGCAAATCCAGGACAATTTCAAAAGACAACGCACACTTGGAGAAATCACCTTGAGGCCTCCCGGGGTTTGGCAGCAATAAACGGAAAATTCCTATCGGACACTTCGGAAGTCGAGACGGATGCGGCTGCGGAGAGAGCCTCCTCATCTCCGCAGGTCTAATCATATAGGAAGACGTATTAAGCTTGTTAATGGTTTCACAAAGCACCTTCCGTTTCCGGATGACCTCGGAAACTTGACCCGAAGCCATTCTGCTCAGAGCACCCTACGACGGAGAGGTCGAATTTGAACGATCCACCAGCTACCGCTGGTGGGATTTTCAGGTCAGCCGTTGTCGGGTGATAGGCCGAAATTCAATGATCCCCCACCTGCCGGTGGGGGAATTTGGATGTGGGTGTTGGGTGTGATTCACAAGGCAATGCGGCTATGAATGGGCTAATACCTTTCCATAAACCCATGGGTGGTTGTCCGGACAAAGAACATTGCTCAACTCCTTCTCTTCCTCCAACCCATCTTCGAACCGACCGGGGGCACTGAACACGGTGGTCCAACCCCTCCCGCATCCCCAAGCCCCAGGGAGTCCGGACCTGATTCAAATCAACGCGCAGGGTTGACCGGTCTCAGATTTGCGCCTAGTCTCTTCAATTCCAAGAATCGTTCCACCCGCTCTTTGGCGATGGAGGTCTGATTTTCCGGCCCTTCGGCTTGTGCGACCATTCGACGGACGATGGTCTCGGGCGGTTCAAGATGCGCCATCCGGCTCTCGAGGTATTGAGCGTAAGCGATCAGGGCCTGCTGATGCTGGCTCAGGGGTGTGGGCGGTCCCGCCATCAACGCGGGGGAAGGAGCAATCTGAGGGACTGCGATGGAGCTGGGTGTATCGGTTCGGGGAGAACTGAGCGTTTGAAATTCCTCCCCAAACGAATTGGCGAATGCGGTCCGGTTTCCCAAGGACCCAAGATCCCATTTCTCGGTCGCGTATTTCAATAAGCTGGTATGGTCCAGAATCGTGGAGATGACTCCAGCCTTCACCCAGGGCGACACCAGAAGCGCTGGGACGCGGACCCCTAAACGATCGAACGTATATTCTTCGGCATGCGTGTCCGGGGGAAATGCACTGGGTGGAGAGACGTGATCGTAAAAGCCCCCATGTTCGTCATAGATAATGACCAGAAGCGTACTCGACCACAGTTCCGCGTTCGCCCGAAGGCCATTGTAAACTTGCGCCAGCAGGACTTCGCCCTTCGTTATGCTGGTCGGTGGATGCTGGTCGTTTTCCTCGGGTTCGAAATAGGCAGGCTCAATGAAAGAGTATTGTGGAAATTCAGAAGCCTGGCCCTTTGCATCCTGAAAGAAGGTATCCATGCGGCTGTAGCCAAAGGGGTGTTCCAGCTGGCGTACCAGGAGGAGTGAATGCGGGAAGTCGTGATAGTAAATTTTCCACGAAATGCCCTTTTCGCTGAGCCGGTCGTAGACGGTGGTCTGGTCCCAAACATGAATGTTTGGATCATGCATTCCGTTAGGCATCTTGACCCAGCCCAATGAAGTTCCACTGTGTACAAAAAACCGGTTCGTCCAGGTGGGCCCGGGCACCGAAGAGAACCAGTGATCACAGACACCGAACGACCGGGCCAATGCGTGGATCACCGGCAGCGACCCGAGTTTGTAGTACGCCATGATCTCCTGGCGTTGGGCGGTCGTCGTCTGCGGGTGGGCCTGCGCATAATCCGCCACGAATCCCTGGCATGGACCATCGATCTGTCTCAAAACGCTATCCACCCCATGATTGGGGTCAGGGTTCACGCCGTCGGATGTGGTGCTGGCCTGACATAGGGGAGGATTTGTGGCCGGAAAGTCAGGGTTACATTGCGGCGCGTCCGGCTCCACCCCTTCCATCGACGGATAACTCGACTTCAAACAGCCCAGCATCCGGTCGAAGGACTGATTTTCAAGCATGAGAACCACGATATGTTGAATGGGATCTGAGATTGCCATGACGTCTTTTCCCCTCTCTCGTTAGCGGACCAGGGAGCTTGTCCCCGGCGACTGATTAATTTGGGATTGCACATTCATTCATCCAGGGCGGTCCCCAGGATCGTCCCATCCCTTTTGGAAATTCTTGCTGTCGCCACACGCGAAGTTGTCTGATCGAGATAGGTGCCCGTCACCGTCCATACTCCGTTTTCAAGTTCAGTCTTATACGGTTTTTGCAACTCAATTCCCTTTTGACCGTAGAGCCCGATCCACACGGCCTCGGCGACCCTGACTGCTGTTTCCTTGTCCGGCACAAAACCCTGGGTTGGTATTGAGGAGTCCCGGCCGCCAGACCTAAGAGATCTGTCCCGCTCGAGCTGTGCGAGGACGGAAAAGTATTCGACGCCATGCGCTCGAAGGACCTCCGACGCCACGCAGCTCTCCTCCCGGAGCAGTCCAAGCAAAAGGTGTGCCGTGTCAATCTCTTTATGAGACAACGCCTCCGCATCTTCGGCAGCATACATGAGAACCCGCTTGGATTCCTGAGTCAGGGGCAAATCGACAGATGTGGACACTTTCAGGTCATACCTGGCGGCGCGCTCCTGAACGTCTAAATGGACAGCTTCAATTGATTCGCTGGGGGGAAGAAAGCGGCGAACCAGCGCCGAGTCCTCACGCAAAAGGCCGAGAAGCAAGTGCTCCGTCTCTATCGATTGCGCCCCCAGGTGACTGGTTTCATACCGGGCAAAGAAGATCACGCGCCTGGCCTTCTCTGTGTATCGTTCAAACATCCCGCTCTCCTGTTCCAGTCTGCCGACCCTGATAAGCCCTATCGCTTCTCCCTCATCAAGTACGAAGACACCCTGAACTTCATCACGTGATGCTCACGCCCATAAGGATCATCGACACTGATGGATGGCATGGGAAATCAGGCGGCGCCCGGTGAAGCCAAAAGGCATTCAGCTTTGCCGGCTGCAGGCAAGTTTCTGGCGGATGGCGCCCACGTGATAAGCAACGTGGGCGATCACCCCGATGGCTCCTCCCATGGACTCGGCACTGGAGGCGGCCTTGGTCTCGACGGATTGGCGCAGTTCGTCATAGCCTGCGCGCAGCTTCTCCAACATGCCGGCCCACGCGGCATCGTCCACCGAGCTGACGCTCCAACTCTCAGCCCAATCCCGCGGCATCCGGTCGCCCTGTATCCACGCCGTCGAGGCCGTCAATCCAAATGTCAAGTGGTGCACGTGGGCCGCGATGGAGGTTCCACCCCATGGGCGCGACGCCTCGCCCGCGCTAACACGGGCAAGGGTCCGGAACAGGCCCGCGACCGCGCTTCGGTCTGAAAAATAATTCCAACGTCCCGGTCCTTCAAATCCCTCTCGGAGTACCGCAAGAACATGCCCAACCGCGACACCGATGGCGACCTCTGGCATATCGTCACTCCTCCTGGCCTGCCAGCCTCAACATCGGTCGGCAAGGCTACGTGAAAAGATTAAACTTTCATTTGCGCGTCACAAGAATCAAGCCCACGACACAAAACATGATCCCAAGGACATTCGCAATCGACAGATGCTCTTTAAAAGCGATCAGTCCTATCGGGATGAGTAACAGTGCGACTGCGACGCTGGAGGCCACCGGGGCGATGCTGATATTCCAGCCGACCCGGTAGGCCAGCAAAAAACCGATCTCAATGGAGGCCGCTCCTAAGGCGACCACGAAAACCGCCCAATTCAATTCCCGGACAGAATCTAAGAACGGCCTGGGATCATGATAGAAAACGGTGCACACAACGAAGATCAAGATTCCCAAGGCATAGGCAAGCATCATGGTGATCAGCGGGTTGGTTGTCCTGGGGAGAGATTTCTGGGCGACATGGTAGAGGATGCTGCCACCGATCGTTAATAGCAGGGGGACGTAGAACGATTTCATGACTGGGAGCGCTCCATGAGGAAGTCGGCCTGAGGATCGGAACCCAACTGGAAGACATGCTGGCCAACAACCTGAAAGTTCCATTTGCGGTAGAAAGCCTGCGCCCGCCCGTTGCGCTCCCACACGCCCAACCACATCGATTGATATCCTGCGTGGCCGGCGGCCTCGATACAAGCCTCCATCAAAGCCTCGCCCACGCCCCGACCGAACCATTCCCTTGACACATACATGCGAACCAATTCAATCGACCTGCGATGGGCGACACAGGCCGGAACCTCCCCTGCTCGTATCTGGGCATATCCTGCTGCCGCTCCTTCGAATTCAGCGATGAAAAAGGTGACATCCGGCTCAACCAGCTCCGCCGCTTGCTTCTCGGGGCTGAATGAGGAGGCCAGGTAAGCCGCCATGTCTTCAGGCGCATTGTCGGCCGCAAAAGTGTCGTGGAAGGTCCGCGCTCCAAGCTCCGCCAGCAGGCTGGCATCATCCACCGTGCCCAGTCGAATTGTGGGAGTGAGTTTTTGGGTCGTCATACCCTAGCCCTCTGAAGCAGATGCTCCAGTCCAATGTGGTCCTGAGCACGCGACCAGCGATACACATTCCCGAAGTGCACTTCACCCACCTGCCCGGTGCGCCAGATCCCTGTTTCATTGAAAATGACCAGAGGACCATTGTCCTGGACGTTGACGGTTCCGTCCCCACTTCCACTCCAATGGATTTCCGAAGGGCCTTCCGAGGCGGCCAGAATGCGAAGATGCCGAACGCACTGAAGCCTATACCAGATTTCCCCGATTATCCCGTGGAAGAGGTCCGGACCACCAGTCATAGAGCTCCATTCATTGACTGCACACCTGATATGCTCCCCGCGCGATCGATGGGAACAAGCTGGTCCTTCATCGATTGGCCCAAGTGACGAGGGCTACTCTTCCGCCGAGGAATTTCATGGTTTTTTCAGGGGAGAATATACCACATCGCAGCCCAAACAATCCGTTCGAACTCTCCTTCAATGGATGTCACGTTGTAGGTCCTGATTGCCCCTTCAGGATAACAGGCGAGGCCGAAGCAATGCGCAGGCAAGCTTGCGCACTCCAAAGGCATTACCGTTTGAATGGAATCATGTAGCCAGGCGTTGTAACGTGGCAACAGTGTCTACCCGGGTGTTATCTGGACCGCCTCCAGCCAGGCCGCTGCATCCGAACGGGTCTGAAAGACACCTGTCTGCCAACCGGCGCCGTCGACCAGGGCTTCCCAGGTGCGCGCAAGGCCAAACATGTAATCCTTGGGAGCCACGATGGCCACAGCGAGGTGAGGGGCCAGCCTTGCCAGTTGCTGATCCAATCCGACGACCCGGCGGATTTCTTCGGTCGAAACCTCCAAGACCGTTACTTCGGCGAAAAGGACCATGGCCCGGGTAACACTGCGCACCTGCTCCTGTTGAGTCAGGAGCGTTTCTTTCACATGAATGATTTCGCGCCCGGTCACGACTCCCGTGCCCGACAACAGCAACGTCCGTCCGTCGTCCCGGAAATCAACAGCAAATGCCATCATTTCCTCCATGGATCAATGCTGCAGCGTTGTGTTCCCTTCCGCATCCCAAACCATCCGCGTCATGCCGAAATTCGCGCCCTGGCCCTTCAACCCTTGCAGTTAAATTGAAAACAACGCTTCGCTAACAATGGTGGACGGAAATCACCGAATGGTTCGTTACAAATAGCTTGCCGTGAACGACCAGTAGCCTCCACGGCATGGAACAGAGGATTTCTCAGAATCAGGTCTTTTGATCCAAGTTTCCCCCATGAAGTCAAGGATGCTCTTCCGGGTGTCATCCCGCATTTTGCATAAAACCGAGAGAAGCTGTCCAGACAATTCCTGCATGGCCTTACGTCACTGTCCGGAATATATCGATTCCGATTTGATTCAAAACGGCCGCGGGTTCCGGGTTCAATCCAGTCGAAGTTGTATCGGCCGTAGACGCCTCGAACTGGTCGCGATAGTGTTCGCCAGTGATCACCTGCTGTCTACCGGCTTACGGGCACGAATGAAGGCGCTCATGAACTTCTCGTCCACTTGCGGGCCGATGACCGCCACGTCGATCCCCTGATCAGTCAAAAAGTTCAGGGCATCGGCCACCCGATAGATGCGCGTAGGTTCCAGGTCGATGTCTTCAAAACCCGCCTTTCTCAATTTTCCTCGATACTCGTTCTCGTCCAGCGCTCCCGCCACACAGCCCACCCAGAGCAACACGCTCTTCCGGATGTCGGAAGGGATTTCGCCTCGAGTCACCACGTCGGAGACGGCAAACCTTCCGCCCGGCTTCAGCACCCGAAATGCTTCCGCGAGCACCCGGTCCTTATCGGCCGAGAGATTGATCACGCAATTTGAGATGATGACATCCACGGAATTATCCGGCAGTGGGATGCGCTCGATTTCACCCTTGAGGAACTCAACATTATCGATTCCGGCTTTCCGCTTGTTTTCGTTTGCCAGCGCCAGCATTTCATCGGTCATGTCCAGACCGTACGCCTTCCCGGCGGGACCGACGCGTTTGGCGGACAGGAGGACATCAATGCCCCCGCCTGAACCCAGATCGAGGACGGTCTCACCAGGATTCAGCTCGGCGAGGGCAGTCGGATTGCCACAGCCCAGGGAGGCCAGCACTGCCGTGTCAGGCAGCCCGCTCGTCTGCTCCAGATCGTAAAGTCTGCTTGTGATGGGGTCATCGCACACCGAGACGGAGGTCGAGACCGGGCTGCAACAGGAGGTCTTGGCGCCTCCGACTACCCTCAAAGCAGCCTGACCGTACTTCTGTTTTACCACTTCCTTGATATTCGGGTTCTCCATTGTTCCTCCTAGGTGGAAAGTTGAACGATTTGATCGGGGTCGATGGCCTTTGAGCGCGTGCAGCATTCAGCATACAGAAAGGTCAGGAGTTCTTTCAGGGCTTCGGTATTCGCCCGGTAACGCAGGAATGTGCCTTCCCGGGTTACCTGGACGAGGTCCTCGTGTTTGAGTTTTTCCAGATGATGTGACAGGTTAGAGGGTGAAATCCCCAATTCCTCTTGAATCTCACCGACCACCATGCCGTCCGGATGTGCAGCCAGTAGCAGCCTTACAATATGGAGTCGGGACTCGGTTCCCATGGCGGCCAGCATGTCGGCGTACCGGATAATGTCATTGAATGGGCTGTTGACAGGTGGCTTCTTCATATTTCAATAATACTAGAAGTATTGAACATATCAAGTCCAAAAGATCATTCTATGGACGATGGAACGGGTAAACGAGAGGCAGGGTTAAAATCAGGAGTAGTTTGTAAAGGACGGTAGTGGAAGGGGGCAGCAGTTTTTCGCTGTCTTCACCCCACGGCCCCGGACTCGGTTCTTCGATGTAACGATGGACGTCCGGTTTGCGTCATGATAAATTCGAACTTTTTATATATCAAAGGTGCCATGATGTCCGCCTATAGTCCCCTGGAGGGGAGTAATACCCGAATTCCACCAAGCGTCAAAGAGGAGGAAATGAAGGTGCGCGCGCACAAACGCTATTGGCTTTGGCTCCTGATCCTGATCCTTTTGGCTGGAGTCGCCTGGGGTGCCTACAAGCTGAGAGCGCGCTCTCAGGAGGCGTCCGCAGGGAAGCCGGGCCCGGGCGCAGGACGTGCAGTGCCTGTTGCTGTGGCCCCGGTAGAAAGTAGAGATGTCCCTGTCTATCTGGAGGGTTTGGGATCGGTCACGGCCTTCAACACAGTTACCGTGAAGAGTCGGGTGGACGGACAACTCGTCGAGGTGGTGTTTCGCGAAGGCCAATTCGTGCGGGCTGGAGATTTTCTTGCTCAAATTGATCCACGCCCTTACCAGGTGGCGTTGGACCAGATGCAAGGGCAACTGGCGAAGGACCAGGCCCAGCTGGATGGGGCCCGAATCGATTATGCAAGATATCAAAAATTATCGCAGGAGGGGGTTACCCCACGGCAGCAATTCGATACGCAAAGTGCTCTGGTGAATCAGCTCGAAGGGTCCGTTCGCGCGGACCAGGCACAGATCAACAATCAGAAACTGAATTTGACCTACTGTCGAATCACGGCGCCCATCGGCGGTCGGATTGGTCTCCGCCTGGTCGACCAGGGCAACATCATTCACGCCAACGATCCCAACGGTCTGGTGGTCATCACGCAACTTCAGCCGATTGCGGTGATCTTCACGCTCCCGCAGGATCAGCTCCCGCTGGTCTACAAGAAACTGCGTGACGGAGTGAAGTTTCCTGCCGACGCCTACGACCGCGACAACACGACAAAACTGGCCAGCGGAACGCTCCTCACGATCGACAATCAAATCGATCCCAATACCGGGACCTACAAGCTGAAGGCCGTTTTTGGGAACGAAGACAACGTCCTTTTCCCGAATCAGTTCGTCAACGTCCACCTGCTGGTTGATACCCGCCGCGGCCTCACCGTTGTCCCTGCTGCGGCAATCCAGCGCGGTCCACAGGGAGCATACGTCTATGTCGTCACGGGTGGCGACTCCGCGAAAATCCGTCCTGTGACGATCGCTTTGACCTCGGGCAGTTACGTGGGGATCAACGAAGGGCTCCGGCCCGGAGAATCGGTTGTGGTTGACGGGCAGGACAAGCTGCAAGACGGAAGCAAGATTGATGCCCGGACGCCGACCGGTGGAACGGCTGGGGCGGGCGGACCCGGAGGCGGTCAAAGAGGTGGTCAAGGCGGGCGCGGTGGGGCCAGAGGTGCCGGGGGACGGTCGCAATGAGTCCATCGAGGCCATTCATTTTACGGCCTGTGGCCACCAGCCTGTTGATGGTGGGAATTTTGCTCGCGGGGTTCGTGGCATACAGGCAACTGCCGGTTTCGGCATTGCCGCAGGTCGATTATCCCACCATCCAGGTCGTTACATTTTATCCCGGCGCCAGCCCGGACGTGATGGCGTCATCGGTCACCTCCCCCTTGGAACGGCAGTTCGGCCAGATCCCCGGCCTGAACCAGATGACGTCCACGAGCTCGTTCGGGAGCTCGATTATCACTTTGCAGTTCGTGCTCGACCTCAATATTGACGTGGCCGAGCAGGAAGTCCAGGCGGCGATCAACGCCGCTTCCCAGCTCTTACCTCGCGACCTGCCCAATCCCCCGATCTATTCCAAAATCAATCCTGCCGACGCCCCCATCTTGACGCTCGCACTCACGTCCGATTCTTTGCCGCTTTCCAAAGTGGAGGACCTGGCCGACACGACCCTGGCGCAAAAGATTTCGCAGCTTCCCGGGGTGGGTCTGGTAAGCATCAGCGGGGGCCAACGTCCGGCGGTGCGGATCAAGGCGAACCCGACGGCCCTGGCCTCCTATGGATTGAGTCTGGAAGACCTTCGCGTATCACTGGGGCAGGCGAATGTGGATCAAGCCAAAGGGAATTTTGACGGACCTCAGCAGGCCTACACCATCGGGGCAAACGACCAGCTTACCTCGGGCAACGACTACCGGCCCCTGATTGTAGCCTTTCACAACGGCGCCCCCGTGCGGCTGAGCGACGTGGCTTCGGTCATCGATGGTGCTGAGAATGTCAACCAGGCCGCCTGGGCCAACGACAAGCCCGCCGTCATTCTCAATATCCAGCGGCAGCCGGGCGCCAACATTATCGGGGTGGTTGACCGGGTGAAAAAGCTTCTCCCAGTACTGCAGGCTTCGCTGCCCGCCTCCGTGAAGGTCAATGCCCTGACGGATCGCACCACGACGATTCGTGCCTCGGTGGCGGACGTGCAGTTCTCGCTCATGTTGACCGTGGCGCTGGTGGTCATGGTCATTTTCCTGTTTTTGCGCAGTGTCTCCGCCACCGTCATCCCAAGCATTGCCGTGCCCTTGTCCATTGTCGGGACCTTCGGGGTCATGTACCTGCTCGGCTACAGCCTGAACAACCTCACCCTGATGGCGCTGACCATCTCCACTGGCTTCGTGGTCGATGACGCCATTGTCATGATAGAGAACATCAGCCGCTTTATCGAAGCGGGAGAATCGCCGCTTCAGGCTGCGCTCAAGGGAGCGGAGCAGATCGGGTTTACGATTGTTTCGCTGACGGTGTCTCTGATCGCGGTGTTGATCCCGTTGCTCTTCATGGGCGACATCGTGGGCCGGCTGTTCCGTGAATTTGCAGTCACCTTGGCGGTTACGATCCTCGTGTCAGCGGTTGTGTCGTTGACCCTCACCCCGATGATGTGTGCCAAGCTGCTGAAGAGCGACGAGAAGAACAGGCAGAGCTGGTTCTACCGGAAGTCGGAAGAGTGGTTTGAGGCGATCATCGCTTTTTACGGACGCACGCTGCAATTTGTCCTGCGCTATCGAGGAACGACGTTGGTCATCACGGCGGGCACGCTGGTGGCAACCATTCTCCTGTACGTGTTTGTTCCCAAGGGTTTTTTCCCGGTACAGGACACCGGGGTCATCCTCGGAGTGTCGGATGCGCCGCAGAATGTGTCTTTCACGGCGATGGCGCAGCGGCAGGAGGCGTTGGCGCGTGTTATCCTCCAGGATCCCGCCGTTGAAAGCCTCTCCTCGTTCATCGGAATTGATGGTGCAAACACCACGGTCAACAGCGGGCGGATTCAAATCAACCTCAAGCCGCTCGAGGAGCGTCGGCTCTCGGCCTCGGATGTCATCCGGCGACTGCAGCCGGCGCTCCAGAAAGTCGGGGGCATCACGCTATTCATGCAGCCGGTGCAGGATCTCACCGTCGAGGATCGCGTCAGCCGCACGCAATTTCAATACAGTCTCGAGGATGTTGACTCCAAGGAACTCGCCTACTGGACGCCGCGCATGATCGACAAGATGCAGAAGATTCCCGAATTGCGCGATGTTGCCAGTGACCAGCAGAACCTGGGCCTGCTCGCCACCCTGGAGATTGACCGTGACACGGCCTCACGGCTGGGCATTCTTCCGCAGACCATTGACGATACGCTCTACGATGCCTTTGGTCAGCGGCAGGTCTCCACCATATTCACCCAGCTCAACCAGTACCACGTGGTCCTGGAAGTGGCTCCGGAGTTTCAGAAAGACCCCAACTCGCTCAAGGACATCTATGTGCACTCGACGACGGGCCAGCAGATCCCGCTGAGTTCCTTCACGCGATTTGTGCCCTCCACGACCGCCCTGGCCATCAACCATCAAGGGCAGTTCCCGGTGGTCACGTTGTCGTTCAATCTGGCCCCGGGCACTTCGCTGGGGGAGGCCGTCAGCACCATTGACGGGGCCAAGCAGGAACTCGGCATGCCCCCCAGCATTCAAACGAGTTTCCAGGGAACGGCCGCTGCATTCCGGGCGTCTCTCGCCAACGAGCCCATCCTGATTCTGGCCGCAATCATCGTTGTCTACATTGTCTTGGGCATCCTTTACGAAAGCTACATTCATCCCATCACGATTCTTTCGACGCTCCCTTCGGCCGGCGTCGGCGCGATTCTCGCGCTCCTATTGTGCAAGACGGAGTTCAGCGTCATCGCGCTCATCGGGATGATTCTGCTGATCGGCATCGTGAAGAAGAACGCCATTATGATGATCGACTTCGCCCTCGAGGCCGAGCGCAAGGAGGGCAAGTCGCCGCTCGATGCCATTTACGAGGCCTGCCTGTTGCGCTTTCGCCCCATCATGATGACCACCATGGCGGCGCTGCTCGGTGGATTGCCGTTGGCCCTCGGGTCAGGGGTCGGGTCCGAACTGCGCCGGCCTCTTGGCATCACCATTGTCGGCGGATTGGTCCTCAGCCAACTGCTGACACTTTATACCACCCCCGTGATTTACCTGGCCTTTGACTGGTTGGCACGGAGGGTCCATTTGCAGATTGGCAATCCCCTTGGGGAGCCGGCGGGAGAATAGGCGTTGAATATTTCTTCGAACATTTCGGCGCCCTTTGTTCGCCGCCCCGTCGCGACCTCGCTTCTCACCCTGGCGATCCTGATGGCGGGAGCAGTCGCGTTTCGTTTTCTTCCCGTCGCCCCCTTGCCGCAGGTCGATTTTCCCACGATTTCGGTGAACGCCGGACTGCCGGGAGCGAGCCCGGAGACGATGGCTTCGGCCGTGGCCACTCCTCTCGAGCGGCAGTTCGGCCGCATCGCCGCCGTGACCCAGATGACCTCCTCCAGTTCACTGGGCTCAACCAACGTCACGCTGCAATTCGATCTGAACCGCGACATTAACGCTGCCGCCCGCGACGTCCAAGCCGCTATCAATGCTGCCCGAGGCCAGCTTCCGGCCGATCTCCCCGGCCAGCCCTGGTACCGCAAGGTCAACCCAGCCGATGCCCCCATTCTCTTGCTGGGACTTTCCTCCGAAAACATACCCCGCGGGGAGGTGTACGATGCCGCGGACTCCATTCTGGCCCAAAAACTCTCTCAGGTAGAAGGGGTAGGGCAGGTTTTTGTGTGGGGAGGCGCCCGGCCGGCGGTCCGGGTGGATGTGAATCCCAACCAGCTTAACGCGTACGGGATCAGTCTGGACCAGGTCCGCTCCGTCCTTTTTACGGCCAATGCGAACCGTCCCAAGGGCCAACTTTCGAATCAGGACGAGTCCTGGCAGATCAACACCACGGACCAGTTATTTAAGGCGAAGGAGTACCGCCCTCTCATCGTGGCATGGAAGAACGGGGCGCCCGTCCGATTGGATCAGATCGCCTCGGTCACAGACTCCGTGGAGAACACCCGGAATGCCGGAGTGTCCAACGGAAAACCAAGCGTGATCATGCCGATTTTCCGCCAGCCCGGGGCCAACATGATTGAAACCGTGGATCGCATCTTCGGGCTCCTGCCGGTTCTGCAAAACTCGATCTCCCCGTCCATCCATCTCGGTGTGATTCTCGACCGCACCACTACCATCCGGGCCTCGATCAAGGATATCGAAATCACGCTGATGCTTTCCATCGTGCTGGTGGTTTTGGTGGTGTTCGCCTTCTTGCGGAACCCCTGGGCCACCGCGATTCCGAGCATCGCCGTTCCGCTTTCACTGGTGGGCACATTTGGGGTGATGTACCTGCTGGGCTATAGCGTCGACAACCTTTCTTTGATGGCCCTGACCATTTCCACCGGGTTCGTGGTAGACGATGCCATCGTGGTCATTGAGAACATCGCCCGGCATCTCGAGGCGGGCATGCAGCCGATGCAGGCGACGTTGCAGGGCGCGCGCGAAATAGGATTCACGGTGATCTCGATGAGCACCTCGCTCATCGCTGTGTTCATCCCGATTCTTTTGATGGGCGGTATTGTGGGGCGGCTGTTCAGGGAGTTTGCCGTGACGCTGAGCGTGGCTATTACCGTCTCCTTGCTCGTGTCCCTGACGACCACCCCGATGTTATGCGCGCGCTTTCTGCGCCACGAAAAGCGCGAACATGGCATGGCTTACCGCATCGCCGAAGGGGGCTTTAACTGGCTTTATAACACCTACCACATCGGCTTGCGATGGGTTTTGCGAAATCAGCCGGTGGTGCTGGCTTTGACTATTCTGACTGCGTGCGTCAACGTGTACCTCTTCATCATTGTGCCGAAGGGCTTTTTCCCCCAACAAGACACGGGTCGATTGACAGGAAGCATCGTGGCCGATCAGGACATCTCTTTTTCAGCCATTACCGACAAGATGATGGCTTTCGCCAGGATAGTTCAGGATGACGCGACGGTTGACACCGTCACGGCATCAACCAGCAGCGGGAACACGGCACGCATGTTTATTCAGCTGAAGCCCCTGGCGGAGCGCAAGATGAGCGCCGACCAGGTGATCGCCCGGCTGCGCGGCAAGTTGGCCCATATCCCCGGGGCCACGTTATATCTTCAGGCCGTCCAGGACGTTAATGTGGGCGGACGCGGGAGTAATTCACAGTTCCAGTATACCTTGCAGGCCGATACCCTGCAGGACTTGAATTACTGGGCGCCCCTCATGTTAGAACGCCTGAAAAAGATCCCCGAACTCAGGGATGCGAACAGTGATTCGCAGAACCACGGTCTTGAGACCCAGTTGGTCGTGGACCGGGATACCGCCTCCCGGCTCGGTGTCTCCATGACCGCCATTGACGCCGCCCTGGGCGACGCCTTCGGCCAGCGGCAGGTCTCCAATATTTATAAGGGCCTGAATCAATACCATGTGGTGTTGGAAGTGGCGCCCGAGTTTCAGAAGAATCCGGAGGCGCTCAAGTCCATTTACGTCGCTTCAAAGACGGGCAGCCTGGTCCCCCTCAGCACGTTCTCGCACTATGAGACGTCGTACAGTTCCCTCTCCGTCAACCATCAGGGGATCTTCCCCGCCATCACGCTCTCGTTTAATCTGGCGCCGGGCACCGCGCTGGGCGATGCCGTGCGCGACGTCAAAGAGGCAGAGCGTGAAATCCGGTTGCCGGCAAATGTCCACGCCAACTTCCAGGGCACGGCGCAGGCCTTCCAGGATTCACTTTCCAGCCAGCCTGTTTTAATTCTGACCGCTCTCGCAGCTGTTTACATCGTGCTGGGGGTACTTTACGAAAGCTATATCCACCCCATTACGATCCTCTCGACCCTCCCTTCGGCCGGTGTGGGGGCGCTGCTCGCGATCTTTATCTTTCATACCGACCTCAACGTGATGGCGCTGATCGGGATTATCCTATTGATCGGCATTGTTAAGAAAAATGCCATCCTGATGATTGATTTTGCCATTCAGGAGGAACGCATCCGGGGCAAGCCGCCCCTAGAGGCGATTTATCAAGCATGCCTGCTCCGCTTTCGCCCCATCATGATGACCACGATGGCGGCCTTGCTGGGGGCCTTGCCGCTCGCCATCGGGGGGGGCACCGGGGCTGAACTCCGCCGTCCGCTGGGTCTCACCATCGTCGGAGGCCTCATCCTGAGCCAGATGCTGACGCTGTTCACTACCCCGGTTGTTTACCTCTACCTCGACCGGCTTCAGACTTGGGCCCAGCGCTTGCGCTTGCGTCGCGCCACGTCGGGACTGGCGTCTGAATGAGACCTCAAACCGATTGGAATATTCAACCTGCCTTCTGTTGGGGGACAGGTGCCCTTCCCTTTGTTCTCTCTAGGCCTGCAGTCCAAGTGCGCCTCGGCGCCTAGCCCCTCGGCCCTAATCACTCCTTATTTCCGTGGCTTCAATAACCGCCTTCTCTTGACTCTCCGTCGACCCTCCCACTTCTCGCGAAGCAATGCCCAGCGCTCGTGATCTCGCCAGCGCCCTGCGATCTTCAGATAGCGGGGCGAATAACCCTCGAGACGAAACCCCAGGCGGGCCACCAGGACGCGAGCCACCCCGCTCCGCTGGCCGACCCTGGCTGTGGTCATTGCGAGATATCTCTTCGGGAGAACAGAATATAGGCGAGCACAAATCCCGCTATGGCTATGCCTGCGAGCACGATCAGGTTCCTGGCTGGCAGTGGACTGCCCATCAACAACTCAAACGGGCTGTAATACCGAAAGGGAGACATCCAGGCGACCGATTCGGCCGGGGGCCAAGCGCGCGCAATATAGTCCAGAAGAAACGTCGCCAGTGCGAGGAGACCCACGAGCGCCCCGGCCACACTCCGACGTCGAGATGCGGCGCCGATCGCCATGGCGACTCCACTCCAGCACAGCATGAGCAGCCCCAGGTTGGCGGCAAGCGACAGAATCAGTCCTGGCGCCGGCCACGCCACGTCTCTGGGGGCAAGCGTCTTAAGGCCGCCCCAGGTGCCGATCATCATCATGACAAGGAGCGCCACCGTAGAGACCGTCGTCACCAGGATCGATCGCGTGATGATCCAGTGGCGCGCCAAGGGGCGGGCCAGGATTAAATCCATGAAGCCGGTTTCAATTTCCGAGGTCGGGGTGGTCGAAAGGGTCATGGAAAGCGCGACCAGCGAACCCATCACGGCCAAGTGAAAATACCCCACACAGACGAGTCCATCGAAGGATAGAAAGCTCGTGATGGAAGGCCCCATGATCTCGCGCATGAACGGAGGAATCATCGAGCCAATCTGCGCGAACGCATTGGATGACTGAAGCGATCTCGCCACAATGATCAGAAACACCTGAAAGGCGGCCAGCAAAACTCCCATCACCAGGACGAGAGTCCGCACCCGCCGGAACGAATGAGCGAGCAGGATCAACGGGCCTCTCATGACGCCCCTTCGCGATAGTATGGGATGAGCACGTCTTCAAGACGCCGTTCTTCAAATTCGATGTCCCGCACCGGAAGTCCCGAAAGCCGCTTGAGGAGAGGGCCCAGCGGACCCTCGACGCGCAAGCTCCACATGCGGGGATTGATTTCGACGGCTTCGTGGCCCGGTGGCAAATCCTGTTCGAGCTTGACCTCCTCTGAAAAGAACACTCGCACTCGGCGCGGGGCCAGCCCCCGGATATCTTCTACCGTCGAGAGAAGCACCAGTTCCCCTTTGCGAAGCAGGGCGATCCGATTACAGACGTGCTCCACCTCCGAGAGGACGTGCGAGGACATGAAGATCGTTCGACCGCGATGCTGGACGCCCGCCAGCAGTTCATAGAACGAATCCTGCATCAATGGATCGAGGCCCTCTGTGGGTTCGTCCAGGATCAGGAGCGGTGGATCAGCCTGAAACGCCTGGATGAGCCCGAGCTTGCGCTTCATGCCAGTACTATATTCACGCAACTTCCGTCGCAGGTCGGCTTCCGGGAGTTCTAACCGGTCTTGAAGTTCGCCCTGGTATTGTCGATCGACAATCTGTTGATTGAGTCCGGCAAGGAAATCCAACACCTCCCGCCCAGTCAAGTGGGAATACAAGCCCATCTCTCCCGGAAGGTAGCCGACGAGTGATCGCGCCTTGAGGCCGTCCGCCTGGCAGTCATGTCCCAGGATGAATGCCTTGCCGCTCGTCGGCCGGAGCAGGTCCAGCAAGATGCGAATCGTCGTGGTCTTCCCTGCCCCGTTCAAACCGAGAAATCCGAGGATCTCGCCTTGCTTGACTTCCAGCTGGAGGTTGTTCACCGCGGTCAATTTTCCGTAGCGTTTCGTGATCCCGCGGGCGGAGATGGCTGGCGTGGCTACGTCGATTGAATTCACAAGATGTTTTCCCGGGAAGCGCCGGCTTGCGCGCAACGATTCCGATGTCCGAAGTCCCCAGGCCTTCGGAAGGTACTTTCTTGAGGTCCGTCCCGAATCGGAGCCTGTTCCCGTTCGGGTCCACAACGCACATTTCGCGAATCCCCTACGATGTGTTCTCCGGGGGAATCACGAGGTGGATGCCGTGTTCAAGGAATTCGCGATGCCATGGGTCAACGTCTTCGACGAAACAGGTTCCATACTAAGCGACACCCTCCTCCAAGAGTTTGTCCATTGGCTGGTCCTAAAAACAACAAGGGAATATTGTGACAGGAAACACGCTGAGAAGGCTGAACTTTTGCAATAGAGCCAAAGAAACACACTCCACTCACAGAATTCCGCGGAAGGGCCGCTGTCATGCGTGGTCTGTGCTCCCGGAGCTCCCACTCCGGTCCAGACGATAATGTGATCGAGTTCGCACGGCATAAGATCTATTGAATATCCGACTCCTTCTCTTGCGGTACCGACCGCATGATTGGAACCGTTTCTACACCCCGTTCGCGGTAGCCCGCCCATCGGGCTTGTAAGAATTCGGGGGCATGGGAGAGATTCACGGGAATGAAGCCAATGCGTCCATAGAATGCCACCAGATCCGGATAGGCCAAGCCATAACAGGTGCGCTGTCCGATCACTGTTTCAGCCACGGCAAGCATGAGCTCTCCTATGCCTTGCCCTCTCCGGTCCGGTCGAACGCGCATTCCCCGGAGCAACAGGTGACCCTGCTCTTCACAGACGCGCAGGACGCCAATGATTCTGCTCTCCTCCTTGGCGATGACAAGCCGATCCGATGGGTTCAGGCCTCCCGAATACTCCATCTCCGAATAGAACTTCTGTACCGCGCTCAAATCCTCATTGTCGAACACGCGAATTGAGATCATCGTCTGGGCTTCCTCATTGTCTTGGATCCACGGAGATCGGATCGGTGATCAGGAGCCAGCAAACAAGAGACCGCCGCCGCTGGAATGATTGTTTTTGCTGACAGCTGAAAGCTCTCCACCAAAAGCTGATGGCTCTTCATTCCACTCATCCGGCATGGTAGCACAATGGAAAGCCGTCATACCCCCTCTGCTCCTTGCAACAGGCGGGCGATGATGCCTGCCCTTCGCTCCCAGCTCCTGGTTTCAGCAGCCAGCTGCTTGCGTCCCCCGTTCGTCAGCGAGTAATACCGGGCGCGCCGATTGTTCTCCGACGTTCCCCACTTTGAAGTGATCCAGCCCCTCTTGTGAAGGCGGAGAAGGGCCGGATAAAGTGTCCCCTGATTCATCTGAAGCGTGTTTTCGGAGATCTGTTCAAGCCGGCGGGCGATCCCGTAACCGTGCATCGGACCCGTGACCTCCAGGATCTTCAACACCATCAGATCCAGCGTCCCCTGCAGGACTTCGGCCCTGAATGGAACCACGATCTTTCTCCTTTAGATTATCAACAGGAAGGATACCCTCAGCCCTGTTGATTGTCAACATGAATGACTATACTTTCCCGTGCAGCCATGGCGACGCGGAAGGACACGTTTCACAGATGCAGTGTGTACTCCAGTCGGTGGGTAGTGCTATCCTTATCCTTCCCGTGGTCCGCCCAACGAGTTCGTGGCGATTGACCGGACTCCCTTGAACGGGAGTCAAGGAGGAGATCATCCCGTGAGTAAAGCCGACTGCGCTAGAGCCCTGGGTATTGTTTGCTTACTGGCAGTTGTTGCCGTCACGGTGTCCATCCCATTGACTGCGGCCAGAGGGGGTGGATTATTGCCACCGGCCTCGGGCGCGGGAAAGCCGGGGTTCAGTCCTCAGAAGTCCCCGGATCATCCCGGCGATCCGTGGATGGCCGGCGAGCTCATCACACCTGAAGATTTATTGAAGCAGATGTCGGGCCCGGACAAGCCTCTGGTTCTTCATGTGGGAGTCCCCACGCTGTTCAAAAATGGCCACATTCCAGGGTCAAAGCATATTGGCCAGGCGTCAACGCCGAGGGGCATCGAAGAGGTAAGAAGGCAGGTTCAAGATTTGCCGCGAAACCGTCTAATCGTGCTTTATTGTGGCTGCTGTCCCTGGGCCGATTGCCCCAACATCCGTCCGGCATTCAAGGCCTTGCTACAAATGAAATTTAGTCGCCTGCGGGTTCTACATCTCCCAAACAACTTCGGGGAGGATTGGATTAGAAAGGGATTTTCCACTGAAAAGTAATCGATCCATGCCACATCTCTTTGAACCGCTTCGATTGCGCGGCCTCACTCTTCCGACTCGCATTGCAGTTTCCTCGATGTGCCAGTATTCGAGCCCGGAGGGTTATGCCACGGACTGGATCGAAGGTGGGTGGGATATTGAGCAATCAGTCGTGCTGGTTCATCAGCTCGAGGATCGGGGAGTTGACCTGGTGGATTGCTCCTCGCGGGGCAGTTCCCCGGCAGCGCGCATTCCGTTTGGCCCCGGCTCTCAGGTTCCATTTGCCGATCGCATCCGCCGCGAAACTGGAATGATGGTGGGGGCGGTGGGCACTTCGCGAATCACCCCGGAGTTTGGTCTCAATCTCCGCGGAGGTGCCCTCACTGCGAAGCAGGCGGCAGATGGGGGTAGCGCCACCTGCCGCCTCTACTCTGCCTCGCGAGATTAATCAATTAAGAAGGCTCGCGGACAGAACAACAAGCCGATCAATTCAAGCGCTTGTTTGGTAAACACCTCCCTCTTTGAGTAGCCTCTTTTTTTCTGTCATTGGAGCGATGCGCCTGTACAGCTCGCTCTTCTCACCAATTTCATAAACCACCATCGGCGCCTGTCTGAACAAACAGTCGCCTTAATCCATTGGTTCGATTGAACTCACTGTGATGACGTCACCTTTCAGGGTACCGGTGACTTTAACCGACTTATCAACCAGACTGGAGGCCTGATTCTCCGGAGTCAGGTGGAACATTTTCCCGTCACCTGTGACCAGGATCAACTTTCCCGAGTCGTCCTTCTTGATGGTTCCTGTCCACGTCTGCTGGCTGTCCTGACCGGCATTCATCTGCTGCATTTGTGAAACCGGCAATGGGCCCGCCTGGGTTAAAACAAAGGAACTGAGAACCAGTACCATTCCAAACACCAGCGCCAACAATGAGCTCATTCTCTTTTTTCTAATCATGGGTCTTGCTCCTTTCTCTTTTGAATTATTCTTATGAAAAGCACCCCCGAAGGAGGAGGCTTCCCCGAACTTCTTGGTGCCCCGTTGCGAACAAATTACCATTCCCGGTATGGCATTGAGCACCTGCGCCGAGAATTGGGTCGTTCTTACGCTAAACGAGTCCGCCCTGATTTCTCAGAACGGTCCAGTGAAACTACTTTTCCAATGACCTTAGTGAACCGCAAAAGCCATTGGCCATGACGCTCAAGGGCATCATCTCCTGACTGCGCTTTTCTCAGGTCTGAGAATTCCCAGACCTGTTCTGCAAGGAGCCGCCCTACCGAGAGGTATTCGGGCTCTTCATTCTTCCCTGGCCAACGGCCTTTGCGTAATCCTGCAATACGCCTGATGTCTGACAATGTGCAACAGTACGCCCAAATCAAACAAAGTTCCTAACTCATGGTAAAAAAAAGCCAAACTTAATATTGACGTCTTATGGGCCGACTTTCGGCAGAGGAGTCTAGATGGAAAACGGGGAAAAACTCCCTTCTTTCCTCGTTATTCGGGTGATCAGTAGATCAAGCGGGTAACCCGAATACAGGGAGTAAAGGATTTGATCTTTACTTTCTGAATTTGCAATCTGCGTCTGTTTAGCCAGGAGGATTCTCCAGGCTTCATTTCCAATCCGTAGTTGCTTGGATCCGCACGGTTGGATATTCTCTTCCCGGCTGATCCAAGACACGCTCCCTTTGAAATGGAGATTTCCATTGTCGCAAATCTTAAAATCTACCACTCGCCCAAAACTTCTATATGTGACTCTTGCGCTTTTGTTTCTACTCACGGCTGGGTATCAATTCCGCCACGCGAAATTTGTTCTGGACTACATTGATGGGCGCGCCTGGGCTGTCACCGATCCAGGCGTCGTCAACCTGGGCAGTCCAGTCATCCAGTCCGTGAGCAAGGAGACCGAGGAGGCGGGGGTCCATGCGGGCGATACGATTCTCGCCCTCAATGGAAAGTCTTATCGAGGCCTATCGGATTTGATCCGGGTGGTTGAGTTTGCGCAGCCCGTGGATTTTTTCACAGTGAAGGTGCGTCACAAAAGCGGCTACCCATCTGAGGAAACAATTCGCGTTCCTTTTGTCCCGAGAAAGGCGGCGGCGTCAGATCAATGGTTTTTTATTGTCATTCTTCATTTGTTGTTGCCCTTCTGTTGTGTGGTGCTGGGGTTCTGGGTGAGTGTGGCCCGTCCGAGAGATCCGCTGGCGTGGCTTTTGCTGGCGTTGCTCCTCGGCTTCAGTCAACTATTTTCGCTGGGACTCGAGAATCAGGATGGGACGCTGATCAGCAACCTGGCGTTCGCCTATCATCTGTGGCTTGCTGCAAGTTGGTTTATTTGGCTCTTCCTGCTGGGACTTTATTTTCCGTCACATCTCGCCTTCGAGCGCCGCATCCCCTGGCTGAAATGGCTGCTTCTCGTTCCTCTTGGTATTTCCTCGGTGATGCAGGTGGTGCTGTTTGAAGGATTGCTTCAGGATGATCTGTTCGGCGCCCACTTCTTGGTTTACTATCAGAAATTCAGCAGATTCTTTGCGATCCTCCCCCTGGTTGCAATTGTGCTCTTCTTCGGAGCGATCATTGTCAAGTATTTCCTCGAACCCACTGCGGACGCTAAACGGAGACTACGACTGTTATATACCGGGATCTTCCTGGCGCTTGCGCCCACGATCACCCTGCTGATCGTCGGCAGCCGGACCGGCAGAGCCCTCGATGATTTTCCTCCCTGGATAGAGCTGCCCTGCCTGCTGATGACGTTCCTCTTCCCTTTGACACTGGCCTATCTCATCGTGATCCACAGAGCGATGGATGTCCGGGTCGTAATCCGACAGGGGGTTCAATACACCCTGGCGCGCGGTGGCGTGACGATTCTCCAAGGGGCGCTTGCTGCAGGGCTGGTGGTGACTATTTCTTATGTGGTGGCGTCTCACCGAACCCGCTTGCCTCAAACCATTGCCCTCATTGCCCTGGGCATGGTCATCATTTTGCGTCTCCGCTGGGTCATGCAAAGGGTGGCGGCGTGGATCGACCGCCGATTCTTCCGCGAATCCTACAATGCGGAGCTCCTTCTATCAGACTTGAGTGAAAAAGTGCGAACCATGGTCGAGACCCGTCCTTTGCTGGAAACCGTGACAAGCCGAATCGCCGAATCCTTGCATGTGCCCCGCATTGCCGTGTTGCTCGACGCCCTCGGACCTTACCGGCCCGCTTATGCGCTCGGGTATGATGGCACCCTGGACGTTACATTTCCTCGTGGGGGAACCGTCGAGCGCTTGCGCGAAAGCAAGGAACCCGCCCGCATCTACCTGACCGATCCCGATAGCTGGGTTCAGACCTCTCCCGAGGTGAGCGAAGAGGAACGCCAGAGGCTGGGACAACTCCAGGCGGAGCTGCTGTTGCCACTCCTTGTCAAAGACCGGCTGCTGGGTTTCATCAGTCTGAGCCAGAAGAGGTCAGAAGAGGCTTATTCCGGAACCGACTTGCGACTCCTCAATTCGGTGGCTTCGCAAACTGCCCTGGCGCTGGAGAACGCTCGTCTGACGGCAGCCATTGCCGACGAGGTTGCGCAGCGCGAGCGGCTGAACCGCGAACTTGAAATTGCGCGCGAGGTTCAAGAGCGCTTGCTGCCCCAGGAGCTGCCGGTCATTGAGGGATTGGACTATGACGGTATCTGCCGGCCGGCGCTGGGTGTCGGAGGCGACTATTACGACTTCATCGATCTTCCCGACGGCAGGCTGGCGATCGCGGTTGGGGATGTTTCAGGGAAAGGGATTTCGGCGGCCCTGATGATGGCAAATCTGCAGGCCTGCCTGCGGAGCCAGGCGACGACCTCCCCCGGAGACCTGGGCGGCATTGTCACTCGAATTAACAAACTAATCTTCCAAGCTTCGGCCTCCAATCGGTATGTCACGTTTTTCCTCGCTGAATATGCTCCCGCCACCCGACAACTTTGCTATGTCAACGCGGGACACAATCCTCCCCTGCTCTTCCGACATGGCAAGATCGGGATGGCTCCCGAGCGGCTGGAAGTGGGTGGCCCCGTGATCGGGTTATTGAAGCATTTTTCTTTTCAGCAGGGCGCTCTGAGGCTCGAACCCGGCGACCTGCTGGTGGCCTTTACCGACGGCATTACCGAAAGTATGAATCTGCAGGATGAGGAGTGGGGCGAGGACGCCCTCGTCCACACCGCGCAAAGCTGCAAGGGACTGAGGGCCCACGAAATCGTCGCGCGAATTCTGGCTGGTGCCGAGGCCTTTGCTGCCGGCGCCCAACAGCATGACGACATGACCCTGGTGGCATTACAGGTCGTCCCACATTGAATTCCGACGATCAGCCCGATTTGAGATCAGGGTCTGTCACGACCCCCGTCGGGCGGATATGGGCTTCCCCGGAAATTCTCCGGGTTGTGCTTATGCCACATAATCATTCAGATCGGCCACGGGGATTAATTCCACCGGCTCACATCCCCGCTTAAAGATGCGCGCCCCCGAGCAGCCTTTCAATTGAATGTTTCCATGTTCCACCCGCAACATGGCTCCCTCCCGCAGCCCCACCACCGGGGTCTCGTTCTCCTCCAGAAATTGGATGATTCTCTCTTCACGGGTTTCCCCCATGTGGCGGGAGTTCGGATCGGGATCCAAAAAGTGAGGATTAATTTGGAAACCCACCAAACCCAGCGCCTTGAGGGAGGGGGGTTCGACGATCGGCATGTCATTAGTGGTCCGAATGGTCGGGCACGCTACATTAGATCCCGCACTCGCGCCAAGGTAAGGCATCCCTGCGCCGACCCTCCGCCGGACGGATTCCAGTACCTTGAACTGGTACAGCCTATCCAGAAGGCGAAAGGTATTGCCTCCGCCGATGAATAGCGCCCCCGCCGTTTCAACTGCCGTCTGAGGATTCGCCGATTCATGAATCGAATTCAAGGTGTATCCCATGGCCTCAAACCGTTGCCGCGCCTTCGAGGTGTAAACCTCCCAATCGTGTAGGGCGTAAGGTACAAACAGCACCCCTCTTACCCCGCTGAGAAAATCGCGAATCTCTCCCTCGGCGTGATCGAGATACCCACGGCCATAAAGAGTGGAGTTGCTGATTAAGAGTAATCGGTTCGCTGTCAGGCTCATGACATGGCTCCTTGTTCACGCGGATTGGCTCGTAAAGAAAGTCGCACGGATTACATCGATTAACAATGGAACCCTCTTTCGTAAGAGAGCTCGCCAGCAGTCCTTGCCTCTCGTTCCCAGGGATCAATCACGATCTATTCTACTCACATTTTCCATCAAGAAGCGCTACAAACGGAAACCTTCGCATAAGAACAATGCGTGCCCGCCCTTCATAGGCCCCTTCGCGATTCCCTAGGGGGTTCCTTTGAGATTTCTTTCCTGAATGTTCTTGTCGTTCCGGCGAGAGACTTTCCATCCATGTAGGGTATAATCATCTGGCATCGTGAATCATGTGACTGATGGCTGGAGCCGGAATAATCTTCGGTAGCCGGATGATTCGAGGCGGGGTAGGAAGGCTTCTGTCTTGCTCCGGAGGTTCTTCTCCGGACTCCATGCGTTGAGGTCTGCCGCCCCTTCTTCCATCAATGTGTCTTGTTGATTCGAGGTTATACCATGGCCAGGATCACCCATTTATTCGTGAACGGCAGCGCCGTCCAGCTTGACGTGGACGCTGGAACCAGCTTGCTCACCGTGTTGCGCGACCACCTGGATCTGACCGGAAGCAAGTATGGTTGCGGTGAGGGACAATGTGGCGCATGTACCGTTCTAATCGATGGAACGGCACGCCGATCGTGCATCACCCCAGTGGGCACGGTTGCCCAAAAACAAATCACCACGATTGAGGGCGTTGCGAAGAACGATGTCCTTCATCCCCTCCAGCAGGCGTTCCTCCAAGAGGAGGCGATGCAGTGTGCCTATTGTACCTCCGGGATGATCATGGCAGCGATTCCCCTCTTGAACACGAATCACAACCCTACTGACCAACAAATCGCGCAGTTCATGCAGGGGAACATTTGCCGCTGCGGGACCTATCCCCGAATCGTTGCTGCCGTCCGGAGGGCAGCAAAAGCCATGAAGGAGGTGAGTTGATGAGCCGCCACGCTCAATCGGACGCAATGCTGGAACCCGAACGGTACGAGATTCACGGGGCGCCCACCTATCATTTCGAATGGCCCCGCCGGGACTTCTTCAAGGTCCTGGGCGCGGGCGTGTTGATCGTCTGCGTACCTAAAGAGGCCTGGAGCCTGCAGGAGTCCGGCGGAGCGAGACGTCAGCCCGGAGAATCGCTTCCCAGGGAGATCGATGCATGGTTGCACATCGCCGAGACCGGTGCTGTTACGATTTATACCGGAAAGGTGGAGATGGGTCAGAATATCCGGACTTCGCTCACCCAGGCAGTGGCCGAAGAACTTCGGATCGGTGTGGATAGAATCCGCCTGGTCATGGGTGATACGCGACTGGTCCCTTTCGACATGGGAACATTCGGGAGCCGCACCACCCCGACCATGAATCCGCAGCTTCGCAAGGTTGCAGCCGCAGCGCGCGAATTGTTGGTCGATTTGGCAGCCGAGCACTGGAAAGTCGGCCGCGGCCGACTGACGGCCGCTAACGGCCAGATCATGGATCCCGAATCAAAGCGCACGATCGAATATGCCGACCTGGTCAAAGACCGCCACTTGACCCAGGCCATACCCGCCCAGGAACCTCTGACCCCGGCGGGCCAATGGACGGTCGCAGGCAAATCAATCCCAAAGGTCGATGGAAGGGACTTCGTGACGGGGAAACACCGCTATCCCTCCGATCAGCGGGTGCCTGACATGCTCTATGGCAAGATCCTCCGACCACCCTCCTTCGGCGCCACGCTCTTGTCTCTCGACACGCGAGCCGCGGAGAGGATCGCCGGAGTTACGGTTGTCCACGATGGCAATTTTATTGGAGTGGCGGCGCCCAGCGATGAGATTGCGTCCCGTGCCATCACCCTTCTCCAGGCGGAGTGGAAGTCTCAACCGCAGCCATCCCACAAGGAGCTCTTCGAGTATCTCAAGACCAATTCCTCGGGCGAACGAAGCCGGGACTACGAGGTCGGGTCAATGGAGAAAGGGCTCAGCGCCGCCGATCACCGCCATGAACAAACCTATACGGTCGCTTACATTGCCCATGCCCCCTTGGAACCGCGGGCGGCACTGGCCCAATGGTCCGGAGAGGAACTCACGGTCTGGACCGGGACGCAACGGCCTTTCGCTGTTCGGAGCGAATTGGCCGAGGCCTTTCGGATTCCCGAAGACCATGTCCGCGTCCAGATGCCCGACACCGGTTCCGGATATGGAGGGAAGCACACCGGTGAGAGCGCCGTCGAGGCGGCGCGATTGGCACGTGCCGCCAAGCGCCCCGTCAAGTTGGTATGGACCCGTGGGGAGGAATTCACCTGGGCCTATTTTCGCCCGGCTGGAGTGATCCAGATCCGCAGTGGCCTCCGCCGCGATGGCATCATCACCGCGTGGGAGTTTCACAACTATAACTCCGGAGCCGCCGGAATTCGGACCTATTATGATGTGGCCAACCAGCAGATCGAGTTTCACCCGACCCGTTCTCCATTGCGGCAGGGTTCGTATCGCGCGCTTGCCGCCACTGCAAATCACTTCGCCCGCGAGTCTTTCATGGACGAATTGGCAAACCTCCTGAAACTGGATCCGTTGGAGTTCCGTTTAAAGAACTTGAAGGATGAGCGGCTGCGAGCGGTATTTCAAGCGGCGGCCGAACGGTTCGGCTGGGGCCGGGCTAAGAGAGAGGCCGGCCGTGGATTTGGAATCGGCGGTGGATTTGAGAAAGGCGGGAATGTGGCCACGTGCGTCGAAGTGGCTGTCGATCCACCCACCGGGCAGGTTAAAGTCGTTCGCATCGTCACCGCCTTTGAGTGCGGCGCCATTGTCAATCCCAACCATCTGCAAAATCAAATTGAAGGGGCAAACATCATGGGTCTGGGAGGAGCACTCTTCGAGGCCATCGAATTCGAGAACGGCCGAATTGTGAATCCTCGCTTCTCGAAGTATCGAGTCCCGCGATTCGGCGACGTTCCTCGAATCGACACGGTCCTGCTGGATCGAAAGGATCTGCCGTCGGTTGGCGCGGGCGAAACCCCCATCGTGGGTCTGGCGCCTGCCATTGGTAATGCCATTTTCGATGCCACGGGTATTCGTTTGCGCTCGCTCCCCATGGTCCCCAGTGGCTTGAAGAAGCCGTAGTCCGGCGAGCAACGCGGCTCGGCGCCTTTGTGGTATGGATGATTCCTCGCGGGAGCAGGCCCCGTTCGGCACGATGAGGTCGACCTGTCGGCCTCTAGAGGCTCTTCTTAAAGAACGCCAGCATGCTGGGCCATGCCTGTTGAGTGGCTTTCAGATTGGCGCCGTCCTTGCCGGTTTGGGCCCGAAGGAACCCATGGCCGGCGCCTTCATAGATGTGCGGATCATACACCTTCCCGAGCCTCTTCATCTCGGCGGTGGCAGGCTCCACCGTGGCTGTAACCCGTGCGTCATCCCCGCCATAAAATCCGGCTACCGGCGCTTTGATTCTGGCGAGGCCGGCGGCATCAGGCGGCGTGCCGTAGTACACGGCAGCGGCATTCAGATCAGGTTGCGCGGCAGCATAGGCGAAGCTGGCCGATCCACCCCAACAAAACCCTACAGTCGCACTCTTCCCGCTCGCCGCAGGCAAATGGATGGCATAGGCCCGCACCGCATTCAATCGCGCAATCGTCTCTTCCGGTGTCAGGGATCGAATCAGTTTCACCACGTCATCGCGACTCGACACTGAATCCGTTCCTCCACCTCCGGGACCCTTTCCGGACAAAAGGTCGGGGGCCACCGCAATATAGCCCTCTGCTGCCAGTTGATCGGCGACTGCCCGGATCCAATCCGAGAGACCAAAGATCTCATGGATCACCAGGACTACCGGCGCTTTATCTTTTCTTTCCGGATATACCACCCAGGTCCGAATCTTCTGATCGCTCCCAGGCAATTTCATGTCGAGGTACTCCCCATGGCGAGGAGATTTTTCCAGCGCCATTTTGGCCTGCTCCTCTCCAGCCGGGAGTCTCTCATCTCTTGCTGCCGCTGGAGTGCTCTGCGATGAAGCCATTCTCGCCGGGGGCTCTGCGTGAACGTGCTCTTGACTCCATACTGCCCCAGGTCCTGAGAACATCAAGACACCTGCCATCAAGGTGCCACACAACTTACCTCTTGAAATACCCATCTGAACCTCCGCGTTTTAGTTTAGGAATCCCTTTTATCGAATCTCTGATTAACTGTCGTTCAAGCGGGCGTTTCGCTCTCCCCTCTTCGAACTGGAGCTATGCAGGACTGCTCCCCGGGGCGATCCGCGCTCGAGGACGTCTGTTCAAAGTTCACCTTGCAACGGAAGGGGGATTCTAACACGGATGCAGGGCGGTTAGGAAACAGCGGATGTTCCCCCCGTACACTAGGATATCCTTCACTTTAGTGTTGCACTCACGTCCATTAGCCTTTAGGATTTGTAGGCTCGCCTTGAGGTTGCTCGAAACTTGAATCCAGCACTGATCATGCGAAGTATCACTCCACGCCACAGGCGCATCCTGTTCCTGGTCCTGCTCTCTGCCCTACTACTGATCCCCATCTGGCTGGTCGAGTTTCCGCCGCTCCTTGACTATCCCAACCATCTTGCTCAATCCTTTGTGCTCACGCACCTCGACGATCCGAGCTTTCACTTCTCCGAGTTTTACGGGCAGGAATGGCATTTCTACCCCTACCTCACCATGAACGCGTTCCTCATGGGAATGCAGCACCTGATCCCCCTGGAATGGGCGGGGCGGATTTTTTTAAGTCTCTGCCTGCTCGCGATGCCGCTCTGTGTTTGGTTCTACTTGCGCCAGGCGAACCCGGGGAATGATTCCCTGTCTCTGTGGGCGCTGCTCCTTTCCTACAATGTCTTCTTTTTATACGGATACCTGAATTTTTATTTGAGTGTCGCGCTGTGCTTCCTGGCGCTGGGACTATGGATCCGTTTTCTGAATCATCAAAGCCTGCTCCGCTGGCTGATTGCATTGGCTGCCATCATCGGTGTGTACGCAACTCATCTTTTTTCCTTCGGGATCTTGGGCCTTGTGATCACGGCCCATCTTTTGTGGAAGCGCAGTCCCATCCGGCGACTCGTGTACTCGTGGCTCTTGTTCCTGCCGGGCATTCTTTTCTACTTGACTCTGCCGCTCGGTGTAGCCCCCACCCATGAGATCGCCTTTGACGGCTTCGGCGACAAGATAGATTGGCTGACAGGGTTTATGCGCGGCTATTCTCCTTGGGTTGGTTGGGTCACGCTTTTCGGTCTTTTGAGCTGCGCTCTGCTGGCGTGGTGGCGGAACTCAGATTTCCGGTGGAATCGCGAATGGGCCGTCGCAGGGGGTGTCTTGTTCATTTTATTTTGGATACTCCCGGTGGGTTTTGGCGAAGCCTGGGATATTTACCCGCGTGTCCTGCCGTTTCTGTTTGTGGTGTTTCTCTCGCTCTGCCACGTCGGCAAGCGTGCCCGCTGGCTCGCACTCGTGGCGTTGGCGCTTTTCTTTGTCCGGATGGAGAACATTACCGAGCATTTTCTGGGAGAAAGAGCGCGACTCGCCGTCCTGGCGCAGTCCTTTGACATCATCCCCAAGGATGCGCGCGTTTTGCCGATCATTGATGGCGCCCATGACGGACCCGTCCGTCGCACCTATTACCATTTCTGGGCCTATGGGGCGATACGGCGGGGATGGTTATTGCCAAACCTGTTGAGTGTCCCAGGAATGGCGGCCCTGCGTTTGAAGAGTGGCGTCTATCGACCCGAGCTTTCCTGGGACCTGGACTACTCCCTCCCTCCCGACTGGAATAAGGTTCATGAAAAATACGAGTACGTGTGGGCCTACAACGTTTCCGACTCATGGCCGGATCTGCCGAGGATTGGCCGCGTGATCTTTCAGAAGGAGGATCTGAAACTGTACCGCCTTGATAAATCCATATCAGGCACCGAACAGACATCGAAACTCATCCGCTGAAATCCGGCTCGCCGTTTCTTTCAAGACCGATCAGCCACCCGGTCGAGACCTGTTATACCTGGAAACGTCCTTTTCCTGGCCATCTCACCGTCTTCCTCTTCAGTGAGGGTAAGCCCCCTTTGAATTTTTGAAGCAAGGCGATGATCCTGAATTAAGATCGTCCCCATTCGAAGATGGCCTCTCATCTCATGGTAGTCGACGGGGGACCGCAGGTTCTCGGGGTCCATTCTCACCCAGTCCCCTTCCCTCATCATGATCGCCAGAAAGAGATGGGACTTTTTCATGACAGGGTCCCTATAGGCCTCAAACTGGTTTAAGAATGAGAGAAACCCCGAACTGCTGCCAATGACGCCTTGACACCGATCGAACGGCTCCCTGACGTTGCTGTACCCACCCGCCTGAAGTCTCCGCCCCAAATCGTTCAAGAGAAGGGCGCGCTCATTCACCCGATGCAATGGCGTGTTGATGAATTGGACCGTCCCCGGTAGAATGCCTCAACGCTGGCAAGCCAGCAAGAAGGAAAAAGGAGGCTACAATGTCTTTATTTCAGAAGGGCACCGGAGATTCGGGCTCAACCTTACGTATTCCACCTGCGAAGCACATCCTTTCCCTGGGTATCGGAAAGATCGCCCTTGCGGTGGTGGCGTTTCTAATCCTGTGGACGTCGACGACTTCAGTCCCCACCGGGCATGTAGGCGTTCTGACGCTCTTCGGTCGGGTCACCGGCGAAGCCCTTTCCGAAGGTCTGCACATGATCAATCCCCTCAAGTCAGTTCACAAAATGTCCATCCAAACACAGACGATTAAGGAATCGGCCAGCGTCCCGTCAAACGAAGGTCTTATAATGTCCCTGGACACCTCATTGATATTCAAGCTCGACCGGACCAAGGCAGCCGAAGTCTACCAGGGGATCGGCGAGAATTATGTCAATGTGGTGCTCGAACCGAACCTCCGCGCGGCCATCCGCGGGGTGACCTCAGCCCACAGCGCCAACGCGCTCTATACAGGGGCGCGCGAGGAGGTGGCACAACGAATTCAGGACGAACTCGCCCAGACCCTGGCCCCTCGCGGGATTGTGGTCGAGCGGGTGCTGCTGCGGGACATCCAGTTGCCGGCCATGTTGCGTAGCTCCATCGAAGCAAAGCAGCAAGCCGAGCAGGACGCGCTTCGCATGAGCTTCGTTCTCCAAAAGGAGAAACAGGAAGCCGAGCGCAAGCGCATCGAGGCCCAAGGCATCTCCGACTTCCAACGCATCGTGGCCCAGGGGATCAGCCCTCAGTTGCTGGAATGGAAAGGCATCGAGGCGACCGAGAAGCTTGCCCTCGGTACCAACGCCAAGGTCGTAATCATCGGCAATTCCAAGACAGGTCTTCCGCTGATCCTGGGGCCACAGTAGCCATCGACGGCCCCTGTGCCGAGGATCTTCCCCGCTGTTCGGGCTGCTGCCCTTCCATCCGGCCGCTCTCTAAAGCTATGGAGCTCATCCGTGCCCAGGGTTCGGAATCTCCCGGGCGGATCCGTCTGCAGCCGTCACGCGGAAGCACCTCGATTTGATCCTCGCAGAGACCTCCTGTAATTTCAGAATCTTCAGGGAACTTATCTTCCCATCTTTACGTTAAAACAGAAGAGAGAATGCCGGGCCCCTTCCTTGGACGCAACACGCTGCCTTTGAATCACACGAGGAGAGACTGCATGGACACTTTAATTCAGGATCTGCGTTATGCAGGTCGGATGTTACTGAAAAGCCCGGCCATCACGCTCGTCGCCATCGTCTCCCTTGCCCTTGGCATAGGAGCCAATACGACGATATTCAGCTGGGTGAAGTCGATCCTGCTTCAACCCTTGCCGGGGGTCGCGGACACCAATCACCTCTTTGTCCTGGAGGAGAAAACCCTTTCTGGGTCCTTCACCAGCACGTCGTACCCTGACTTCTCCGATTATCAAAAAAACGCCGCCGGGATGGTCGATCTGGCCGCCTATGCGATGACCCCCCTGGGTCTGAGCGCGGGAGACCGGACGGATCGTGTGTGGGGGGAGGTGGTTTCTGGAAACTACTTCGATGTGATGGGGGTAAAGCCTGCGCTGGGACGCACCTTTCGACCCGAAGAAGGAAGAGTGCCCGGGGCCTATCCGGTGGTGGTGTTGAGCTACGGCCTGTGGGCACGGCGCTTCAATTCAGATCCGGACATCCTGGGAAAGACCGTGACCTTGAATAGTCAGCCCTTCACCATCATTGGCGTCGCCCCCAGGAATTTTTATGGGTCCTTCGTGAGTCTCTCCATGGATCTTTGGATCCCGATCATGATGCAGCGCCAGATCTCCACCGGGACAAGCATGCTCGATGTGCGGGGGAGCCACTGGCTGCTGGTCTTCGTCCGTCCTCGACCGGGAGTCAAGATGGCCCCGGCCCAATCCACCATCGACTCCTTGGTCCATGAGCTTGCCGCGCAATATCCCGATACCAACTCGGGTCGAACGGCCACTCTTCTCCCCATCTGGAAATCTCATTTCGGGGCTCCCCAAATATTCCGGCCCGTGTTGACGGTGCTGATGGCAGTGGTCGGCGTCGTCCTGCTCATCGCCTGCGCCAATGTCGCCAATTTGATTCTGGCCCGCAGCCTGGGACGACGCAAGGAAATTGCGATTCGCCTCTCGGTGGGCGCCAGTCGCGGCCGCCTGGTGCGTCAGTTACTCACAGAGAGCACTCTCCTGGCCCTGTTGGGAGGAACGGCGGGCCTGGGGCTGGCGCATTGGGGGGCAAGTCTCATGCGCACCTTTACTCCCCCTGCCAACCTGCCGATTCAACTGACCATCGAAACCGATGGACGCGTTCTCCTGTTTACTTTTCTGGTCTCCGTCCTGACCGGTCTGATCTTCGGTTTGATGCCGGCGATGCATTCCTCGAACCTCCATCTCGTTACGGCGCTCAAAGACGAAACCGTCCGCACGCACGGAAAATCGCGAATGCGGACCTCGCTGGTGACCGCCCAAGTGGCGCTCTCCCTGGTCCTGTTGATTGGGGCGGCCCTCTTTCTACAAAGCCTGCGAAAGGCCCAAACCATCGACCCGGGGTTTGATCCAAACAACGTCCTGGTCGCCTCCTACGATCTCCTGGCCAGCGGGTACTCAACCCCGCAAGGGAAGGTCTTTCAAAAACAATTACTGGAGCGCGTTCAGACGCTTCCCGGGGTACAGTCCGCAAGCCTTATTCGCCGGCTGCCCCTTGGATTCACGGGAACAAATTCAATGAGCGTGACCATTGACGGCTACGTGCCGAAGCCTAAGGAAGAGGTGGTGATCTCCATGAATTGGGTGGGGCCGGAATATTTTCATACCATGCGGACCCCCATCCTGAAAGGGAGGGATTTTACCCTCCAGGACGAGGCCTCCACCCAGCGTTATGTGATCATTAACCAGGCCATGGCCGATCGGTATTGGAACGGGAGAGATCCGCTGGGACAGAAGATCCAAGCGGGTTCGGCGAGCTGCGAGGTGATTGGCGTGGTGAAGACCGGCAAGTATGAAAGTCTGGGAGAAGATCCCGTCCCGTACATGTTCTTCCCTCTTATCCAGTTCTATCACTCCGATGCCACCGTGGTGGTCCGCGTCCAAGGAGATCCGGCTGCGTACCAGTCCGCCGTCCGGGAAGTCGTGCGTTCGTTGGATTCCCGCCTCCCACTCTTCGACTTCCACCGCCTCTCGGATTATATGGAGACGCCGGTCTTCGCGCCTCGCATGGCTGCTTCCATCCTGGGGCTGTTCGGGATCCTGGCGTTAGTCCTGGCCACGGTCGGACTGTACAGTGTGATGGCCTATTCGGTCATGCAAAGGAGTCATGAGATTGGCATCCGCATGGCCCTGGGCGCTCAGCGCAAAGATGTCCTTTCGCTCGTCATCAAGCATGGACTCTTCATCACAGGAATCGGAATCTCCCTGGGTCTGTTGGGTGCTTTCGGGGTCACGCGCTTGGCGCGGAGCATGCTCTTTGGGATCAGCCCCGCGGATCCGGTGACTTTCCTGACCATTTCGCTGGCCCTCTCCGCAGTCGCAATCCTCGCTTGTCTTATCCCTGCACGGCGAGCCACTCGGATTGATCCGTTAGTGGCATTGAGGTATGAATAGAAAGAGCAGGCAGCGGTCAGCGTTCTGCGGGCAGAGGATCAGTTCAGTCGCTCTGGTTTCCACACTCGGATTGGCCTACATCCCCTTGAGCGCTTCTTTGACTCTTTCCGGTGTCATGGGCATTTGGAACAGACGGATGCCGGCGGCGTCGTAAATGGCGTTGGCAATTGCCGCACCAATCGGCACGATCGCCGGTTCTCCCCCACCTTGAGGTGTCAGCGCGTCGTTCTTTACGAGAATAGCCTCAATCTCCGGCAACCCGGAAAAACGAGGCAATTCATAGGTATCAAAATTCTTTGTCAGTAACTCGCCGCCATTAAACCGAACCTCCTCCGATAACGCGTACCCCAACCCCATCATCATGCACCCTTCCATCTGCATCCGGGCGCCATCCGGATTGATGACAATTCCCATGTCCTGGGCACACACCATCCGCTTGACCTTCACCTTACCGCTGGACTGATCGACCCGAACCTCAGCGATCGTCGCCACATAAGTTCCCGCATCAATACCACACGCAATCCCGTAACCGCGTCCGCTCGGAAGGGTCGCTTTATTCCAGCCAAATTTTTCAGCCGCCGCTTCGAGGACACTCCGCATCCTCTTGTCGGAAGTGTTATTCAAGCGGAATTCCAGCGGATCGATCTTTGCTTTGGCCGCCATGATGTCGATCTGCGACTCCCTCGCAAAAACATTGATGTTCGCTCCGGGAGCACGCCACGGTCCCGTAGCAAAGAGATGCGTTTTCCCCGGATCCCTTCCCCACTGACCATAGACCCGGATGAGATTGTTCGGGACATCATAAAATTGCTCGGCACTTCTCGCGCCCGCAAAGTACACGTGATAATCCCACAGGCAGATCTTGCCCGCTTTGTCTGCGCCGGATTTGACCTTGACCACTGCCGCCGGCCTGAACGTATCGTAGAAGAACTCCTCAGCGCGAGTCCAAGCCACCTGGACCGGCTTCCCCGCAATCTTGGCCAGTTTCGCGGCTTCAATTGCCTGAAGGCCAGCGCTGCTCTTCCCGCCAAACCCACCGCCCACGAAGGGCGTGATCACCCGGACATTTTCTGGAGGGAAGCCGAGGGCTTGAGCGATCTGTTGTTGGTTCGGAAACGGCGTTTGAGTCGAGGTCCAAACCGTTGCCTTTCCACCTTCGACCCTTGCAAGAGCGGTATGGGTTTCGATAGGAGCATGCGCGCCATAGCCATTCACATATTTTCGGTCAAAGACCTCCACGGCCGCCTTCTCCCCCTCCGCCAGATCCCCTTTCCGCTCTCTTTCCTGCAGGGGAGGGGCGGCGCCGAGGAGATGATTGAAGATGGTCTTATCGTTGACCGTTGCCTTGGGAATATCAAATTCAGCCTTGATACTGGCAAGGGCTTTTTCCGCTCCTTCCGGATCCGGATGCAGAACAGCAATCAGGCCTCCTTCTTTAACCACGGTGACCCCGGGCATTTTCTCAGCTGCCGAGGTATCGGCATTCTTCAGGGTGGCCCCGTGTGCAGGCGGACGGAGGATCCTGGCGTACATCATGCCGGGCAGCCTCATGTCCCCGGCATACTGGGCCTTGCCGGTCACCTTCGATACGCCATCCATTCGGTTCACCGGCCTGCCCATGACCGTAAATTCCGACACGGATTTCGTTACGGCCTTTCCATCCAGTTTGCGTGTAATCTTCTGTCCTTTTGCTAACTGGCCAAAGGTGACGCGGGCGTTCTTGTCGCCGGTGAGAAAGATAGTTCCATTCTGGACGCTCAGCTTATCCTTGGCGGTCTTCAACTGCTCCGAAGCCAGATCCAGCAACACCGCCTTCGCCTCCGCAGCGGCCGCGCGGAGCGCCGGCCCAAAGAAGCGCGTCGACATCGATCCAAATGTCCCCATGTCCCATGGACACAGTTCCGTATCTCCGAGCACCATGTGGACGGATTCCAGCGAAACGCCAAGCTCGTCCGCCGCCATCTGTGCCAGCGAGGTGATGACGCCCTGCCCCATCTCAATCTTTCCCGAATAAACCGTCACCTGGCCATCTTCGGCAATCCGAAGATAGGCATTGAAATCGGTCGGATACCCTCTCCGGGGTTCCTGCCCGAAGAAGTCCAACACGTCAACGGTGAAAAAAACGATGATTCCTCCACCAAAAATCTTTATGAAGTCGCGCCGCTTCAGTAATCGTGGGGCGTTGGGAGACGGCCTTTCCATCACCGCGAATTCTTCTTTTTGCATGATGACCCTCAAATTCTCAAATAGTATTCCGAACCATCTAAAACTGTGGGATTCTCAATCTGTCATTACACTTTTCTTGATGCACTTTCGATGGCTTCGACAATCCGCTTATGAGCCGCGCACCGGCATAAGTTTTGGTCCATGCCCGAGATGATCTGGTCGCGGGTCGGTCTTGGATTCTTCAGCAACAAGGCATAGGCATTCATGATCATCCCCGGGGTACAAAACCCGCATTGCAGCGCCCCGAGCTCGGCAAACGCCTTCTGAAGAGGATGGAGGGTCCCATTCCCGGCCAGGCCCTCGATGGTCGTGACCTCTTTGCCGCGAACCTCCCTTACCGGAAGTTGGCAGGACCGGAGCGCTTCCTTTCCCACCACCACCGTGCAAGCACCGCACAGGCTTTCGCCACAGCCGAATTTCGTTCCCGTAAGTCCCAGGTCTGTGCGCAGAACCCAGAGAAGCATCCGGTCGCCTTCGACGTCCAATTTTGTGGATTTGCCATTCAGTTTAAAGTTGATTATTTCATTCATGGGTACGCTCGTTTTCTAGGAGAGAGTTTCAGCGAAATATGGCAGCATCGGAGTCAGATTTGTTAGGACAGAAAAAATCGGATCCAGGCGTCCATCCCGGTCACCGGCGAGCCGGCATGCCCCCTGGACTAACCAGCCGTTCGCACGCCTCCGACTTCATGAGGGAATCATCTATGATGGGAGTGGCGGAAGTCAAGTGAAGAAAAAAGAGAGGACGCGATCCGGGGGATTTGTCTCATGATCACGCGAATGTCGAGGGTATACAGCTCGGGTAGCCTCGCCGCGCTCTTGCGGCGGGGGCGGGTGCCAGAGGATTTCATTCCGGTGGTTTCTGGCTGGGACCATTAGGGATGCACCAATGCCCATGTGATGCGGAATCCTTCTCCCTGCATAAGTCATCGCGAATTCAAAGAATAGCCCCCGCCGCAAGGGCGCGGCGGGGCTACCAAAGCGACCCGTCAGGACCTGATGACGCCCACTGTTTTTGTGATCAGCAGGAGGCGAGGATTTACACCCGTGTCAACCGACCCGATGAGGCACCCTCGTCCGGCGTCAAGGGGATAGAGGTTGTTGTTTCGCAGGCACGCCCATCAGATTCAAGCGCTGTGTTGCGACAGAGACAGAATGTTGCCGTCGGGATCTTTGAACCAGGTCACCTTGTCGCCACCGGGCGCTGTCCAGATCCCGTGTTCGTCTTGTCCGGGCAATCCGTACCGCTCGAACTGGACTCCCCGCTGCTCGAGTCCCGACACTATTTTTTCGATCTGGGAGACTTCCCACCCCAGGATTGTATACTTGTGAAGTTTAAAGTCGGGAACCTTCGTGATCCGCACCCTGATCCCGGCGGCATCCATCACCAGCGCAAATCGATCTTCGCTCACAACGCCAAGACCCAACACCCCTTCATAGAACGCCCGGGCTTTCTTATAATCCTGAGTGGGAACGAACGCCATGATCTTCGAGGAACCGAGCATAGGCCCTCCTTACTTGTTTATTGGAAAAGCTGGGGAGATCTTACCCCTGGACGGCCTTGCTTTCTTTCGATATTATGACAAGAAATGTTGAAGACGCGACAAGGGGCATTTTTTGATCGGCGGGGCCATCCTAGCGCCCGGGTCACCACGCTCACCTACGACTTCCCGGACGGCTATGTTATCCCCCGGCATTATCATGACCGTGATCAGCTCGTCTACGCCTCCCAGGGGGTCATGACGGTGCGGACCGAGGAGGGCACCTGGGTGGTTCCTACCCAGCGGGCCGTGTGGATTCCGGCCCGGATTCCCCATGGAATTACGATGTCCGGCGCCGTGTCCATGCGAACCTTGTACTTGAAACCATCCCTCGTGCAGGCTCTGCCGAGGAGCTGTTGTGTCGTGAATGTAACGCTGCTGCTGAGGGAGTTGATTCTCCACGCCTGCAAATTCCCCCGGTTAAACAGCAAAGTCCCCCTCCAGGCTCACCTGCTCGACTTCCTTGTTGACCAGCTGGAGACCGTCCGCGCCATCCCTCTTCAGCTCCCCAGCCCTCGAGACTCCAGGGCCGTCAGGGTGGCCCAAGCTCTTTTGAATGATCCGGGCGATCAACGCCCCCTGGAAGAACTCTGCAAGACTGCCGGGGCGAGCAAGAGAACTGTGGAAAGGTTATTCCAACTGGAAACCAGCATGAGTTTCGGGAAATGGAGGCAGCAACTTCGCCTCATGCATGCCATGCGGTTGCTTGCCGGGGGGGAAAATATTACAACTGCTGCCCTGGAGGCGGGCTACAGCACCCCCAGTGCATTCATTTCGATGTTCAAAAGGATGCTCGGAGCGAGCCCTCACCGCTATTTCAAGAACCCTCTTTGAAAGGCGGATCTCGACGCGGACGATACGATCGGAAGTGGATTCAACCTTTCCATCTCAACCCTGGGCCAGAATTGCTTTGAGCTCATCACCATAACCGCGACTCACTGCATCGGCGGTCACGATCTCGATCTGACCGGGGCCTCCGATTCCCAGGCCCAGCTCGACGGCGCGTTGGATCTGTTCCTGTTCGAAAATTTTTCGGGACATAATGGCGTCGTTCGAACCCAAATGCTTAAGAACTGCCACACCCACGGCGTCGACCGCGACGCGGTCCGTTCCTGCGATCATAACGCCGGGGTTGGCCCGCTTGCCGCTGGAGGGGCCGCCGTCCACAAACGCCTCCAACCCATCCATGACGACGAGTTGAGGCCTGAAAGCCTGGTGAATCTCGGCAATCATGCGACGCATATGGGTTTGTCGGGCGCCATGAAGCTCGCGCATCAAGCTCTTGTGCGTCACCCCCACCGCGAGTTTGATCGACATGCTGAAGATGCCGCCATAGGCATGCGTCTTGAGGCAACAGGTCCAGAGAAGGTATTCAGCCTCGGTGATAGGCCGGGCGACATCGAATCCATTCTGCCAGTGGCTGCCCGGCGGGTTGATGTGCACCCAGCCGTCCGGCGGCAAGTCCTCGAAATTGATGATATCGAATCCGAGCTCCTGAGCGAGGGCGGGGATGCCTTTTTCCTCCATCACCGACTTCGTCTTCGGCGGGCCGCTCCGCTCGCCAATCGCGATATGGGCCGCACCCCGCGCCTTCATCTCCGCCACCAGCTGGCGGAGCGTGTCATTATGCGTGGAGCCCGGCGTCGGATCTGCCGTGTTGAAATTCGGCTTAATCAAAACCTTCTTCCCTCTCGGCGAGGGAACTTCAAGCAGTTTTAAGGCGGCTTGGATGCCTTGGATTCGATCCTGGGTCTTGACCAGGGCCACCTTCGCCTTCTTAACCTCTGCCGGCAACAGTAGTTCCCGCCCCAGCACCGACAATGCGGCTGCCCCCGCGGCAGAATGCCTGAGAAAATCGCGACGTTTCATGGATGTTCACCTCTGGTTGGATGCGCCTGATGAGTATCAGGGCGAGCAAGGATGGTGCCCACATCGCGCCTCCTGCGAGGTGGACACGAAACAGTTTACAGTCTTTCGATACTTAAGAGAAGCGATGTTTTGAGTGGAAGGAGGTGAGGAACGTTGAAAGGGACGATCTAAGGGACTGTCCCCGCTCTTGGGGGACTGTCCCTCTTATCTATTTTCCCTTGAGCCAAGCGTTACGACTGCGTATTATGAATCTAGATTTCGGCCATTTCAGGGATGGCTGATCGGAGGAGGCTTTCTATCCGTACGCATCTACTTAGGTCCACCCCATTCGGAGATGCTCTCTCCTCTCCTTGGAGACAGTTTCAATCCTCAGTTTCGTGAAAGGACAGAGTATGGCTATTGTTCTCGACGGATCTTCATTAACGATTGAGCAGCTCGTGCAAATCGCGAGACACGGCGAAAAGGTTGAGCTTCACCCCCAAGCCTTGGAACGGATCAAAGTGTGCCGCGCGATGCTCGAGCGAAAGATCGAAGCCCACGAAATCATGTATGGGGTCAACACCGGTATCGGGGAGTTTTCCGAGGTGGTCCTGAATGACGATCAGGTGAAGCAATTTCAGAGGTACCTTATTTACAACCATGCCGCGGGGATTGGCGATCCTGCCTCCCTTGAATTCGTTCGAGGAGCCATGGCGAGCCGCATTAACGTCCACGCGCGCGGCCACTCGGGATGCCGTCCCGAGATTACGCTGACCTACGTTGACATGTTAAACAAAGGGGTGACGCCGGTGGTCTGCCAGAAGGGCTCGGTGGGCGCCAGCGGCGATCTGGCCCCCATGTCGCAAATCGCGCTGCTCTTGATGGGAGAGGGAGAGGCGTTCTATGAGGACCAACGGCTGCCAGGCAGTGAGGCCATGAGGCGTGCGGGAATCCCGGTTCCTGGCTTGCAGGCTCGAGACGGCCTGGCGGCGATCAACGGATCCAACTTGATGACGGCCATGAGCGCCCTTCAACTCTATGATGTCAACCGCTGGCTCAAGCAGGCCGAGATCGCCTGTGCCATGACACTTGAAGCCCTTTATGCAAACTTGAAACCCTATGACTGGAGGCTTCATGCCCTGAGAGGCTTTCCGGGTGCGATGAGAAGCGCCAACGCCATCATGAAGTGCCTTCAGGGAAGCGATCTGCTGTCGGGCAAGATCAAGACCAAGGTGCAGGATGCCTACTCAATGCGATCCACCCCGCAGGTGATTGGAGCCGCGCACGATGTTGTGGCGTTCGCGAGGGACCAGGTCGAGATTGAACTCAACGCCGTGGCCGACAACCCTATTTTCCTCCCGGAGGAAGACCTCACCCTGACGGGGGCAAACTTCCAGGGCTCTCCGGTTTCACTTCCCATGGACATGGTCGGCGTGGCCATGACCATGGTGTGCGTGCTTTCGGAGCGGCGTCTCAACCGGATGACGAACCCGGCGTTGAGTGTGGGGCTGCCGGCGTTCCTTACCAAGGGAGCGGGCATGTTTTCCGGCATGATGCTCAGTCAATACACAGCGGATACGCTCATCGTGGAGCAACGAATGCTTTCGGCCCCCGCCTCAATCGGTTCGATCCCGGCCGCCGCTGACCAGGAAGACTTTGTATCGATGGGAATGAATACCGCTCTGAAGAACAATCAGATTATCGACAATGCTTACGGTGTGCTTGGGATCGAGTTCATGGCCGCCTCGCAAGCCCTGGATTTCCGCGACTTCAGGCCCGGGACCGGAGTCGAAACGGCGCGCAGCATCGTTCGCAGACATGTAGCACATCTTGACACCGACCGCCCGCTGTACTCGGACCACAACGCCATGAAGACCCTCGTCAAGTCATGTGAGATTCTTGAAGAGGTCGAGGCGGCAGTGGGTTCTTTGGAGCCTCAGGCCCCGGAACTCGCCGGCGCACTCGCGTAAGGGATGAAGTTTTGAAGGAGGGGCAAGGCTTGCGGTTTGCTGTGATTAACATCCCACGGAGAGAAGTAAGACCTTAGTGCGGTTCCAGTAATATCCTCAGGCCCATTGTTCTAGGCGTCTGCTCACCCTGCTTGTTCAGGCGCCACTCGTTGGCCCGCTCTCTCCCTGGCACCCTGCCAACTCGGGATAGAGGCGCGCAATGCAGTCGGGGCAGAGGCCGTGCGTAAACCGGGCAGTGGAATGTTCCATAATGTAATTGTCCACCTGTTGCCAGTACCCTTGGTCATCTCGAATTTTCTTGCAGCCCGAACAAATGGGCAACAGACCGCTGAGGGTCTTCACTTTTTCCAACGCCTCCTGCAACTCGCTCACATAACGGTCTCTTTGTTCCTCGAGCAGCTTCCGATCGGTAATATCACGGCTGATGCCGACAATTCCGGTGACCACACCCTGGGCCGTCTTCAAAGGAATCTTGCTGGTGAGGTGCCAACGATTTTCGCCCGTGTCCCGGTGCAAGGCCATCTCCTCCCTGTTCAGCAACGCCCTTCCTGTCGAGACGATCTGCATCTCATCCTGATGATATCGCTCCGCCAGCTCGCGTGGGTGGAAGTCGAAGGTTGTTTTCCCAAGTACATCTTCCTGAGAGGGTGCTCCAATCGACAGCAGGTGGGCGCGATTATTGAGAATATAATGTCCTTTGATGTCTTTGAAGTAGATCAAGTCCGGAAGGTTATCAATCAAAGCCCTCAAGAGTAATCGTTCGTTGTCCAGTGGTCCGGCATCTGTCTTGCGGTCATTCTCCATGATTCGCCCCTATTAGTCCTGTCCACTGAGGAAGTCCGTGCAGTTTTTTCCACATTTGAAAGCCGGCGGATTATTGGCTCTCGCCACCCAGCCCAAGATCGAGACCCTGAATCTGCAAAGGATCGGTTCAAGCCGGACCACTGCAACCCCCACAAAAGCACCGACTCACTGGGAAGGACCGAGTCACCATCCATCGGCGATCGGCTGACGATGAAGTGGGGCGACCCGGAAGCGGGGTCGCCGAATTCTTTTCCGGGAGAGATTCTACCTCAAAGAAGACGAGGCTGTATCTCAAATGTTTGATTCTTGTGAGGGTGTAATCCAGGGGGGGTCAGCGATCGGTGGGTCGGTCATTGAGTCTTCAAGGCGACGAGACGGTAACACCGCGATGGCTACTTCCGTCTATTCAAAATATTCGACGTTGCTCTTTCAGGGCAACTCAACAACCAAGAATGGTCGCCCCGTCCCAGGGCGTTGCCCTGGGCTCTTGAAGGGTGCCCTTTCAGGGCAGAGAAAGATGTCGAGGCCAGGAAGATTCCACCCTAGACCATGTCTTGGAGGTCTTTACCAATTGGGAGCGATACCCCCCACCGTTTATCGTTTGAAGGGTGGAAAACACGCTTGCCCAATAAGCGACCTCACGCTTTCGGGTCCCGCCTTTACCCCCGCCGCGAATGCTTTACTTTTGAATTCCACGAAACCCATGGCGATGGAGCCAAGCTTCGAGGACATAGTCCGCCATCTGGAAATCCTTGACTTGAAAGGTACGTGTGAATCGGGCTGTCTCTATTCGATCCGGAATTACCACTTCAGCCCCTGAAAGCCATTCCGCATCGACGGGAAATCGGCGGAGGTCATTCCGGCCCTTCAGATCATAAATCAGCTGAGTTTCCCAGTATTGAAGGGCTGGTCCACCCTCAAGAAGAAGCTGACGCCCGGTCCCGCCACCAGTGAATTGCTTCGCGGATTCCAAGACCTGGCGTCGGTTGCGATTAATAACATACACCGGGCCTTCGTCGGAGGACCCAATTGACCGGCCGCGAAGGAGGATTGAAAGCTGGCCAGGTTCGAGCGCGACGCGATAAACGGTCGCAAGGTACGAGCCTCTTTGAAAATGCGCCCCTTCCTTCAAAGGTAGGCTTCCCTTCGCCTCATATCGGTAAAGTCTGAAATGCGCCTCCCCAGAATAATTTCCCGACTCCTTTCCCTTTTCAGTAAAGAGCCCCTTCTCCACCTTCAGAAGCTCTATGAGTTGAGTGGCCGCAGTTTGACCCGGTATCTTGAGTCCCTGCAGGACAGCCTCTTGCACATTGCCGTAATATTCTTCGCGGTCCCTCGCATAAGGAATCTGAGATCCGTCGTCAAATGCGAGCTTTCCTTTCAATCGCGTGAGTACCACGATCGAGGAGGGTTGGACATTTGACAGCTCCAGTACTCCGAATATGGCTTGTTGCCCAGGGGAATTGTCGCTATCTGAAACCCACCAATCGTTGCCGCCGGAGTTGCTGGCTTTGTCTCGCAAGGCAAGCCCGATGCGGCGGCTTTCAGAGTTTTCAGGGCGGGTCAAAGACTGGAAGGATTCTACAAGATCCCAGCTCGTCAGATGGTAGATTGGGTGAATCAAAATTAAACTTAAGGCCAAGATCACCACCGAGCGGCCCGTGCGGCGGCTTAGATACTGGTGACACACGACAAAAGCCCCAAGCAGCAGCGTCAGGATCATTCGCAGGATCTCTCTTGACAGGAAAATCTCCATCCCGCTGGAGGGGCGCTGCACGAAAGTAAAGAGCTGGAATGAGAGCGCCCAGAGGATGGAGCCAATGACGCCCGCAACGGCGAAGATTGGCAGACTCGGAGTCAGCACCGCTATGCAGGCGCCCATGAAGAGGAACGCCAGCTCATTGATGAGAATTTGGAACAGGCAGGCGCCGATTCGCTGGGACTCGAGCCCGTAATGGAAAAGCACAACAAACTCGGCAGCCACCGGGGCGACAACAAGGAAGAGAAGTATGAAAACGCCCTTTGAGGCGAGAAGTGATCCTCGCGAAATGGGACGAGTCAACCAAAAGGCTGAGGTCCCCACCAGGGGTTCTTCATGAATCAGGAGAGCCACGATCACCAGAAGAATGAGGTTGAGCAGGTATGGATTCAACACCTGGCTGGGGAGCCGATTAAGCAGGCCACCGATCTGTTCAGGATTACGAGCCAAGGGATCCTGGAAGAGAAACGCGGTTTGAACACTCAGAATGGCCAATAAGGCAACAAGCAGCGGCCAGAAGCGGCGAAGATCTTTCTTAAAGAGGTGGAGGAACTGCGTCATAACGTTTTTTCCTCCCGGCTGGACCCCTTACTTTGTCGGGCCAGTGTCACGAAAATGGATCTCAATGAAAGGGGGGAAATGAAGAGATTTTCTGCCGTGGGAAATATCCTCCTGATATGGGCTTCACTCTCCCCTTCCTGATACTGAGTCTCGATGAAGCGAAGCACTTTTCCGGCGACTTGAAGTGGCCCCCAGCTTCGGGGCAAGTTCGTGGCTGCAGCGGCTGCCTCCGGAAGAGTGACTTCAACCTCGCGGAACCTCGCCTGAAGCCGTTCCAACTCCTCCGAGAACAACAATCTTCCTTCGTTAATGAAGCCCACCCAGTCGACCAGGTTTTCGATGTCTTCCAGATCGTGAGAGGAGATGAAGAGCGTCCAGTCTCCCTGCCCGGCCAATTCAAGCATCCCTTGCACCAGCTCCTCACGCACGGCGACGTCCAATCCGCTGAAAGGCTCGTCCAGCACGAGCAGGCGAGGACGATAAGCCAGGGCCGTCACCATGGCGGCCTTGATTCGCTGCCCCCGTGAAAGGGTCCGGATCTTTCTTCCCGGCGGCAGATCAAACTGGCGGACGAGCTTTTCGCCGAGAAGACCATCCCAAGTGGGATATAAAGGCTTACAGAATTGCAGCAGCTGCTCCAATGTCATCCAGCCCGGCAGTTTCTGGTTTTCGGAAACATAGCCAATCTGCGCCAATTCCGAACTCCCCAAACGCGTTGAGTCCTTCCCCATCACCATGACTCGGCCGGAGGAGGGGCGGAGCAAATTCATGAGAACGTGGATGGTGGTCGTTTTCCCCGCACCGTTCGGACCTAACAGAGCGAAGAGACTACCCTCCGGAACCATCAGGTTCAGGTCACAGACCGCTTCGAGCCGTCCAAATCGGCGCGTTAGATTTTCACTCCACAAAGGGGAATTCATGACTTCTACCTCCTGGGCTTGACGGCTTCCACCCGCTCGCTTGATTTCCTCTCTGACAGGCGCATCCAATGCTGCTCTACCGCCTCCACCAAGTCCTCGAGTTCCAGGGACATCCTCTTGGCTTCCACCACCAACCGTTCTAAATCATCTTTCAGCAGGGCGCTACGCTCCCGCGGCAAGGGGGGCGGAGTATCTGCCACGATGGTCCCGATCCCCGAACGGACTTCGAGCAGTTCCCGGCGTATGAGTTCGGCAACCACCTTGTGCGCCGTGTTTGGGTTTATCTTGAAAGCCTGACTCAAACTCCGCACTGAGGGAAAAGGATCACCCGGACGCAATTGGCCGCATACCAGGCTCTTCTCGACCGCATAGATAATTTGCCGGTAGGGGGAAACCCCTGGTTTAAATTCCACTCGGAACGGCAACATATGTGTACTATCTATACTAGTACACATAGAATGTCAACTGAAGACTTATTTACGAAGCGGATCGTCTATTGAGGATGTCCTTGAGTCGTGGCAGGAGGTAAGCGCCTATTGCGGATGAGAGTATAAATTGACGGAGGAGTGCCCTGTCCGTTCATTCAAAGTATTCCCGGTGAAGGCGCAGGGCAAAGTAGAGCCCTGCGCCCGAACCGACGATGCTCAGAAGAACGGCCGTCATGAACCCCACGAACGCCCCCAGCCACCAGCCGATGGCGCCGCCCACAGTGACACACAAAAAAGAAAGAAGGCCTTTCATCGTCAGGGATCCGTATGAGGAGACGATGATATCGCTTTTTGGACTGGTGTCAAACCTCCGCACGAATCGGGATCCAATTTTGGACTTCTTTAGAACCTGGGGGCAATCCCCGCGTGCTTATCGTTTGAACCACGGAGAAAACTCTGGCCGGATGAACGACTTTACGCCTTCGCGGCCCGTCAGGCGCCACCACAGCTTGCCGCCATCACGCTCCAGTCGAATGCTGATATCAAAGAACGGACAGCAGGCCCGCTCCAGCAGCGTGAATTCCGTCAGGGCCTGGTAGTTGGAGGGCTCCGGGGAAAATTCGAATTCATATCCATCCGGCAACTCCTGGACCCCCAGCAACGCCGACCTCATGATCGTGCTGAGTTCTCCCTGGCGCTTTCTCTGCTCCGGGGTCAACGCCGTCCGGTCGCAGAAGAAGGGGGTCTCTTTTTTGCTCTGTGCCGAAGTATTGGATCGCCGGCCCCCTGTTTGACCTGCCAACGCCAGGTTCGGGAAACTCATGCACCCCAGGATTATCATTGTTAACACGACTGAAATTGATATCTTCATGCATCCTCCTCGTTCGGTTGTTTTTGTTGTATTACGCGTCCGGAGCAGCACCTTACAACTTCAAGTCGACTTGAAGGCAAGCAAGATTTCTGTAAAAAGTTGTCGACAGATCGACGCAACAACCGCAGGAGTGACTTAGAATATTGGCATGACACAACTAACCATTTCCGAGGTCGCGCGACAGGCGGGCCTGCGGCCGTCCGCGATCCGCTATTACGAACAGATGCGAATACTTCCCCCACCCCCCCGGATCAGCGGGCAGCGGCGCTATGACACCACAGCGCTCCACAGGCTTGCCGTTATCCATCGGGCACAGCAGTCTGGCTTCACGCTGGACGAAGTTCGGCGCCTGTTTTTTGGCTTCCGCAAGACCACCCCGGCATTTATGCGCTGGCAGAAACTCTCACAGCGAAAGCTCGCAGAACTCGCTCAGTGGATGGATCAGATCAAGTCCATGCAGGAATTGCTGCAAACGATGGTCGCTTGCTGCCGATGCGAAACAATGGAGGAGTGCGGGAGGGGGATTCATCGTCAAGGTCGCGTGGATGTTCCACTTGAAGCGTTGATTCGCAAATCGCCGCGGCATCCAACGAAGATTGTCATGGGATGAAACTGAGTCCCCGGTGTGACATCTCCCCATTTAACGCCCGGCGCGCCTCATCAGTGAGCGCTGTTTGATCACCGGCAAGCTCTTCCAATTCTTCGTCCGTCATGCTGGAGTACAGCGCTGCCAATCGCTTTCCTTCAGAATCAACATCCATTTTCCGTTGCCTTCTACGATCCGACGTCCGTCAGGTTCATTTTCTGTAACAGCGTCCGCCGCCGTCCGACGGTTTGTACCACGGGCATGCAACTGAGAAAGGTGGCGCTGGGATCGCGCGCTTCAATTGCTCTTTCGAATTGATCGGCGGCAAGGTCGAGTTCCGAGCAAATCACATGGAAAACACCGTAGCCCATGGCGCATCCGTGAGCCAGCTCCGGAGAGTCCAGTCGGGCGAGCAGCCCCTCCGCACGGGTCCGATCTCCAGCCATTGCATATTGCCCCGCCAGGCCACCGATCATTGCCGGATACGGCACGAGTTGAAGTCCTTTTTCCCATGCAGCGATCGCCTCCGACGCCATCCCTTTCTTCGTGTAAATCAGGCCGAGGATCCAGTGGGCAAACCAGATGTCCTGGAAATCGAGGAGCCGATGCAGTTCCTCGATGGCGAGATCATCGGATCCTCGGGCGCTGAGTATCTCTGCCAGCGCCGCCCGCGGCAGGGGTGAAAAAGGGTCTGCCTTGAGCGCAGGCTCAATCACGGCGATCGCTTCATCAAAGCGATGGAGCGGCATCAGGATAAACTGGGCACAGCTGAAACGGGCCCTCGACGACATCGGCTCGCGAGCGAGGGCGAGTTGATACCGCCGCAGCGCCTCACCCCAGTCGTATTCAAACTGACCCGCCACTTGTCCTAGAAGCACATGGCCTTCCGGCTCCCTTTCGTCCAGCTGGACCGCTTTGAGGGCCGCAGCCTTCGCCAGGGGCATCACCTCGAGGGCCGGTCTTCCACCCATGACGGGGCTAATGAGGAAGCATCTTGCAAGTCCCAAATAGGCCGGTGCATAGCCCGGATCGAGGGCGATGGCCTCCTCAAAGCAAGCCTTACTGCGAGCCATCTCCGGCGGACTCATTTTGAAAAAATGGTACCAGCCTTTTAGATTGGCATAATAGGCCTCAAGGTTCGCCGCCTGGCGCACCAGGGCCGTTCTTTCTCCAACCAGCCGCACCTTGAGCATGTCGACGATGGCCTTCGCAATCTCATCCTGCACTTCAAAGACGTCCGTCATTTCACGGTCATAGCGTTCGGACCAAAGGTGGTATCCGTCAGCGGCATTAATCAGCTGCGCCGTCACGCGAATACGATTTCCCGAGCGGCGCACACTGCCTTCAAGCACCGTGCGCACGTCCAATGCTTCGCCGATCTTGCGGATGTCCTGTTCCTTGCCGCGGAAGGCGAAGGCGGACGTCCGGGCGGTGACCTTCAGATCAGGGACGCGGCTGAGGGCGTTCAGGATCTCCTCCGCCAGCCCATCGCTAAAGTACTCGTTCTCTTTGTCCGCGCTCAGGTTGGCAAAAGGAAGGACGGCAATGGATGGGGCGGGCTCGCGCGAATTCCCCGTCGCGTGGAGCAGTCGCTCCAGTGCCGATTTAACATCGGAAGCTTGAGTGAAGCGCCTGGCCGGATCCTTCTGAAGGCAACGGCTTACAATCCCCGCCAGTTCGGACGGAACCCCGCTGAGCGGGGCCGGTTCGTCACGCAAGACCGCGCTGACAACCGCAATGCCCGACTCTCCCTCGAAGGCCCGGTGTCCGGCAAGCATCTCGTACAGCACCGCACCAAATGAGAAGAGGTCACTCCGGGCGTCAACAGGCTTTCCCTGAACCTGCTCCGGCGACATGTACGGCGCGGTCCCCATTAACAACCCGGGCTCAGTGGCAAAACTCTCGGTCCGAGATCCGACCTTCATCGGTGGGGCGCTCTCGACTATTTTTGCCAAGCCGAAGTCCAGGACCTTGATCTGATTTTTCGGGGTGATCATGATGTTCTGGGGCTTAATATCGCGATGGATGATTCCGCGGGAATGCGCCTCCACCAGGGCATCCGCCACCTGCAGAGCGATGTCCATCGACTCTCTCAATCCCATGGACTGCAGTTTCAGCCGGTCCGCGAGGGTCTCCCCCTCCACATATTGCATGACGATAAACGTCCTGCCCTTTTCCTCCCCCACGTCGTGAACCGTACAGATATTCGGATGGTCGAGCTTGGCTGCCGCCTGTGCTTCCCGCATCAGGCGCTTCCTGGCGACCTCATTGGCCACCGATTCGGGGGGCAGGAACTTGATCGCCACCGGCCGGCCCAGCCGTGTATCCTCGGCCAGATAGACCTCTCCCATCCCGCCGGCTCCAAGCGCCGCAGTGATCCTGTAGGGTCCGATCAGTTGTCCGATCACAGAGTGAAGCTTCTCGCCTTCCGAATAATCTGATACCCCACCAGGTGCGAGACGTCGCCGGGGCCCGCCGGGGCTTTCAAATCACAACGTCGTCTCGATCTGCAGCACCTCGGCTCAGCCTTGATGTCTGTAGGTGGGATCCACGAAATTCTTCTCCAGGGCAGACCATGCTTTCTTGACGATTTCCGAAAATCCTCTCTCGGCGGAAGATGGAATTCCCACGGGGACGGCCAGACCTATACACATCCCCATGAAGAGAATACGAAGCATGCTTGCCATCTTATCCTCTCCTCGCGCCGATTCTTGAGACTCCAGAACTCCTTTAAGGTTCCTTCGTCTCGGCCTCCGGCTGTGGTGCCTCCCTTATCTCAAAACTCCACCCGCCGATGTCCTGATCTTCGTGAATAAGCGCCACCCGGACCGTGCCGGGACCCTGGATCGGCATCCCATGAAAGTGAAAGATAAGACGACTCGTGAAATTTTCTCGGAAGTCAATCTGGATGGGTCGTTTGAAGAGCTCGGTCTCGCCCCAGGTAATACGCAGCGAAGCGGGGACGATTTGTCCTTGTTCGCCATGAAATTCTGTGAAAAAAAGACAATTCATCTTGGGCAACGCAAATGGAAAACCGCTGGGGACCATTTCTTCAAAAATATTGAATACCGAGATGGAGTTGGTATCGGCATCTTTGACCACTGATTCAGCACACAACGCTAGACGGCAGGAAATCATCTTGTCTCTCCTCTCACATCAACGGTTGGAAACGTACCATCTAAATTTGGGGCGACAATAGCTGAACAACCTAATGATTAGGAAACCAGGAAAGCAGGAGGCTAAAAGCCATCAATCTAAAATGAACTTGATTTGTTGAGAAGCTTTACATCGGCGCTGTTGCTCTGGCCTCTCGGATGCACGGCAAAGTCTTATTTGGGCTTCGGCCCCTCCGGAAAGTCACAGGCTTTCGGCAAGAGTGCGGGGCAGAGCCCCCCAACCCTTTAGAGGATCTCGATCCGCGAATGGTCGATCAATGCGCTCCGAAGCTGCAACCCAAACCCTCAAGCTGGAGTCGTCCGGCGCAGCCGCCCGACATCGAGCAGCAAGGCGATGATCACAATACCAAATTGGATCAGAGCCACGCCGACCGCAGATCGGGTTCCGAGCATGGGCACCCGCAGGACAATCACTAAAAGAAGGACCAGCGAGGCCACGAGGATGGCCCACCAGCTCCACACCTCGCCGCGCCGGTAAGGAAACAGGACCACGGCAAGGAAAAGCAGGGCATAGGTGGCGGCGTAAGCGGCGGCGGTCACACGACGTGCGCGTATTGTGCGAACCACGTCGGCCGGCGCCGGAACATCAATCAAGGTCATGCCAGGCCCCACCAGCCCATCCGGGGACTGACTCAACGCAACATAGGCCGACGCCATGCCACCCAGAAGGGTCAGGGCGCCAACCAGTAAAAGCAGAATCCAACTGACTGTCCTCATGTGCACCTCCGGAGTAATCTCTGAATCAAAAAGGGACGGCACCTTCTTTTCGAATCCATCAAGATGATAGAGCAGGAGGTGCGAGTCCCCTGATTTGGCAAAGGACAGACAAGGACGTCTGCCCCACACAGCATAACGTTTACTTAATGATTCCCATTTCCTTTAGCAAATTCCCGGCACCGTCGACGTCGGTCATGTTCCACAGCATGTAACGGCTGTCGACGTGGATGGAGCGGGTCTTGGCCTTGTCGAAAAGGAAATTCGAGGCCACCGTCTCGTAAGTGCCGTCAAAAAGCAGGCCCACCAGTTCACCCTTGGCGTTGAGCGTCGGGGAGCCGGAGTTTCCGCCCGTCGTGTCCACAGTCGAAAGAAAATTCACCGGCACGTCTTTGAGAGAGGCGTCCCAGTAAGGAGTCTTTTCCCCTGCCCGGACCTTTTTGATCGCGTCGAGTTGGAATTGCGGCGCGTTGAAATCACCTTCACCGGTCTGCTTCTCAACGATCCCGGCCAGCGTGGTGTGGTCTTTGTAAAAGAGTCCATCCTTCGAATCCACACCCTTCACCGTCCCGTAAGTAACCCGCAAGGTGCTGTTGGCATCGGGAGGAACCAGTCCACCCGACCTAGCCAGGAGCGCCTCCATGTATCGCGGCCGGAGGCGGGCATACGCGCCGGCCCGGTTCTTGGCGATCTCCCGGTTCGCTTCCTGTAACGGGTGGAGTGCTGCCGCCAGCATGATGAAGGAGTCTTTAGTGGTTTCGAGATCCGCCGTGCTCTTCTCCATCAGGCCAAGACGAAAGTCCTTATCTGCCATTTTGGTGTTGGCATACAAGGTATCCAGGAACGCCTCGATAGCCTTATCGGCGTCCGCCTTCGCCATGCCTGCCTGAAATCCAGCAGCCTTGTCGAGCGGCTCTATGCGCTGGTCGGCAGGAAGCGCCGCCGCCATTCCGAGCGCCCATCGCAAAAGGGTGCGGTCGACGGTCGCATCCAGGGTTCGCTGCATGCGGTCCTGACCCTCTTTGAAGCGGCCCCAGTCACGTTGCTGGAATCCCGGCTCACGGTCAAGGTCGTTCTTGGGCCGCTGAGTCGACAGCATATAGAGCGATTGCGCCGCACCCAGGTATGAAGACGATGAGATGACGCTTCCCAGGACGGCGTTGCGTTCGCGGGTCTTCTCGCTCTCAGCTTGAAGCCCGCGGAGGGCCGGCAGGATGTCGCCGCACTTCTTCTGTCGTTCCGGAGTCGCTGCAATCCATTTTTCGAGCGACTTCTCCTGGACTTCCTTCTGGGAAAGAACGCCGCCCTTCGAAAGTCCCTCGAGCATGCCCTTCTGATTGGTCAAGCCGTTGTTCAGTCCCTGTACACGACCGGCCACCTTGATGGCAACCGCCTTGTTGTCTTTGGTGAGTTTATCGAGAATGGCCAGCTGTTCCTGTGCCAGACGGATCGACCGCGGAAAAGACCATTCGGTCGTTTCCTTCACCTCGGAGTAGGTCTGGTGACGCGACGTCCGGCCCGGATAGCCGACCACAAAGACCAGTTCACCCGACTTGGCGCCCTCAGACGACACTTTCAGCCAGTGCTTGGGATGGTACGGGACGTTATCCTTGGAATGTTCGGCCGGCTTTCCATCCTTTCCCACGTAAGCTCGCAGGAACGACCAGTCGCCAGTGTGGCGCGGCCAACGCCAGTTATCGGTCTCGCCCCCAAACACGCCGATCCCTTCATGGGGCGAATAGACCAGCCGGACGTCTTTGATCTCCATCTGCGCGATCTCAAAATACTTGAGACCTGAGAAGAAGGACGCTACGTTGCAGCGCAGGCCGCCCTTTTCGCAGGAGGCGACCCGCTCTTTAATGCGGCGTTCGATGAGATCGTAGCGCTGGCGGTCGGTGAGTTTTGGATCAATGTTACCGGTGATGGCCGAGGTTACTTCAGTCACCGAGGTCGTGACGAGAACACGCGAACTCGGGCCATTCCAGAGTTCATCACCACGCGTCTTGGCCAGGTAGCCGTCACGGAGCAGGTTGCGATCAGGGGTGGAGTTGAATTGAAGCGTCCCCGTGACACAGTGATGGTTGGTCGCGATGAGACCGTCGGGCGACACGAACGATGCCGTGCAACCCCCGAGCGACACGATGGCGCCCATGGGCTGGCCGGTCAGGTCAGCAAACGCCTTCGGATCCCCCTTGAAGCCCATGGCCTGAAGCCGGGCGGCAAGTTCGGGGATTTGCTGCGGCATCCACATCCCCTCTTCCGCGAGCAACAGGGCGGACGTCATCAGGAGCACGGCGACGAGGAAAGCGATCGAACGTAAAAATTTCATGAATGTAGTTCCTCCTTGAGAACAATGGCTGGATTGTGAGCACTTGGATCACGTTAGGAAAATTGGTGGCCACCCCGGTCATTTGAGAGTCATTGGAATCCGGGGACCTATTCCAGGGGCGTGACGTACTGCGCACGGAGTATATCGCTGTGCCGAGGAAGACTCAAGGATGAAGAATCAATTTGAAGACTCAATTCCAGTTCTTCAGTTGCGGCCAGATCTGTTGAAGCGTCCATCCCCGGGGCTTGCGGCACAGAAAGAGTGTGAAATGTTCCTGCTTCATGGCGTAGGGGTGACCGATTTCGCCCACCGCCTCGACGCTTTCAAAATGTCGTTCCTCTCCTTCCCGCCTGCCGCCCAACACAATAACGATCTCGCCGGTATAGGAGCGTGGCCCCCAATCCCAATTGCTGAGGTGATTGCCAATCGACTTGGGCAAGCCGAACTGGGGGCCATAGAAATCGATGGCGCCGGTTTCGCCGAAATCGTTGCCAAAGATGGCGGTCCTGGCGCGCTCTTCAGGGGGCAGCCTGTTGTAGACCTTTGCGACCGCCTCGACCATCTCCGGCCAGCCGAAACGGTCGGCAAAAAACTGGGGCATCGCATTGGTGGCACGACGTTCGAACCGGGGTTGTTCAATGTGAAACGTCTTCGTGTACCAGAGATACGTGTCCGGCGGGAGAATGGGCATTACCGTCGGAGCGATCCATATACCCGTCAGGATCAGCAATGAAGCATACGCCGGGCGCAGCCATCGCAGACGGCCGAACTCCAACCACTTTTCGATCGCGACCGCCCCCGGCGCCATCAGCATCGGATAGACTGGCGCGAGATAGTAGATCTTCCCATGAGTCACCAGCAACACGGCAAGCATGGCGAGATAGGCCCAACCCAGCAACCGGTAACTTCTCCCGTCGCGCGAAATCAGAAGCCGCCAAAGCCCCACCATCCAGATCGGGGCCGCAGTCGGCGGAGAGAATAAGATTTGGATCCATATGTAGCGGAGAGGACCGGGGACGATATCCCGTCCATTCCTCCGGATGTTGGCAAGCAGTTCCATAAGGGGAAAGTGATGCTGAATATTCCAGATCAAGTTGGGAAGAAAAATCACAAACGCGATGGCGCCCCCCAGCAGAAACCAGCGATTCATTAGCAAACGCCGTTCCGCTGTCAGCACAAGCCCCGCGACCAAGCCAAATCCGAAGAGCGCCATGGTCTGCTTGTTTTCGAGTCCCACCCCGGCGAGCAGGCCAAACCAGACCCACCGCCGCGGGTCGCCGGTCTTGATGATGCGGATCAGAATGAGCGCGCATCCCATCCAGATCAGAGGTTCAATCGAGTTCATTGACAAGTAGCTGTCGAAGGCGAGGAAGCCGGGGGCGATGAGCACGGCAATCGCCGCCAGCGCCTGCGCAAATCGCTTTCCTCCCAACTCGCGCACCATCGCGCCCGTCACTAGAATGAGGCCGGCCCCGGCGAGCGCGGCAAAGAGCCGGATTGAGACCATCGAGTTGCCAAAGAGGGCGCGTGTGAGCCATGCCTGGAAGGCCGTCAGAGGCGGCATATCGACGTAGCCCCAGGCCAGGTGCTCGCCACAAGCCAGGAAATAGAGCTCGTCTATGAACAGTCCGTACACGCCGGCCGTCGCAAGATGCAGGGCCAACTTAAAGGCGGCGAGATAGGCCACTATGGCCGGACCGGTGGTGAACCCGGAATTCGTCTCTTGATTTTCATTACGAATCTGTCTCTCGGGCAGCTCTTGCGCACGTACGGGCATCGGGCCAATCTCCTGGGACGATTCCATGGGGGGCCCTAATCGGGGGCTGAATCACAAGTCTCCGGCGGCGGGTCGATTGGCATCAAAGTCCATCGTCTTGTCGTCGAGAACACTCCTGTCAATGCAGGACGCTCTCGTCCGCGTTGGAACGATTTAAGATCGCGGTGATGTTGATCTGCCACTCGGTTGACTTCCGGAATCTATAAAGAGAAGCAGAGTTTGGAGCTCTGCTCGTAGTTAATTGAATTCGCCAATGGGTCGGAAGATTCAATCCATCAATCGACTTAAAGCCGTCGAATTTTTCTTGGAGCCGCTCGGAATTAAGACGAGGAAGCCCGGAGATATCAGCATCGACATACTCGGTATAAACATGCTGATACGTCCCCGGATCAAAATAGAGTAAATTCGGACAAGGCGCTCGCACCCGATATGGATGTATTTCGGCGTCTCAACACCCTCCCTTTTCAGTACCTATTGTGAATGAAACAATAGTGACAATCAAGGCCTCGAACTGACTAGCCTTGAGTTTCGGGTTATCCCGTCAGACTTGACACAGCGAGATCGGGTTCATATCCAGCTGCCGCCTCACTTAAGAGGATAACGTTCCCGTTGGAACAGAACCAAGAGAATGTTATGATTCGCCCGCTTCGATTCGAAAGAGAATCTGTTACTCATCGGAGATGTCGCTCTGGGGGGCAGGATCCTAAGAGTGCGCGAGATCGCCAGCCCAATGATCCCATTGGCAAGCTCGGGCGTGCGATTTTTTCGTCAGGCGAGTCACCATGCCTTTTTTCAGCGATCCCCACTGAGCAAAATGCTCCCCGAGGCTACTAAAGCCCAAGCATCACGAAATCCTCGCCGGGAGTGAACGGCCGGAACGCGATACCCGCAAATTGGAGGAGAAATGACCATTAGACCCGCCCAGAAGATGTTAGTGTTTCTCACAGCAGTCACCCTTTCGGTCTGCGCCACTGCCGTCAATGTCCCTTCCCAAACGATTAAAGTCGGAGTGGTTCTCCCCTTGACCGGCAGCGAAGCCGCCTTTGGGGAGATTGAGAGGAACTCATTCCAACTGGCCCTCGATGAGATCAACGGGAAAGGCGGAATCAAAGGGAAGAAGATTGAACTCATCTTTGAGGATGACACGGGAAAGCCCGACGTGGGTCGCTCGGCCGTGGAAAAGCTGATCTCCCAGGACAAGGTTTCCGTGCTGACCGGAGGATATTCCAGTGCCGTCAGTATCGGTGTTACTGCCCTGGCCCAGCAGAAAAATGTCCCTTTCCTGGTGACAACTGGTTCGGCCGATGAGATCACGGAGAAGGGTTACAGTTATGTGTTTCGAATCAACCCCCCCGCCAGTGAGTATCCGGAGGCCGTCACCTCCTTTCTCCAAGAAGTGGCGAAACCCAAGACCGCGGTCATTCTCTATGAGAACACCAGCTTTGGACAGTCGAGTTCCAAGTCGTTCGAAGGCAATCTTAAGAATCTGGGCATCCAGGTTCTGCTCAAGGAGGCATACAACGCCAACGCGGTGGATTTTAAGCCCATTCTGACGCGAGTCAAGTCGATGAACCCGGAATTGATCTACATGGTTTCCTACGTGATGGACGCTGCCCTGCTGATGCGCCAGTCCAAGGAACTCGACATCAATCCCAAACTCTTTGTCGGCGGTGGCGCCGGATTTACGCTGCCGGAATTCCGGGAGAACGCCCAGGCGTCGGCTGACTTTGTTTATTCGGCCACGTTGTGGTCGGAGGCCGTCCCCTACCCCGGGGCCATGGATTACTACAAGAAATATAATGCACGTTTTAAATCGATCACGGAATATCACGGTACCGAGGCTTATGCCTGTCTCTATGTGATTGCCGATGCCCTGCAGCGCGCCCGCAGCATCAGCCCCAGCGACATCCGGGATGCCCTGGCCGCCACCGACACGAAGACGGCCTTCGGTCCCGTCAAATTTGTCTCCTATGGCAAAAAGACGCAACAAAACCGGCTGCCCACTTTTATGGTGCAATGGCAAAAGGGAAAACTGGAGACCGTGTGGCCTCGAAACGTCGCGACGAAGGGGTATGTTTTCCCAACCCCGCCCTGGCGGGATCGCAAGTAGGCTGTGCGCTCTGATTTCCGGAATTGAGGGATTCGCCTCCCGAGTAACCTGATTGGGTTGCGCGGTGATTGTGCACACTATCCTGTCGTCACCCAGAAGGAGCGAGGGATGGATGTTTTCTGGCAAACGCTGGTTGCCGGTGTACTCAAAGGAGGATTGTATGCCCTGATCGGGATTGGAATGACCCTCATCATGGGGGTCATGGGGATCATCAATCTGGCCCAGGGGCAGTTGATGATGGTGTCCATGTACATTACCTATGTGCTTTTCTCAGTCCTCCGGATCGACCCTTACCTCTCGCTCGCGATCGCCATGCCCGCGCTTTTTTTGCTGGGAGTCCTGATTCAGAAGTATTTCTTGAACCCCCTCCTGAAGGTCGACACGATCCTGCCGCACAATCAGGTATTAATGACCGTAGGGATCGGTATGGTCCTGACCGAAGTCATTCGCTTCATTTTCAAGTCCGATTACCGGTCGGTGAGCACCACCTACTCCAACAAGACTTTTTTCCTGGGACACATCTCCTTTAGCGTGGCGCTCACGATCGCCTTTGGGATCGCAGTGATTTTTACCCTCGGGATGTTCCTTTTTCTAATGAAAACGGATCTCGGCCGGTCGATCCGGGCGACGGCGCAGGACAAGGAGGCGGCCACCCTGATGGGGGTCAACACCGGACGAATCACAGTCATCACGTTCGGCTTGGGCTCGGCACTCGCTGCTTGCGCCGGCACCCTGCTGGCGCCGGTCTTTTATGTTTTTCCGGACATCGGCGGGCCCTTTACATCGAAGGCCTTCGTGATCACCATTCTCGGGGGTTTGGGTTCGACAGTGGGCGCGATCTTGGGGGGGCTCACGCTGGGGATCGCAGAGAGCCTGGGCTCCACGTATCTCGGAATGGATTATGAAAACATTATCGGCATGGTCATTTTTGTGGGTGTTTTGGTCTTTCTCCCGAGTGGCTTCAAGCGATTGACGAAGATTTAAAGAATCACCCCGATGAAAAGAAACCTTTACCCGCTGATTTTCCTGCTGGCCCTGATCGTACTCCCGCTCCTGTTGCGGCAGGAATACTACCAACATCTGATCATCCTCTTCATGATGTGGGTCATCATTGGTTCCGCCTGGAACCTCCTCGCCGGCTACACCGGACGGGTTTCATTTGGTCACGCCGCCTTCTTTGGGAGCGGGGCGTATGCCGCGGGACTGCTCACATACCATTACGCCATCTCTCCCTGGTGGGGGATGGTCACCGGCGGCCTGCTGGCGACAGCGGTGGCCTTCCCGTTCGGATGGATCACCTTTCGACTCCGTGGGGCCTATTTCGCCCTGGCCACCCTGGCCCTGAATGAGGTTTTGAAAGATGCTGCCAAGATCGCCGAGCCCGTGACCAATGGAATGGTCGGGATCCTGATTATGCCGACCTTTTCCTCGAAGTTGCCCTACTACTACATCATCCTGTTCATGATGGTCCTGACGGTTCTCTGCATGCGTTTCACCGTCCATTCAAAACTGGGGTATTGCTTTGTCTCGATTCGAGAAGACCAGGATGCGGCAGAGAGCATGGGAATCAACACCACCCGTTACAAGATGATCTCGCTTTGCATCGGGACGTTTTGGACCGGATTGGCGGGGGCCTTCTATATGAACTACATGGGGTTCATCGACCCCTCGGTCGTATTCTCTCTTCAAGACCTCTCCATCGCCGCCGTGCTCGTGGGGATTGTCGGCGGGGTGGGGACCATTTATGGCCCGGCCGTGGGGGCCTTCGTTATGATCGCGGTACAGGAGTTCTTCAGGTCCGGCTTCTTCGGCCTGTTCAAGTACTTCGCCGACAGGACGGGGTCGAGCGCATTTACCACCCTTTCTGAGTTTGTGAAGTCTGCTCACACCCTCGGATTTGGATTGCTGGTCATTCTTGTAATTCTACTTCTCCCGAACGGGATCGTCGGGGACTGGGCGAAGATCAAGAGAAGCGTTCTTCGGATCAAACCCGAAAACTGAGGCGCCGGCGTGTCTTTTTTCAGGGCTGAAAAACTCGTCAAATACTTCGGCGGTCTGGCTGCGGTAAATAATGTCAGTTTCGAAGTCCGCCAGGGTGAAATCTTCGGGCTGATCGGGCCGAATGGTTCCGGGAAGACGACAACGTTCAACCTGATTACCCGCTTCCACCGCCTCAACTCCGGCCGAGTGATCTTCAAGGGCCAGGAAATTCACCATTTGCCGACTTATCAAATCTGCAGGTTGGGGATTGGGAGAACGTTCCAGGTGGTGAAGCCGCTCGGCCGCATGACCGTCCTCGACAACGTCATTGCGGCTGCGTTCGCCCGGGTCAACACGGTGGGCGAGGCCCGGCAACTGGCGCTCGAAACCATCGACTTTTGCGGCCTTGTACCCGTGCAAAACCTGTTGGCCAAATCGCTCCCGATTGCCTGGCGCAAACGACTGGAGATCACGCGGGCCATGGCTACCCGCCCGTCGCTTCTTCTCTTGGACGAAACCTCAGCCGGCTTGAACCCTACCGAATTGCTCCAGGCCATCGACCTCATCAAGAAGATCCGCGACCATGGCACGACCATCATCATTATTGAGCACATCATGCATGTCATCATGTCCATCTCTGACCGCATTCATGCCATTAATTTCGGCCAGACGATCGCTGAAGGAACCCCGCAAGAGGTCGCCCAAAACAAGGCCGTGATCGAGGCCTACCTGGGAACTGACTATGCTTAAGGTGGAGGGCGTTGACGTCTACTATGGCGACCTCCAGGTTCTCTGGGAGGTGTCCTTCGAGGTCCGCGAGAAAGAGATCGTGGTCCTGGTGGGGGCCAACGGCGCCGGCAAATCCACTACCCTGAAGACGATCTCGGGCCTGTTAAGACCCAGGAAGGGCACCATCGAATTTGACGGGCTACGATTGGACCAAACACCCGCCGACCGCATCATCGGAAGCGGGGTGGTGCACGTGCCCGAAGCGAGGCGCTTATTCGTGGAAATGTCGGTTGAAGAGAACCTGATCATGGGTTCGTTGTCTCCCGCCGCCAAGGTCCAGCGCAAGGAAAGGCTCAATTGGGTGTACAGTTTATTCCCGCGGCTCCTGGAACGGCGCAAACAGCCTGCGGGGACTCTCTCCGGCGGGGAGCAGCAGATGTGTGCCATCGGCAGGGGGCTGATGGGACTGCCCAAGGTCCTGATGTTCGACGAACCATCGTTGGGACTTGCGCCTATCCTGGTTCAAAACGTTTTTGAGATCATCCAGCGCATCAACAAAGAGGGGGTCACAATCCTTCTCGTGGAGCAGAACGTGCGGCAAACGCTTACTTTTTGCGACCGGGCCTATGTCCTGGAGAACGGCCGTGTCGTTCTTCAAGGGGCAGGGGGGGAACTCATGACCAACCGTTATGTCAAGGAGGCATACCTCGGGCTTTAGATTCTCGATTCCTGAATCTGAGCAGATTGAGTTTGACTCGTAGTGACGATGCACCTGAAGTCAGAACTCGGAAGTCAGAAGTCAGAAGGGAGACGGGCACTCCGGGGCCAGCTGTTCGGACGGGGCGGTATCAATCTGACCTTCTCTTTCCGAGACCCGGAGCAGGCCTCCTGATGTCATTCGAAGGTGATCTATTGACCCTGATCAACGCGACTTGATTTGGACGATGAAGGTGAGGGCTTTGACTGCCAGCTCACTGAGCAGGTAAGGTTTGGCAATCAGATCGGTTCCACCGCTCAAATTGGATTGGGCTCGGCTTTGAAAATCCGATAGAACGGTCACGAAGATTACCGGGGTTTCTCGGTTGGTGGGCATGGTGCGCAGTTCCTGGCACAGCTCGAATCCGGTAATGCCAGGCATATCCACATCCAGGAAGATCAGGTCAAAGTGGTTCTCGGTGAGAAGCTTCAAGGCCACCTCAGAATCCTCCACGCTGACGGCCTTCAAACGGGCCTTGGAGAGCGCCGTACATAGGGTGCGCCGGGAAATGGGCTCGTCATCCACCGCCAGAATTAGGGTCGAGGACGGAAACTCGAGTTGAGAATGAGGAACCTCCCCCAATAGCCGCACCAGACAATCGACCGTGTTCGCTATCGTTCCCAGCGTCGAGAACGTGATCTCTCTCGGTTTTTCGCGGAGCTCCTGAAGCATGACTTCAAAGGCGCTCGCCAGATGGGAGATCCGCTGAAATCCGGTCATCCCGGCGTAGCCAGCCAGGAAGTGAACATGCCGCGAAAGGTCCTCGAGAAGGGTCGTGCGGGCGGTGTCGGCGGCCTTAAGGACAGCCTGTAATCGATCCTGCAAATCTGCCTGGATTTGCGGGGATCGTTCCATGAATTGTCGTCGGATCTCCGAAGGAAGGGCCGTGTCAATATCCAAGGGGTGGGCCGGGGCAACCCCTTGGACCGCCGCAGCAGCAGATGTGGCATCTGAGGCCTGCGCGACCGTCGCCGTCAAGGAGGGGGTCAACAGCTCGTTAATAATATCCAGGATCACCTTGGGAGAGGAGTTCAACTTGGAGACGCATTGATTGGCGCCGGCCTCCAGGGCCTCTCGAAACATATCCCCATCGTATCCGTTGGAAACCACCACGATCGGTAGCGACGTCAACTCCGGTTCCATCCGGATCCTCCGGATGATTTCCAGTCCCGTAATCTTCGGCAGGATCAGATCCAGTTGGACCAAATCAGGTTTGAAGGCATTTAACTTCTTCAGTCCTTCTTCCCCATCCAGGGCAACATCCACAAGGTATCCTGCAAGCTCAATCTTATTGCTGTAGATGGCAGCGATGACCAGGTCGTCCTCAATGATCAGAACCTTTTTCATGGGTTACCCTCGGACATTGAATTGGAAATTCTGTCGCGTCATCGAAGAACGCATCGCAGAATCACTGCACCTCATGACGGTACCGAAAGAAGCTTGTCGCCTGAAGGCCGCGGCGAATCGGTCGCCCACCCTGCCTGGAGGTCACGGCATCGGCGTAAGCACCCAGCGCTTCGGCGCACCGCTTGATTGCACCCGGTAAACCCAACGAATTGCGCTCCTCCGGCCCTCCCCTCTAGCTTTGCACAATGAAGGTCAAGGCCTTGACAGCGAGTTCAGCCAGGAGAAAGGGTTTGGCAATGAGATCGTCGCCCCCGCTGGACTTCGACTGGAGGCGCCCTTCAAAATCTGACAAGACGGTCACAAAGACCACCGGCGTTTCCTTGTGCTTCGGCATCCCGCGCAGTTCCTTGCACAATTCGAATCCGCTCATCCCCGGCATTTGCACATCGAGAAAGATCAGATCAAAGGAATTCTCGGCGAGGAGCTTCAGTGCCAGCTCCGGGCCTTCCACGGTGACCGCCTTTATATTGACTCGGGCGAGGGCAGACGAGATGGCCCAGCGGGAGGTTGGATCGTCATCAACGGCCAGGATCAGCCCCGAAGGAACCAATTCGCCCTGAGCGTTGTGTGCCTCCTTGAGCAGCATCACCAGGCAATCCACCGCCTGAGCGACCGTACACAAAGTCGAAGGGGTGACTTCATTCGGCTCGTGGCAAAGCTCCTGGAGCATGACTTCGAAGGCATCGGCCAAATGGGCGATCCGATGAAAACCGGTCATTCCCGCGTAGTTCGCCAGAAAGTGGACGGGTCGGGAGAGTTGATCTAAAAGCGGTCCACGCGCGGACTCGGTCGGACACTTCCGGATGGCCTGCAACCGCTGAAGCAAGTCGGTCTGAATTTGCGGCGAGCGGCGGATAAACTGCTGCCTGATTTCCGAGGGAAGGGTCGTCTCCAGATCCAGCATTTGTGCTGCAAAGGTGTCTTGAGAGGTCTCGGCGGCTGACGCTGCGGCGGCCCGCTCCCCTTGTTCCTGAAGGAGCTCCGAAGCGGACTCCTCGAGACCCAGAAGTTGGTCGATGCTGTCGAGCACGACATCAGGTGAGGAGTTCAACTTTGAAATGCACCGGTTGGCGCCAGCTTCCCAGGCCACTCGGAACATATCGATGTCATAGCCGTTCGCCAACACGATAATCGGCATCGTTTTCCACTCGGGGCGGCTGCGAATCTGCTTGATGATCTCGAGCCCGTTCACCTTGGGCAGCATAAGGTCCAACTGAACGAGGTCAGGCTTGAAGATGTTTAGCTTTTTCAACCCCTCCTCCCCATCCACCGCGACTTCAACCAAGTATCCCGCAAGCTCGATCTTGTTGCGGTATATGGCAGAAATGATATGGTCGTCCTCAATGATTAAAATTTTCTTCATAATTCCTTCTCAGACTACTGGATTCAAATTTCTCGAACATAACTGGTGAGCGCAGTGCGGAGTCGTTCCAGTTCCTGGCGGGCTTGGGAGAGCCAAAGCCCGGCATCGGACAATTGTTCATCCCGTCCCTGTTGCTCCAGAACTTTCAAGGGCGTCACGATTGATTTCATCCCGCAAGTCAAACTCGATCCGACCAGCTTATGGGCCAGACGATTCACCTCATGGGCGGAGCTGGTCTTGACGGCTGCCTCCAGACCGGTAATGATTTCCTCCGACTGAACGAGATAGAGGTCGACCAACTCACGCACCCGCACCGGATCGCTGCCGCATACTTCCTGAAGCCGTCTCAAGTCGAAGGGCGGCGGAAGGGGCGTTGCAGCGGGGGACGAAGGACCTGGCGCCGATTCAAGCTGGGCAGGTGGGGCCGCTTGAATGTCGGCGGGTTGTGAAAGCGCGCAGTTCTCCAACATCTTCCGCAGTTCCTCCAGCCGCACCGGTTTACTGAGGTAGTTGTCCATCCCCGCCGAAAGACATTTCTCGCGGTCACCGACCATGGCATGGGCCGTCATCGCAATGATATACAGTGGTTTCTTTTGCTGGCTCTGTTCGTGGAGCCGGACCTGGCGCGTGGCTTCGTAGCCGTCCATTTCGGGCATCTGGCAGTCCATCAGGATGGCGTCGTACGGAATACGCCGGATGGCCTCCTGCACTTCCAGACCATTGGCGACCGCATCGGCGCTGTAACCCAGCTTGCGCAATTGTCCCATCGTCACCTTTTGGTTGAGCAAATTATCTTCAGCCACAAGGATACGCATTTTTCGCAAGGGACGAGGTTCTGAAGCTGGATTGGCGGGATGTTCCTTCCCGCTCTCCGTCGCGGCGGCAGGATGCGCTTGCTTCTCCAGGCGGACGGTAAACCAAAATGTCGAGCCCTCGCCCACGGAACTTTTCACACCAATCTGACCTTCCATCATCTCAACCAGTTGTTTGGAGACCGCCAGCCCCAGCCCGGTGCCCCCGTACTTTCGCGTCGTCGAGCTGTCGGCTTGACTGAATGCCTTGAACAACCGGGCCTGCGTTTCGGGCGCAATGCCGATGCCGGTGTCCTCCACTTCAATGCGGAGGGTTACATGGGTCGGGGTCTCGGCTTCGTTGGCCACGCGGACCGTGACTTTACCTTGCTCCGTGAATTTGACGGCATTACTCACGAGATTCGTGAGGATCTGACGCAAACGCCCGGGGTCCCCCCGCAATTGGGTCGGAACATCCGGGACGACAATCCCGGCCAACTGGAGTTTCTTGGTCCGGGCCGCTTTGCCGACCAGGGTCAGCGTATCTTCGACCACTTCATTCAAATCCAAATCCAGGATCTCAAACGTGAGTTTTCTGGCGTCGATTTTCGAGAAGTCCAGGATATCATTGATCAACGCCAGCATCGATTCACCGCAGGTGCGGAGCGTTTCGGCATATTCTCTCTGTTGCAGGGTCAGTTCCGTATCGAGGAGCAAATTCGTCATCCCAATGACCCCGTTCATGGGGGTGCGAATCTCATGGCTCATGTTGGCCAGAAATTGGCTGCGCGCCCGAGTGGCGGCTTCAGCAGCCTCCTTGGCGACTCGCAGTTCCTCTTCAGCACGGATCCGCTCCGTCATATCCCGCCCGATGGCCTCAATGGCAGCCGGGTTTCCGTCGGTTCCCCGCACCAGGCGAATATTTTCTTCCACGAGGATATCGGAGCCGTCCTTGCGCTTGAAACGCATGCGATAGTTGCGGACAAATCCGGAGTTTCCGAGCGCCCTCGCAAGTCTCTCCCGTTCTCTGGGAACTGCCCCGGCAGCCTGGCCGAGGTCTTTGCCAAGCAATTCCTGCTCACTTTCGTATCCCAGCATCTTGACGGCGCTGGGATTGGCAAGAGTGATCGCCCCGCTCACGGAGGCGACAAGAACATAGTCCTGCATGTTCTCGATAATGTTTCGGAACTTTTCTTCACTCTCACGCAGTGCATCCTCCATGCGTTTACGTTCGGTGACGTCACTCATGAAGGCCAGGGTTGCCGGCCCCTCCGCAAGCTGAACTCGAGTTGCCGCCAGATGCATGGGGAATTGCGAGCCGTCCCTTCGCAGGCCAATTGTTTCCTCTTCATGGGGGACGGGCATTCCCAGGGCGTGACGCCGCATTCGATTCGCAATCTTGTCTCGACATTGGGGCGCAAATACATCCAACACCGGCTGGTCGCGGAGTTCCCTCTCATCCTGAAACCCGAACAGGAGTCGAAAACTTGCGTTTGCATAGAAAATCTTTTCCCATCGGGCCACGCTGATGGCAACGGGGGCGTTTTCGATGAGAGATCGGAACCGCGCCTCGCTCACCCGCAGCGCTTCTTCCATCCGCTTCCGTTCCGTGATTTCATTGACCACGCCAATGAAGTAAAGCGGCTTGCGATGATCATCCCGGATGACTGAGACGGCCGCATCCACCCAGATACAGCAATTCTCTTTGGTGATGAATTGCTTTTCCATCCGGTACTGATCGCGCTCGTCCTGCAAAAGCTCTGCGATGAGACTACATTCCGTTTCAACATAATCCGGGTGGGTCAGTTGCGCAACGTTCATCCCGAGCAACTCCTGGCCTGAATAACCGACCAGCTCCTGGAAGGCTTTGTTGGCGTAGAGGAGGTTACCCTCCCGATCGCCAAAGGAGATGCCCGTATTGCTGCTTTCAAAAATCCCCCGAAAGCGGGCTTCGCTTTCTCTCAAGGCGCTATTGAGATTCTTGAGTCTCGCGGCGTGCCCGTCTTGATCCCCCGTCATGGTCATAATAGATCTCTCCGTTTCCTGCATCTAGCAGACCACCTCCTTGCAGGTATGGAGCGGTACTGCGTCCTTCCCCTTGACCGCGATAAATCGGCCCGAGCTGCAGGTCACATGAGACCCCTTGCCCGCCAAGCCATGAAGGGGGGCGCGAATTCGATGTAACAAATTAAACGGCAAATCACAATTACAGGTTTTCAATCGATTACCTTTCAATACACACTTAGTAATTAGAGGCCTCGCCCAAGCTTGGGCCGATCGACCGGCGTCACCAATCTCAAGGGGTCATAACCAGATATTGCAGAGGCACTGTTTATTCCTGGAGCATCTCCACTATCAAGGGGGTACCCTTGATTAGAATTCAATCCAGAACCCCGGTCTGCCGCAGTTCCTCGGCCTCAACGTCAGCGGGAGGGATCGCTGGTGGGATACACCTTGGCACTCTCCAAGACCTCCTTCAACTAACATATCGCCCTATTCTTACAGAGCTTTAGGATTTTCTTTGGCAGAAGGGGGGGGCTGCCGGTCTGTAAACTCGTGGGCAGCGGTGGTTCCCTTTCGGTCTTGGCTCCTGATCGGCCTAAATGCAGACCGCGAGGTCCAGACATCTAAGGAAGGATAAATGGGGGCGTGAAGTGAATTCAAGGAAGAGCGCCAGCTTCTTCCTTGTTTGCCCACGAGGCGTAGTCAAATAAAAAAAGCCACCGGGATTGAGTGGCTTCAAAAAGAAACATTTATTCGTCCGAGGAGATTGAAAATGGTGCGGAAGGTGGGACTTGAACCCACATGCCTCACGGCGCCACCCCCTCAAGATGGTGCGTCTGCCAATTCCGCCACTTCCGCGTTTGAGTCCTGCCCAAGATCAATTTGGGTTAAATACTGCATCCCCGGTCAGTCAACTTCACAAAGGCACGGCAGTGCCTCTAGGACTACTTTTTCACCGGGGCTGCCGGTGCCGGCTTCTGAGGCGCCGATTTACTGGGTTGAGGAGACCCTGCTTTCCCTTGATTGGCTGGCGCGCTCGGTGATGCTCCACTGGTCTGTCCGCCGGGTGTTCCCTGTTGGGGCTGGGGCGTCGCGGGGGCCGGGGAAACCGGGGGTGAAACGGGCAGCGCTTGTTGCGGGACTGGTGTGCTCCCCCCCTCCAAAACGGACCCGGTCGTCCGCTTCGACGCCATAATCGCCAGCGTAACTGAAGTAATCATGAAGACGATGGCCGAAATGGTCGTAATCTTAGAAAGAAGTGTGGCAGCACCCCGAGGTCCGAAGGCGGTCTGGCTGCCTCCACCACCAAATGCGCCCGCCAGGTCGGCGCTCTTACCGCTCTGAAGCAACACAACGAGAATCATGATGACCGAAGCCAGGATGTGAATTGTCGTAAAAACTGCAACCATGAAAACGCCTTTCTCTTGAATTGTTCGATCCCGGCCTAAAAATTCACGATGGCCGCAAACGAATCAGCCTTCAAACTCGCCCCGCCGACCAGGGCGCCATCGATATCGGGCTGTGCCATCAAGCCCTTGATGTTATCGGGCTTAACGCTCCCCCCGTACAGAATCCGCATTGCTGAAGAGCTGGCGGGAGAAAACATCCTTCCGATCGTATCGCGTACAAACCGGTGGGTCTCGGCCGCCAACTCCGGGGTGGCCGTGCGCCCGGTGCCGATCGCCCAGACGGGCTCGTAAGCAACAATAATATGGGAAAGCTGGAGCTCTGTCAACGAGTTGAGGCCTTTCGTCAATTGCTCGCCCACGACTCGTTCCGTTTGTTTCTGCTCTCGCTCCGCCAGCGATTCGCCGATGCAAACAATCGGGATCAGGGAAGCACGAAGGGCAGCAAAGATCTTCTTGTTGACCGTCTCATTGGTCTCTCCAAAAAACTGCCGCCGCTCCGAATGCCCAATGACAACATGGCTCGCCCCTGCTTCAACGATCATTTCACAAGACACTTCACCTGTAAAGGCTCCTTCTTTTTCCCAGTGGCAATTCTGTGCTGCCACTCGAACATTGCTCCCTTTCACCCGTCGGGCAACGGACCACAATGAGGGGAAAGGGGGCGCCACCACGACTTCGCAGTGCGCCGAACCTTTGACCAGGGGAAGGAGTGCATCGACAAAGGCAACCGATTCTTCCACGGTTTTGAACATCTTCCAGTTGCCGGCAATGACGGGCTTTCGCATGACTATAAGGGCCTCTTTTCAAGGATTGACCGATGACTTTCAAACATATGCATAAATATAATAAAGGACGACTCGACCCTTTTCACCTCGTCTCGAGGGCTGCAACGCCAGGCAGCTCAATCCCCGACAAAAACTCCAGGGAAGCCCCGCCTCCCGTAGAGATGTGCGTTATCCGGTCGGCGACACCCGAGCGCTTGACGGCAGAGACGGAATCGCCGCCTCCGATTACGGTAATTCCCCGGCAATCCGCCAGCGAATGCGCGATGTCCATTGTTCCTCGAGCGAAAGGAGTCTTTTCGAAGATACCCATCGGTCCATTCCAGAAAACGGTTTTTGCCCCCCGTATCTTTTCCCGAAACTTCTCAACGGTCCTGGGGCCGATATCAACCCCCATCCAATCCGCCGGGGTCTCATTCACACTGGTGATTTTTGTCTCCGCCAATTCATCGAGCCGGCTTGCCACGAGATGGTCCACCGGGAGCAGGAACTCAACATGCTTACTTGCCGCCACGTCGAGGAGTTCTTTGGCCAGAGCTGCCTTGTCGGACTCCACCAGGGACTTTCCAACCTCCACACCCTTGGCCAGGAAAAAGGTGTATGCCATGGCGCCGCCGATCAGGAGCGCATCCACGCGGCCGAGAAGATTCCTGATGACCTCAATCTTGTCCGAAACCTTGGCTCCTCCCAGGATGGCCACAAAGGGTTTCTCCGGATTGGAGACCAGCTTCCCCAGATACTCCAGTTCGCGCTCCATCAGGAATCCAGCCGCTGCTTCGCGGCAAAAGGGGACCATTCCCACCGTTGAGGCATGAGCGCGATGGGCCGTGCCGAATGCATCGTTGACATAAACCTCACAAAGCCGCGCCAGCCGCTCGGCATACTGGGGATCATTGGCTTCCTCTTCCTTGTGGAATCGCAAGTTTTCAAGCAGACAGACTTCCCCTGCCTTGAGCTGTTGCACCGCGGATTCCACCTCGTCTCCAACGGACTCCTTCGCAAATCGAGCATTGGCTCCCAGCAACTCATTGAGGCGTGTCGCCACCGGCCGCAAAGAATACTTGGGATTCACCGTTCCTTTGGGGCGACCCAGATGGGAGGCGAGAACCACCTTCGCTCCCTGGTCCCGCGCGAACTGAACCGTTGGCAGCGAAGCCCGTATCCGCGTGTCGTCCGCCACAGCCAGCTTCTCGTCCAGAGGAACATTGAAGTCGACCCGTATGAAAACCCGCTTCCCTTTCAGATCAACATTTCGAATCGATTTGATCGACATAGAATGACGTCCTGGGCGATAAATAAGCTTGTGAGCGAGTGCAAGGCAAGACCAAACTGTCTCCTGCGGGAGAGTTTCACGCTTACCTCAGATCCTCATGAAGCAGGTCCGGAACATTGCATTTTCAATTTCCGGAACGCGCAGAACCGGTGGCCGCCCCTGACCTTCACGGGGCTGCCTCAGGGGGTCTCTTCCTACTGCCGGCGATAGCAACTTCGAAGAACCGGGCGCCACGCCCCATTGACCTGCACGCCGTCAATCCAAACTCTAAGACAGCGGTTCCACTCTTATGGTGCAACTGTCAGAAACCCCGCCGGAAGAAAATTGGCATGGAGGTTCAAAGAGGTCTATTTATGCCCCACGATGAACCGGATCAAGTCACGGACACGGCAACTGTAACCCCACTCATTGTCGTACCATGACATCACATGAACAAGCCGGTCTCCCACCATCTTGGTGTATCCCGCATCAAGAATGGAAGAGTGTGGGTTCGCCCTGAAATCAACCGATACCAATTCCTCCTCGCAGTACTGCAATATTCCCTTCATCGGGCCTGCCGCCGCGGCTCTCATCGCCTCATTCACTTCGGTGGCCGACGTCTGCTTCTCCAGTCCGCAGACCAAGTCAATCACGGACACATTAGGAGTCGGTACTCGCATGGCAATACCGTCCATCTTTCCCTTCAGCTCAGGGATGACCACGCCGATCGCCTTGGCCGCCCCGGTCGAGGTGGGAATGATCGAAACCGCAGCCGCGCGTGCGCGTCTCAGGTCCTTATGGGGAAAATCGAGGGTGACCTGATCGTTGGTATAGGAGTGAATCGTCACCATAAATCCACTGCTCACCTTGAAGTGATCATTCAACACCTTTGCCACCGGAGCCAGACAGTTCGTGGTACAAGATGCGTTGGAGACTACATGGTGTTTTTGCGGGTCGTAGGTGCCTTCATTGACTCCCAGCACGATGGTGTGGTCAACGTTCGTTCCAGGGGCGGTGACAATGACCTTGTTCACGGTGCCTCGGATGTGCTTTCGGGCGTCTTCACCCTTCGTAAACTTTCCCGTCGACTCGATCACCATCTGCGCCCCAAACTTCGTCCAGTCGATGGCCTCAGGATTTTTCTCCTTCAGCACCCGAATGGATTTACCGTTGACGACGATGTTGTCGTCCCCATGATGGATTTCGGCAGGGCAAATACCGAGCAACGAATCGTATTTCAGCAAATGAGCCAGGGTCTTTGGATCTGTCAAATCGTTCACGGCAACAAAATCGATCTCCCGGTCGTCCAGGGCGGCCCGCAGCAGATTCCGTCCAATACGACCAAACCCGTTGATTCCAATTTTGACTGACATAATAATTTCCTCCGAATGAACCAGGATGATTGCTGACTGCCGGGATGGTCAGGCAGCTCGTCTGCTTTGAGACATCTTGTGGGGTGGTTACCCAAAAGAAAAGTGAGTTTACTTGGCGCTGCAAATCTATGTCAACAGGTTAAAAGCACGACAGGGCTCCGGCTGGCGTCCTCAGGGAGCATCCAATCGCCCCGGCCCTGCCACCGGGCGGATCCCTTCCCCTCACCACATTCAGCGCGTTCGGCCCCGCTCAAGCCTCTTCCCTTTCGAGGGCCGCCCATTCATCGTACAACCGCCGCAGCTGTTCGGTCAGGGACTGGTAAGCTTCGCTCAGGGCTCTGATCTGTTCCGGGTCGGAATAGTTGGTGGAGTCGGACAAGTGCTCTTCCAGGTCCTTCAACTCCAGTTCCAGCTTCGTGATTTCATCCTCAAGCCGACTGAGATCTTGGATTCTTTGGCGTTCTCGATTCGTGCTGGGCTTTTTTACTCCTCGGCCCGTCTCCGCTTTCGGCACATCTGCCAGGCTCAAGGGGACGCCCCGTTTGCCTTCATCTTTTAGATTTTTCTTTTTCGTGCTTTCGGGGAGGGTCGGCGCCGGTGTGGAGGTCAGGCCCTTGACATACTCTGAATATCTCCCATCGAAGAGCTCCATCTTTTCGTTTTCGAACACCAGCAGTCGTGAAACCAACTGCTCAAGCAGATAGCGATCGTGAGTGGCGACGAGAAGCGTCCCGTCATATTCCGTCAGGGCTTCTTCCAATGCCTCCCTCGAGGCGATATCGAGATGGTTCGTAGGCTCATCAAGCAAGAGGAAGTTGGGGTGCTGGCAGATCAGCTTGGCCAGGCTCAACCTCGACTTTTCTCCACCGCTAAGGCTCTCGATGCGCTGAAACACCTCCTCCCCTTTGAACAGAATCCGTGCCGCAAAGGAGCGCAGTTCCCCGTCAGTCGCCATGGGCGCGAGCAGACGCAGTTCTTCAAGGACGGTGTTCGACGGATTCAAGTTCTCCAGGGTCTGATCGTAATACCCGAGGTGAACCCTTTCCCCGGGAATCCAGGCTCCCGACAGGCGTTTCAAACGGCCGCAAATGGTTTTCAAAAAGGTTGATTTACCTGACCCGTTTCTCCCAATCACCCCGTAGCGCTCGCCCCGGAAGAGCTTCAGGTCAATCCCTGTGACGACGGAGGTCTCACCGTATCCAATGGTCCCGTTTTCAATTTCAAGCACCCGGTGCGCGCTCGGCAGGGTCACGTGGAAATCAAACCGCGCCGATTCCTCTGCCTCCGAAGGTTTCTCGAGTCGGTCCACCTTCGCCAGCATCTTCCGTCGCGACTGGGCTTGCTTCGTCTTTTGCCCGGCGATGTTTCGCCGGACGTAATCCTCGGTCCGCTCAATCCACTCGCGCTGTTGTTCGTAAGCCTTCGTGGCCTGTTCCAGACGTAACTGCTTTTGCCGGTGGTAAGCCGAATAGTCCCCTGAGTAGGTCTGAATCCTTCCATTTTCGAGCTCAAAAACACGGCGGACCACTCGATTCAAAAAATAACGATCGTGCGATACCACGAGAAAGGCGTTGGGGTAACTCTGCAGAAAATCTTCGAGCCAGGCGACTGCTTCGAGGTCCAGATGGTTGGTGGGTTCATCCAGCAGGAGCAGGTTGGGTTCGCTGAGCAAAAGACGCGCCAGGTTGAGCCGGTTCATCTGCCCTCCCGAGATCTCCTCGCCCGACCTCGAAAAATCAGAACTCCCAAACCCTAATCCCATGAGGACGGCTTCCGTGCGCGCCCGGAAGGAATACCCCCCTCGCAACTCGAATTGATGCAGCAAATCACTTAAGCGCATAGAGTCCTGCTCCCGCGTCCCGGCGAAGGCAGGATCAGAGAGGTGATGCGTGAGCATTTCTATTTCGCGCTCCTGAGACAGCAACCCCGAAAAAACACCTTCGGCCGCCTCAAAGACGGTGGCGTTGGACTCGCCATGAACCAGTTGCTCCAGGTAGCTGATCTGCAGCTGGGCAGACCGAATGATGGTACCCGCATCCGGTGGTATCTGGCCGGCGATCAGCCGGAGGATGGTTGTTTTCCCGGAGCCGTTGCGTCCAATCAGACCGATGCCCTCCCCCGGATCAATTTGGAAGGATGCCTCCTCCAAAACTTCGGCGGCGCCAAAGGAAATTTTCACGCGTTCAAATCGAACCAGCATTTAATTAAAGTTCAAAGTTCAACAAACCAGTTCAAAGTCCAAGGTCCAAAGTCCAAGGTCCAAAAACCCAACTCAAAGTTTAAAGTTCAAGGTTCAAAGTTAAGAACAAACCCACGGTACGGATCAGGGCAATTGTTTCAGGCTTCCGACATCCGACCTCTGACTTCCGACTTCTGACGTCTGGCTTCCTCCACCCTCCACCTGATCCCCGGCACCAGACCCCTCTCCTCACGACACCAATTCCGAGGCGAACACAATCTTCACTCCGCGGCGTTCAAATTCGGGAAGTTTCCGGCGCAGAGCTTCAATGGTGCTCGGATACGGGTGGCCAATGGCGATGGCCGAGCCCTGCTTCAACATTCGCTTGAGCAAGACATCGAGCTGGTACTCGGTATACGGCACGTTTCTCTTGTCGTCGAGGAACACCGAGCGGAAGTTAGTGGGGACTCCCATTTCCCGCGCCACGGCGTAGCCCTGGGTGGCGGGCGTCGTGCGACTGTCGATAAAGTAGAGTCCGCGCAACTTCGCCAGCGCCAGGACTTCGGCCATCAAGGCGCGATTGGGAGTCGCCTTCGAACCCATATGGTTATTCATCCCGACAGCGAAGGGTACATTGGCGACCATTTCCTGAAAGATTGACTCTACTTCCGAGGGCGACATGGATGACAGAATGGTCTTCGGTTCGATCACCAGCCCTTCGTGAGCTTCCGGTTCCATCGGCAAATGCACCATGATCTCTTTGCCGTTCGATTTGGCCAGTTCCGCCGTCTTCTGTGTGTACTTGAGTTCAGGAATGATCGAAAAGGTCAGATTCTGCGGGAGTTTGACCAATTCCTCAGCCACACTCAAATCGGCACCAAGATCGTCAATAATAATCGAGACCCGGTAGTCTCCCTGGAAGAACTTGGGCAGGTCAATTTTAGAAGGCTCGATCTCATCGGGGGGCAGTGTTGCGGTCCTTCGCGGCTCGGTCTGAGACTCCAGGGTCAGGAGGATGGAACTAACCCGGTTTTTTCCCTCCGAGACTTCATAAAGCACAAAGTCCGTTCCATCCTTGGGAGAAACCCACCGCTTGTAGGACAGCTCATACCGGCTCGCTATTTTCTCCACCGCCGCCCCCGCCTGCTGAAGCACGATCCGGTTGGGCGCAACGATTTTCATATGGGTCATCTCTTGAATGCCGCCGTCTGTCCCTGCGGGTTCGGTGGCGACCGTCGGCTTACAGGCCGCCAGGTCTCCTCCCCGTAACGCCTGCTTCAATTCGGCATGAAACAATGCCCCCCGATTCTCCTTCGGCCTCGGAATCTGCTGACACGAGCCCAGGAGCAAAGTCAGAATGACAAGAAGATGGATTCTTTTCCGGTTGGTCATCATGAGGAAATTAATTTCCGAGAATAGGAGTTGGAGTCTTTCAGTCGTGGCAAGCATTCTTGGCCCGCGCATATGAAAATGGCGATCCACCGCGGTGGATCGCCATTCGGATTTCCCGGGACCTGTACTGAACTCAAGGATGCAGAGGGTGGGCTTCCACCTCCTCAGCACTCAAGCGGCTTTCTTTTCTCTTGCGGACTCCTCATGAAGCACTTCAAGCGCCTTATTCAGGATGACATCCGGCTGGTTCCTGGGTTTTGGCGGCAACCCCGCCTTCGACTGTCCTTTATCGGCCGGCGCCGCCTCGGATTCGGCAATCGGTTCAGCCTGCGCCGCCAGATTGTCTTCATCAATCTTAACGACGACGTTGGGAAGCACCCCGGATTTACTCAGATCTTTGTCGTTCTGAATCAAATGTCCGGCCGGTGTAAAGTATTTTCCCACGGAGAGCAGGATGGCCGATCCATCTTCCAGAGGAATCAGCTTTTGGATCGATCCGATGCCATAACTGCGCTCTCCGATAACGTCACCGCGGTTGTTTTCGAGGATGGCAGACGCAATGACCTCCGCATCAGACGCGCTTCCACGGTTCATGAGCACTGCGACAGGAAGTTGAGTCGCCGTCTTGCTTTTCTCGGCGACAAAGGTTTTCTTGGGATATTTCTGCCCTTCGACCGTCACTATGGTTCCGTGATCGAGGAACAAGTTCGCCACAGCCACTGCTTCTTCGAGATCATTGCTGGCCATGTCTCGGACATCAAGCACGAGCTTCTTGGCCCCCTGCCGTTCCATCGCCTCGACGGCCTTCTTCACCTCTTGGGCCTTCCCGGAGGCCAAATCGGAGATCCGGAGGTAACCGGTGCCCTGCTCAAGCATCCTGGATTCCACGGGGGGCACTGGAAGGGCTTCCCTGATGATATCCACCTTAATGGGCTCAGCCCGCTGGCCGCGGAGAATGGAAAGCGTCACGGTCGCGCCCACCGGTCCTCGGAAGAACATCCGGGCCTGCTGCATGCTCACGTCGCGCGTGGAAACTCCGTTGATGGCTTCGATAATGTCACTCGTGATGAGACCTGCCCGGTCGGCCGGCGAGTTCGGGACCGTGGTGACGACGTTGATGTAACCGAACCGCTTGGAGATCTGCACCCCGATGTCGCCCCTCTCTCTCATGGCGCCGCCGTTCATCTGGGCCACTTCCTGAGGGGTGAGGTAGCTGCTGTACGGATCCAACGACTCCAGGACCCCGCGCAGCGCGCCCTCGGACACCTGTTTCAAGTTAGGCTCCTCGACGTAGTCATTTCGAATGCGCAGAAGAACTTCACTGAAAACCTGCAGTTGTTTGTAGGCTCCCTCTGCCGGGGTTTCCTTCCCGATGAGGCCGCCGACGACGGCGTAGAAAACCACAAGGCACGAGAGCAACACAATTAACGCTTTTATCTTTCTATTCATCCGTTTGTCCCAAACAGAGCATAATTTGTAACCAGGTGCCCCGAATTATACAGTCCCGGGGCAATTTTGACAAACAAACAATTCACAGCGGGAGGGACGGCTTATCGTGACGAATCCGCCAGCGAGTTCCTCATCCTCTTCTCCTTGCTCAGCCATCCCGTTGCAATCAGCAATTCCCCATTCAGGATCGCGGCGCCTGCCGCGCCCCTTACCACATTGTGTCCAAGCGCCACAAACCGGTAATCCAGAACCGGATCCTGAGCAATTCGGCCGATAGTGACGCTCATCCCCCTGCCGGCGTCGCGGTCAAGCCGGGGTTGAGGGCGGTCGGGCTCATCCCGCACAATCAAGGGGTGGGATGGCGCCGAATGGAGGCCCATGCTCTGAGGAACACCGGTAAAGGTCTCGAACGCCTCGCGGACCTCAACGGGCTTGGCAGGTCGAGATAGCTTCACCCGCACGGCCACGGTGTGGCCGTCGGAAACATTCACCCGATGACACTGAGCACTTACCGGCATCGGCGCATCCTCCACCTTCTCGCCTTTGTAAACACCCAGGATTTTCTTGGTCTCCCGCTGGATCTTTTCTTCCTCGTGTTCGATGAACGGCAGCACGTTATCGGTGATATCCAACGAGGCGACTCCCGGATAACCGGCTCCCGAAATGGCCTGAAGGGTGGTCGCCGCGACGGCTTCAAGGCCAAAGGTGCGCTGCAACGGCGCCAGTGCCAGGGTCAACACGATTGTCGAACAATTCGGATTGGTAACCAGGTATCCCCCGTTGGATCCGGGCGACTGGAGTTGAAGCTCCAGTAATCCCAGATGGTCCGGATTGACCTCCGGGATCAACAGGGGGACCGCGGGATCCATCCGGAAGGCCGAGGAGTTGCTGATCACCGGATAGCCGGCTTCGGCAAATGCTGCTTCTGACTTTTTCGCCACATCCGCAGGTAGACTTGAAAATATGATCTCACAATCCAGCGGGGGATGCGGCGGGTGAATGACCATCAACCGGGCATAGGAGGGCATCCCCCCCGGCAGTCTCCACGCGCAGGCCTCCCCATAGGTCTTCCCCTGAGACCGGTCGGAGGCAGCGAGCGCGGTGACTGTGAACTGAGGATGGCTTTCCAACAAGCGGATGAACCATTGTCCAACCATCCCAGTGGCTCCCAGAATTCCCACACGGTACTTGTGATCTTCAGCCATAAGCCTTCCCTTCCGTCATCTGATCCTTGGACTGTCCAGCACTCATCCATCTTTAGCGTAAAGCCTCTTCAAGTTGTGTTGCCGCATCCGATTTCTCATCCCGGTACTTGACGATGACCGGAGCATAAAGGGACAAACCTGAAGCGCCGCTTGGGCGATCCTGGACGGCTCGGGCGCCCGGGACGACAACCGCCCCAGCGGGGACTTCAAGCGAGGCCCCCTGTTCGCGCCGATAAACCCGGTTGCGGACAAGGTCATACAGCGGAGTTGAACCCGTGAGAATGGTGCCTGCCGCGAGAATCGCCCGTTCCCGCACAATCGCCCCCTCGTAAATACCACAACCCCCGCCGACCATCACATCGTCTTCGATGATGACGGGCATGGCGCCAACCGGCTCGAGCACACCCCCGATCTGGGCGGCGGCGGAGACGTGGACCCTTTTGCCCACCTGGGCGCATGAGCCCACCAGCGCATGGCTGTCAATCATGGTCCCTTCATCGACATACGCCCCGACATTGACGTACATCGGGGGCATGCAAACCACGCCCGGGGCGACGTACGCCCCATCCCGGATACTGGATCCTCCGGGAACGATGCGCACATTGTCTCGCAATGCCGTCGCGCGCACCGGATACGTATCCTTATCGAAGAAGCGCAAGCTAGGACCTGAAGACATGTCTGCCAACATCCCCATCCGAAAGCCGAGGAGGATTCCAAGCTTGACCCACAAGTTCACCTGCCACACCCCGTTGGGCAGACGCACTGCCGAGCGGACTTCGCCGCAATTGAGCGCGGCCTTGAACTCGTTGAACAGCGCACGATCTTCTTCTGTAAAGCTGTTGCGGCCGCTTGCCGAGAGGAGCTCGATGCGTTCACGCAACTGCATGGGAGGTTTCCTTCACCAATCCAAGTTCCACCAGGACTTCCCGCACTTTCAGCCGGGATTTTTCCTGCACGGGTACTAGCGGGAGTCGTAATTTTTCTTCAATCAGTCCCATTTGGGCTAACGCCGCCTTGACTGGCCCCGGGCTCGACTCAATGAAATTCACCTCCATGAGATCGAGCAACCGGAAGTGAAGCGTGCGGGCTTCTTCCCAGTCACCCGCCAGGGCCCGATCCACCATTCTTGACATCAAGTCGGGTACTTCGTTGGAGACCACCGAAATGATCCCATCCCCCCCCAGCGAAAGCAAGGGGAGCGTCACGGCATCGTCACCCGAGAAAACTCGAAACCCGGAGGGACGATGGTGGAGGATTTCCATGATTTGCGAAAGGTTTCCGGAGGCCTCTTTGACCGCCACGATATTCCTCACCTCGCGGGCCAGCCGGAGCACGGTCGCGGCGGCGATGTTCGAGGAAGTGCGGCCCGGAACATTGTACAGCACCATCGGGAGATCGCCCACTGATTCGGCTATGGCACGGAAGTGTGCATAAAGCCCCTCCTGTGTCGGCTTGTTATAATAGGGGGCCACGACGAGTATGGCATCCGCTCCCAGCTGCCGCGCCGCCAGGGAATATTCGATGGCCGTTGAGGTGGAGTTGCTGCCAGTCCCCGCTATCACGTGCGCGCGCCCTCTTGCCACCTCGACCGTCATACCGATCACCCGCGCGTCTTCCTCTTCCGTCATGGTGGCGCTCTCGCCTGTCGTGCCACAGGGCACCAGGAGTCGAACCCCCTGGGTGATCTGCCGCTCCACCAGCGCCCGGAATGCCTTCTCGTCAACAGCCCCTGCCGAATCAAATGGAGTCACCAAGGCCGTTGCGCAACCTTGAAGCCAACCGATCTGCATGCTCATTTCATATCCCTCCTTTCACGTTTCACCTCACTTAGGATTTCATCCAAAACGTCTGAGAACTCAAACACGCCTCGCCGCCCCATGACCCACTGCGCCGCAACAAGGGCACCCGAGGCAAATCCCTCCCGAGATCGGGCCGTATGCGCCAACAGGATCTGATCGGGAGCAGAGTCAAACCCCACCCGGTGGGTGCCGGGAATATAGCCGGCGCGGGTGCTGGTCACGGCAAGGTCGCGCCCTGAACGCGTCGCCACAATCTCACGGAGACGGAGCGCCGTGCCCGAAGGCGCATCCCGCTTGCGTCTGTGGTGAGCTTCTTCAATGAAGGCATCATATTCGTCCACGCGGCCAAACAACTCTGCAGCTTGCGCCACGACACGATAAAAAAGGTTTATCCCAATGGAGAAATTAGCCCCCAAAATGAGACCGCCATGGAGGGACTGGACCACTCGCCGTACTTCGGCCTCTTCCGCTTTCCAGCCGGTCGTCCCCTCGACTAGAGGAACACCCGCTCGCGCGCAGGCCGTCGCATGTTTGAGGACGGCATTGCCCACCGAAAAATCGATCGCCACTTCGTGCCCCCGAAGGCGATCGGACATTTCCTCAAGCGTCAGAACCGAATCCTTCGAGGTGAAAATCATCCCGATTTCCCGCCCCTGATTGCGGGCGCATGTTTCCACGAGGCGGCCCATCGCCCCATGACCGAGCAAGGCGATTCTCACCGGCGGGTCTCCGTTCTCAGCTCATCCCCCTCCGGGGCATGGGCGCGGCCAAGCAGGATGTGCGCGAGTTTTGTGTATAGCCCCACTGCCTTGATGATCTCTGTTTTGGAGATGCGTTCATGCTCGGTGTGGGCTTCCAGAATTGAACCGGGCCCCAACAACAGCGGTACTCCCCAGTTCTTGAGGTGGGGGATATCAGTCGTGAAGCGGACGACACACTCCTCAAAGCCCTCAACTGCCATGAGACGTACGGGTTCCGCGATGGAAAGGACATCAAGCCGAGCCAACCCATCCACTGCCTGTTCCAGCAATTCTTTGACGAGTTCGGAACCTGCCACCAGACGAATCTGAACCTCGGCGTAGGCCTCGGAGGGTACCACGTTGGTCCGTGTGCCCCCTCCCACGACTCCGATATTGCAGGTCGTTTCCCCCAGGAAGTCATCGCGGGGCCACTGGACTTCACGGAGCCGCGCCAGGGCATCGAGCAGTTTTTCAATGGCGGACTCGCCCTGTTCCGGATAAGCCGAATGCGAGGCCCGGCCCTCGGCTCGAATCCTGGCCCGCAGGGAGCCTTTGGAGGCGATGGCCAGCTTGTTGTCGGTAGGCTCTCCATTGATCATGTAATGGCAGGAGGATGCCAAAGCGTGCTGATTGGCAGCGCGCGCCCCCAGGCTTCCCACCTCCTCGTCCACGAGAAACAGAAATCCCAGGTTTGTCTTCCCCTCCGCACGCAACCGCTCGGCAGCAGCTATTTGCGCGGCCAGAATTCCCTTGGCGTCACAAGCTCCGCGACCGTATAGATAATCCTCATCCTCACCCGGGGTAAGCGGCGGAGGCACCGTATCGAGATGCGTCGAAAAGAAGACGCGAGGATCATTTCCCGAGGTGGCGATGACGTTCATCCGGCCCGCAGCGACTTCCTGGATCTCCACGCGGTAATTCAGACTTTCCATGAGCCGGGCCACGAAGCCAGCTATCTCCGTTTCTTCTCCTGAGGTCGAAGGGATCTTGAGAAGCTGGCGCGTCAATGCAATAGGGTCGGCATGTGCCGGTTTTTCTGAAGCCAAGGGTGTCTCCCTTTCCTCTGACCGGAACGAACATTATGAAGGTCTCATGATGAGGTGCGAACCACTCCTTCGTGAATCACCGCTTCGGAGTCCACCCCCATCTCCCTCAGATCCACCTCGAAGAAGGCCTTGTGAAGACGCGACACCGCTTCCCCCACAAACGCCTCATCAATAACGAAGGTCAGATTGATCCGTGAGGCCCCCTGGGAAATGAGCGAGATATTAATGTCCCTGAGCGTTCCGAACACCCGGCCTGCGATGCCGGATGTGCTCCGCAGCCCCTCGCCCACCACACAGATGATGGCCCGGTGATCTTCCACTTCAACGGTCCCCAACTGTTCCAAATCCTTGAGAATGGCCGGCAACGCGGAGGAATTATCCAAGGAAAGTGAAACGCTCACTTCCGAAGTCGTGACGACGTCGACAACAGTCCGATGGCGTTCAAATACCTCGAAAAGGGAACGTAGAAAACCGTAAGCTCCGAGCATTCGTCCTGACGAAATTTGGAGTGTGGTAATCCCCGCCTTGTGGGCGATGGCCTTAATTCCCCGCGGCGAGATCTCGCTCTCATGCCCGATCATGGTTCCCGTCTTCTGGGGAGCACGCGAATTGCAGATGCGAAGAGGAATTCCCCGATCCACCGCGGGATGCACCGTCTTGGGATGCAGGACCTTGGCGCCAAAATAGGCAAGCTCGGCCGCTTCCGCATAGGAAAGCCGGGTTATCGTCCGGGCGTTCTTTACCAACCGGGGGTCCGCCGTGAGAACGCCTGTAACGTCAGTCCAAATCTGGATCTCTCTTGCGGAGAGGGCGGCCCCCACCAGGGCCGCCGTATAATCCGACCCGCCCCGCCCGAGGGTTGTCGTCAGTCCCTCCCTCGAGGCGCCGATGAAACCCCCGAGAACAGGAACCGTTGAAGCATCGAGCAGCGGTTGAATTTCGGCCCTAGTACGCAAATCCGTCTCGGGCCACAAAGGCACAGCGCGGCCATGCTCGTCATCGGTGACAATGCATCGACGCGCATCGACGAGCGCCGTTGCAAGTCCGCGCTGCCGAAGCACCCGGCTCAGGACCAGGGCAGAGAGACGCTCGCCGTAGGAAACAATCTCGTCTTCGAGCATGGCCCGAGCTCGCGGCCGCTGACTGAGTTGCTGTAGTTGGCTGGAAATCGTTCTGCGGGCATCATCCAGCGCGAGTCCAATCTCCGGTGTTTCAGGGACACACAGGTTCTTTGCCACTGTCAAATACCGCTCAAAACAGGACTCCAGTGAACGAACGGCCTCTCCATGGGAGCCGTGTTCTGCCAACCGGACGCTTCCCAGCAACGCATCCGTAACGCCACCCATGGCCGAAACAACAACGACCGGGAGGGCCTCCCTTTGAGCGAGGACGATGGATGCCACCCGATCAAACGCATTGGTGTCTTCTACCGATGTTCCGCCAAACTTCAGAATGGTCGGTCGCTGAATTCCCATGGTTAAAAGTCCTGCTCAGCTCTGGGTTCGGGGTCGAAGCTCTGGCCGCAATCCGCAACCAGAAATCAAAAATAAAAAAAGGCCGGCCGCGAGTGCTCACGACCGACCTTGGAATAGACGGGTGCGGGAGAAACCGCACTCCATTGCCTCTGTCGTAGCTCTCCACCGGGATGAATCCCGGCGACAGTCCTGTGGATTTAGCCACAGCAACCAGCCCGTCTGCCGTGAAGGCGGCGCGACGGCTTCGGCGGCCTTCCCCTTTTGCCCGGGCGATCCTGAATCCTTCACTTCTTCCGGACCGGCTACTCCTGGAGGCCGCGCCTCTACTTGGTTGTAAAAGATCATTCCCCTGGAAGCCGCGAAACTTAACAACAACTCCTGGCCTTGTCAAGCGGAGAATTGGCAGATAAATTGCCCCTGAGTGGATTGAACTGAAGCCTGTCGGACGGTTCCCCGCTGAGCCGCACCGACACTCACTGCAGTTCCTCTTCCAGGACTTGATAGAACGCTTCCGTCGCCCGCCGCTCGATCCAGGGTTTGTGCCCGCACTGCTTGAGCAGAACGAATCGAAAGTCCTTCAAGACAGACAACAGGGGCTTTCGGACTCCCTCAGCGGGATGAGGGTCGTAGTCACCATGGATGGCTACCACCGGACATTGAATCCGTTGCGCAAGCTCCAGGAGGGTCCCGCTGCGTCTCATTTCCGCGGCATCCCTCCAAACCTTTTGATAGAGATCGCCCGTTCCGCTGAGTGAAGGCGATTCACGGGGACTTCTTCCATCCGGATCATACTCGTCCGCTCTCGAAGTGAGCTTTCCCAGCCGCTCTAATGATTCCTCTCTCTTATGGGCCGCGGGATCGTCCAGCATCTTGAGAATCAATCCATACTCAGTCCGCTCTTCTTCAGTGAAACGGCTCAGTCGGGCCTGTTGAAGTTGTGAAACGTAGTTCTCTTCAAACGGACCGCTCCCAATGAGAATCAGTTTCTTGATTAAAGCCGGATAGGAAGCCGCTACGATAAGACTGAGCCAGGCCCCCCAGGAAAACCCGATTAAAGTAAGGGGCGGGTCGCCGCCGTGCTCCAAGGTCGACTTCAATTCCTCAACCTGGCCTTGAAGGGAGGTAGCCGTTTGTATCGGCTCCAAGACCCCCCTCTTGGAGGCGAGGCGACGCGCAACCGGGGCCATCTCTCCGCCGGCACCCGGCCCCCCGTGAATAACCGCCACCATAAAGGGCCGCCCTCCATAAGTTCTCAGGTTCTCCAAGGTCATTTACTGATACAGCTCCCCCCATCGGCAATGTTCCAGCTCCTCGCGCCTACGGCAGATATATCTCTTGCGCCACTGCTTGCATCGAACGCCGTGAAAGTCGAACCGAACTAAGAAACTACCAAGCATCCATGGGTAATTGAGGTAGTGCTCAGTAATGTAGTACGTGTCCGGTTCGGCCGCCATCAACTCTTCGCGTTGCTCTGGCTCCATGCGAACGACGAGCGAGTCCGGATCCTCACGGAGAGGTGCGAACAGTCCCCCACGTACCCGGAACTCCGGGGTGCGGTACGAAGTTCCTTCCTCGACGTCGTCCAGCGCCAGCGCCAGCGCCATCTCGCGGACGGTCTCAAAGGTTACAGGCTTGGAGTCTGCTTGCCGGATCTTCTTCACCTCTTGAGTCTTTGCAAACCTCGACGTTCCTCTTGGCGTTGTCATAAATTGATCTCTATCAGCCCTTCGTTATTCCGCCGGTCTGCCTGACGAAAAACACGTTGCCAGCAACGTGTCGATCCGGGCTGTCAGTCATGCGGCGCCCCAAGCAGATTGGCTTCCATGGAACGCCGTTCGGGGCGGATGAAGAAATTCCCGTAGCAAAGTTTTCGGAGAAACGAATCGGGGCGGAGGTGCCAACTCCCCCAAGTGAGCGGAGAGTCGCCGTTCATGTCTTTGGCATCGATGGTTGCGCCGGCATCCAGAAGCAGCTGGATGGTCTCTTCAGTGCCGAAGGCGGCGGCCCGATGCAGCGGAGTCTCAGCTCTGGTCCTGCAGTCCCTCATGAATCCCCCTGTTTCAACCGATGCCTTTGTTGCGCAATTGGGATTCGCCCCATGGGCGAGCAGAACTTTGACAACCAAATCATGTGCCGTTCGCTTCGCAGTGCACAGCGCCGAGTGCAACGGGGTTTCTCCGGTGTCCGCCAGGGCCTGATTTACATCAGCGCCATTTTCGATGAGGAATTGGCACAGCCGCCAGTGCCCGTGAAACGCGGCCGCATTGAGGCCAAGGTCGTCTCCCAGGGACTTGAGTGATTCGCCGTTGGCTAGGAGGAATCGTATGGCACTGACATCGCCGTAATAGGCGCACCATTTGATGAGAGACACTCCATTCCCATCGGTGGAGCTGGCCGGGTGGCCTTCCGATAGATACTCAAACACCAGGTCAGTACGCCCATCCGCAATTCGATCAAACATCTTTCTCCTCCAATTGCGCTCTATTTGTTCGTGCGTGTCGCCCCACGGTTTGACGCCTCACCTGCCCGGCGTTCTCTTGTTTCTTGTTTGCTCCGAGTCTCTGCACCGGCCTGACTGACCTGTCCGGTGAGTGTCCAATTGTCCTGGGCGCTGGCTTCCAGTCATCTCGCCGCCCCTTTCTTGGAGATGGATCAATACCTGCTGGACACGTTCGTGGAGGGAGCCCGTCACCTTCAGCACATTCATCCCGAGTTCGAACGGATTTTCGATGAGAATCTCGTTGAGTTTTTCGTCCACCGCCAGTCGGAACCTCTTGTCCTGCGACGAGGCCACTTCGATTCGATCGGGTCTTTCGATTGGCAGAAAAACGATTAAGTCTAGGTTTTCAATGGAAATCCTGACACGGGGCAACCAGTCCTCAAGTCGAAAGGCATCGGCATCACGGTGTGTGAGAAGATAGCCGAGCAGATCGATGGGGCAGCGGTCCAAGATGACGTCGGATCCACTGCCCTCCACAGACTCGAGGGATCGTTGGAGCTGCGATTCGAAATCTTCGAGAGAAGGCACTTCCGCGAACTCGTACCCGTCGTCCTCCAATAGGTAGTAGGGCTCTTCGACAGTGGTGTACGCAGGAAGCTCCCTGGAGAGCGCTTCCACCAGCGTGGACTTGCCCGAGTAGTGCGTTCCTGAAACCGCGATCCGCATCTTGAAGTTCTACCTGGCCCATAGCGTGCCCCTTGTAGCGTCCCTCCGACCAAGGAATCACTTGGGATGCTGATACAGACCAATGACGTTCCCGCCGGAGTCTCGAAACCGTGCGGTGACCTCGGGCGCGTCCGCTCCAACCGGTTGAACGATCTCACCTCCGCGGGCGACGATAGCGTCGAGGCAGTTAAGGCGTTGGACCTTCGGCCTGACGATCTGCCGTTCAGCCGGCGCCTTGCTGAGCGGCCGACCTCAAAAGCGAGCGGGTCGGATGGGGATGTGACCTGATTTACCCCGCCGGGACGGCGCGCTTCTCAGCAAAATAAAAGAGAATATCAACATTGCCCGGCACAAAGCCGAGCAGTCGAAGCAGCAACGCAACCTGACCCCGATGATGAACGCCATGATTGGCCGCGTGCTGCATCAGGTTTCCCAACGGCAACGAGCGTTTCTCCCCCCGGGGATTCATGAATTCGACAGGGCGAGCCAGCTCGTCGTCCTTCAGCTTTGATAAAAACTCGCGCACGTAGATCTCGACTTTGTTCCAAACCTCCATGAGAGATTCGACCGTTGGAAAATCGTCAGGATTGAGGCGCGAGCCACGCTCTGCGCCGCCGCAACGGTCCAGCCAGCCCCATTCGGCGCTCAGAACGTGAACCATCGTGTTCCGTATGGATCCATAGCTTCCTCCCACCGGCTGCGTGAATTGTTCCGGCGTAAGCTGTGAAATCACATTGAAGAGCTTTTTGTTTGCCCAGTGGCCATAATCGTAAAGAGTTTCCAGATCTTTGATGGTCATCCGATACTCCTCTTATGATCGAGAGGGTGGCTTACTTTCTCCGAAACACGTCGGTGCTCAAGTACTTAAGGCCGGAGTCGGCCATCAGCGTCACCACCTGGGCCTGTGGCCCAAGTCGCTCCGCGACGCGAATCGCGGCGACGACGTTCGCTCCGGAAGACGTCCCCGCGAAAAGGGCCTCCTCCCGCGAAAGGCGTCTCGCCATGTCCTTCGCGTCGTCTGTTCTGACCGGCTGAATCTCGTCCACGAGAGTCGGCTCCCAGAGAGGAGGAGTGAAGCCGATCCCCACTCCTTCGATCTTGTGAGGACCTGCCTGCCCTCCCAGCAACACCGAGGATTCCGCGGGTTCAACGACGACGATCTTGATACCCGGTTTGCGTCGCTTCAGCACTGTGGCGACCCCACGCGAGGAAGCCGCCGTCCCCACGCAATGAACGAAGGCGTCGATCTGCCCCTTCGTTTGATTCCAGATCTCCTCGCCCAGCGCGTAATAGCCCGCGATGCTGTCGTGGTTGTTGAGCTGGTCGGTCCAGTAGGTGTGAGGCTCTTGGCTCAACACACGGGCGGCCTCGATCATGTCCAGGATCAGCTTCTTGGTGGTGCGCCCTCCCTCGCTCGGGACAAGTGTCAGCTCAGCCCCCAGGGCCGCCATGTGATCCAGCTTCTCCTGGCTGAACGCATCGGAGCTGACGATCTGGAGACGGTATCCTTTGGCGGCGCAGACCAATGCAAGCGACGTTCCTGTGCTGCCGCCGGTATATTCGAGGACGGAATCCCCGGGCTTCAGTCGGCCGTCCCCCTCCGCCTGCGTAATCACGGCCAGTGCCATCCGGTCCTTGACGCTGCCGGTGGGGTTCTCCCACTCAAGCTTCACGCAGATTTCTGCGCAATGAGGTGGAACGACCTTGCGCAGTCGAACCATCGATGTGTTTCCTATGGCCTGGAGAATGTCCATGGGTTGAGCTCTCCCTCTGATTGCTGGTTACCTTGACGTGCGGAGTCTACTCTGCACGTAGCTCGGTGTAAACAGAGGGCCTCTCGCTCGGTCGCCCTGTAGGGGGAGAATGCGGGTTTCATCCACAAACTACAAAGGCTTTCTGCCAATGCCACAGATCCAACCCTTGTCGTGTTCCTCTATAATCTGAACATCCGAATAACCGGCGTTTGAGAAGAGTTCGCTATGTTCCTTAACACTCAAGAGCGCCATCTGCGTCATTTTCGCATGCTTCTCTAATAGCTTTTGAATCCGGACGTGTTTCCCTCCTTTGTATATTTCTGCGATGACGATGAGCCTGCCACCGGGTTTCAGTACGCGGAAGACCTCTCGCATGTCAGCGGGCAAGTCAGGCCACCAGAAATGCGTTTCCACCGCTGTGGCGAGATCGAACATGTCCTCGGAAAATGGCAGATGAGACACAGAACCTAGCCGGATTTCGACGCGGCCCATCGCTATCCATTGTTGGTTTGTTCGCTGGGCTGCGGCGACACCCTCTCCAGAATGATCGACGCCGTAGACCTTGCCCTCCGTAGCGATGGCGGCCAGCTTGCGAACGGTCCTCCCGCCGCCGCAGCCCACGTCGAGAATCGTTTCGTGCTTCTCTATCGGGACATGCTTCAGTCCCCAGTCGGTCACCTTGGAATGCCGGATGTTCATTGTCCACAAAACGAATCTGCCGTGCCATCCTGTCGGTTTTCGGCATTGATTGAGCAAGTTGTTCCTGGTGCTCATGATTCTTCTCCTCTACTTCCTATTGATGGCCCGCCTGATGGCGGTGGCTGCGCTGCTGCGGAGGGACAGTAAATGAACGTAGCCGACTGGCGCACCCATGAATGATTAATTCTGGCTTGACTCGTCGGCCGGCGATTCGGGTTCCGTAGTTCCCTCAGCTCCAGCGGTCTATCAGGCGGCGGGCCTACGGGTGGCGGGTGAGCAGTGGGACATAGCGCTCTTGCAGCAATCGCATATGGTGCAACTCGTGACCGGCCATGTGAAAGGCCAGCCCACGGGGCGTTGCTCGATACCCGTTTACTTCACCCGCGCGCGTCCATCGAGCAGGTGAGAGCCCGCGGAAGAGCGACAAGGAAGCCGCCCGGACTGCCTGGTAGTCCGATAAGAGTTCCCCCCATGAGCGGTGCTCGGCATCTCCATGAGCCGCGTACACATTTTCGTCGAATCCTGGCAGCGACAGAGTTTCGCCGCGTGCGAGGCAAAACGCCCGATAGGCAAAGACTCGTTCGTCGTCGATCACATGCCCAAGGACCACCTTCAAGGTCCATTTGGTGGGGGCATATCGTAGACCCGCCAGACGGTCTTCAGGAAGAGAGTGCAAGAACGCGAGTGTCTGGTCAGCGAGACGCTCCAACACGATCACGGCGTCAGATCCTTCCACCAGGTCGATGTCGGCCTGTGCATACTGTGCGTACTCCCCTGGGACGGGACGACCCGAGGGGTGATGAGAAACTCCAATCATCGAATACCTCCAGATTAGGGTTGTTGATTGACCATGACTGCCGCTGCCTCGTCAGCTCCGAGCCGCCGGGTAGTGATACACCGCCGCGCAACAGCGGGGGAGCCCATCTCATCGCTTGAACTTGGTCTCAGGAATTCCTGCTCCACACCCGAGCAGCTGCGTGTACATGGAGGTTTCCACGGGGGAGGAAAAACTGGTTCCTACAATACAAGCCTGAGAAACCAAGCTTACGCTGGGCGAAAATGAGAGTCAAGCCTATGGGGACCGAAGTTGTCATTTGACACATGCGCGATCCGCTTTCTATACTGCCATGCCTGATTGAATTTGAAGAGAGCGGCAAAGGAATTTCATGGCAGGTCGGATCCTGGGGTTGGATGTTGGCGATGTCCGCATCGGCGTTGCGGTCAGCGATGCGCTGGGGATTACAGCCCAGGCCGTGACCACTCTCAAGAGGAGAGGTTTGGAGTCGGATCTCGATGAACTCAAAGCTCTCTTCGATGACTACGCGGCCGAGAAAGTGGTCGTCGGGTATCCGCTCAACATGGATGGCACCATCGGGCCACAAGCCGACAAGGTCAGGGCTTTTGCCGAGGCGCTTTCCACCCGCCTGGGCCTGACCCCAGTCCTTTGGGATGAGCGCCTCACCACGGCAGAAGCCCGCAAGGTTTTAATCGGCGGTGGCATGCGCCGGGAGAAGCGAAAGGGGGTTATCGATCAAATGGCGGCGATGCTTCTGCTGCAAAGCTATCTTGATGCTCACGGTCACGACAACTCCTCTCGCGAACCCAGTGCTGAACCGTAACTCACCCCGCGGCCGAGGGATTCTCAATGCAAACCACATTTGCAGGTGGTGACGGGGATTTGAACGCCATGTGAGAAGTCTTGCCGCAGGTCGCAGCGCTGAATCGGATGGCGGCAAACTTTTCAGCACCGCCACGACGTCAGGATAAGAAGGATGCATTTTGTTTCCAGATTTTGGTACCGCACAACGGTTCTGATTTCATTCCTCGTGCTTTCGTGCCTCGCCGTCGTCATTGGAGGCGCATTTCTCCTAAGCTCTCCTTACAAAGGGTTTACCGAGAAGGAAAAGCTGGTGGAAATACCCCGGGGCACCCGTCTGCGGGGGATCGTGGACCTGCTTCAAAAGGAAGGCATCATTCGCCACCGCCGCTCTTTTCTGGTGGCGCTGCTGCTGGAACGGCGCAAACGGGTCATCCGCGCCGGCGAATACAATTTCGACCGCCCTTTGACCGAATTTGAAGTCATCCAAAAACTGCTCCGGGGAGAGGTGCACTATCACGAGGTGACTGTACCGGAAGGATCAAACATCTTTGACATTGCCGGGATATTGGCGAATGCTGGTCTTGCCGACAAGGATGAATTTCTGACAGCAACAAACCGTGTGGATTTGATCAAAGAGATCTCGCCCAGCGCCGTATCGCTCGAGGGTTACCTTTTTCCGGACACCTATAAATTTGAACGCCACACCCCCGTCCTCGAAATCATCGGCAAGATGCTGGATCGGTTCCACAAATTCGTGACGCCGGAATATCTGGCGGCAGCTCGAAATGAGAACTTGACGCTTCATCAGGCGGTCATCCTGGCGTCTTTAATCGAGAAAGAAACTCGAAAGGAGACCGAGCGACCGCTCATCAGCGCCGTCTTTCTAAATCGGCTGAGAATCCACCAGCGGCTGGAATGTGATCCCACGGTCATCTACGCGGCTCTGCTCAAGGACAGCTATCGGGGAAAAATCTATCGCTCCGACATGCAGATCGACTCGCCCTACAATACCTATCTTCAAAGTGGTTTGCCGTTGGGGCCGATCGCAAATCCCGGCGAGGCGTCCCTGGAGGCGGCGGTACATCCCGAACCGGCCGATTATCTCTACTTCGTCAGCGATAACAATGGGGGGCACATTTTCGCCAAGACCCTGGCGCAGCATCAAAACGCCGTGCGTGAGTACCGGCGGGCCTTGGCGCTGGACGCCGCCATTGCACCACAAACCCCCAGTTCCCCTGAGGTGACAACAAAACCCCGTCGCCCCAGGACACGGAAGTGAATCGTTTCCCCTCAGGCCCCCCGTCTCATGGCCAAGGCGAGTGTTCAATGGAAGATGAGTTCGAGGGAATGCTTAAGTTCGATACCCTGGATGCCTCAGAGCAGACCTTGCTGAAGGTGCATGCGCGATTCTCCGAGTTCAGCACCCAAGGCGACCCGAAGGGTATGCAACGTTGCCGGGAACTCATCCTTAAGGGCAAGAAACGAGCCCAGATGATTGCGAGAAACAAAAAGGTCCATTCCGGGAAACGTGCGGAGAAAGCAGAGATTGCTCAGTGGTTCACAGTTTGGTTACAGACGCCGGACATTTTTGTGGACTGGCTGATATTGAGAAAGCGGAGCCGGGAGTTTCAGGAACACTTCGGAGGTGGTGGCGAGGAGCATTCGCCTTGACAAGCGAAGAACCGTCCGCCTAAACTACGCCACTTTTGTACTGGCAGTCGACCTCCTCGGGGTGAAACCGCTTGACGACAAACCGATCCGGGTACGCCATTCTGATGTCCCTGCTGCTGGCCTTGGCCGCGGGAGGGTGTGTCGTTAAGACCCACAAGGTTAAAGAGTTTGAGCGTCCCCGCTCCGCTCAAACCGCAAGCCTGCAGGACCTCATTCATCGCTTGAATTCGGAGGCTGAGGCCGTCCACTCTTTCCAGGCGAAGGTCCGGTTTGACCTTCGGAGCGGTTCGCTTGCCAGTGGCGAGTTGAAAAACTATCACGAGATTAAGGGTTTTCTTCTGTATCGCTCTCCGGACCACCTTCGGATGATCGGGCAAATCCCGAGCTTTGGGCTGAATGCCCTCGATATGGTTTCCAATGGCCGGGAGTTTCGGGTCTCATTCGCTCCTTACAGGAAATTCATTATTGGAAGCGCCCTCGACCACCCGCATTCCAAGAAACCCCTGGAAAACCTTCGCCCGGAACATATTCTTGAAGCCCTCCGGCCGGCGACCATCGGCGAAAACATCGACCACCGACTCATTTTTCAGGAGGAGGCTTCCGAGGGCAGGGACAATTTCTATGTGATGTACGAGGTCGTCCAAGCGGAATCCGGGTCCGCTGCCCTCCGTCGCAAGATTTGGATTGATCGATTTGACCTTCGCGTCGCCCGGCAGCAGTTGTATTCTGAGGGGGGTGTGCTAGAATCAGATGCGCATTACACGCAGTATTCTCAATGGGGGGATGTTTGGTATCCCGGCGGAATTGACCTCTTTCGACCTCGCGAAGATTACGGTCTGGCAATCCGCGTTGACGATATTAAATTCAATCTCCTGCTGGATGACAGCAAATTCGAACTCACCCGGCCGGGAGGCTATGAATTGATCGAAGTCGGTCGGAAACCGACCAACCCTTGAAAGAGAGTCTGCCGCCTTGACCAACTCCATGATCGTCGCCAACATCCTCCACCGGCCGATGCGGACCTTTGTCTCTGTGGTTGCCGTGGCGATCCAGGTCACCCTGGTGTTGCTTGTCGTCGGGATCACCACCTGGATGCGGGTGGATAGTGCCAAGCGGCAGGAGGGGATCGGCGCGGATATCATGTTCCGGCCTCCCAACGCGCAGCTTCTGTGGCTGACCGGAGCCCCCATGTCAGTCAAGTTCAAGGACGTGCTGGAGCGAGTCGAGGGTGTCAAGGTCGCGGCTCCCGTTTTGATTCAGACCACCACGAGCGGCGGACTCAGCCAAATCTTCGGGATTGACCTGAAGAGTTACAGCGCCCTCTCGGGAGGCTTCAACTACCTCCGGGGAGGCCCGTTCGAAGAACCGCTCGACGTGTTGGTGGATGATCTGCACGCCCGCAACAACAAGCTGAGGGTCGGGGACCAAATTGACGTGCTCAACCATAAGTTCCGGGTGTGCGGGATTGTGGAGCATGGTAAGGGCGCTCGCGTATTTGTCCCGCTCGCCACCCTTCAAGACTTGATGGGAGCGGTGGACAAGACCTCGGTGTTCTACGTTAAGGTCAAGGATCCGAACGAGACCGACGCCGTCGTCCAGCGGATCAAAGCCATTCCCGAGCTGCGCGATTATTCGGTGATTTCTATCAAGGAATATCTTTCACAGATCACGAATGCAACCATCCCCGCACTGAATACTTTCATTGATGTAATGATTTTCATCGCCTGCTTGATCGGTTTTCTGGTGATTTATCTCTCGATGTACACCACGATCACCGAGCGCACCCGTGAAATCGGCATCCTGAAGTCGCTGGGAGCTTCCAAGCTCTTCATTGTCGACGCGATTCTCCGGGAAGCGCTCCTGCTGACGATCCTCGGGATCCTCCTGGGATTGGGCTTCACCTTCTTGGCCAAGCGCGTCATCACCACCACCCTGCCCACACTGTCGGTGTTGATCACGACCTCCTGGGTGGTCAGGGCCAGCCTGCTGGCGGTCCTGGCGGGTGTGCTGGGAGGGTTTTATCCCTCCTTGCGCGCCGCCTCGCAGGATCCCATTGCCGCACTTTCTTATGAGTAGATTTCCGCTTCCGGATTCCGGGTTGTGACACCGTAACCTTCAGACTTACCGTTTCGTCCTCTCCATTCGCTTGTGAAGCAACCTCTCCGCCCCGCCGGCGGGAGATTTGTCATCACAAAGGCACAAAATTTTGTTATCATGACGTTCGCATCCTGACCCTTCGAGGGCGCCTAGACTTGAAGACCATTCTTGAAACAAAGGCCGTGACCAAAGTGTACCGCGCCGGGAAGGTAGACGTCCTGGCGCTGCGCGGCATCGACCTTCGGGCCCATCAGGGTGAGTTTGTCGCCATCATGGGGCCTTCGGGCTGCGGGAAGTCCACCCTTCTTCATATCCTCGGAGGCTTGACGACACCCACGAGCGGTGAAGTATGGATTGACGGCGTGAATGTCAGCGCGCTCAGCGATGCGGCGCGCACGCGGGTTCGGCGCGATAAGATCGGTTTTGTTTTTCAGCGGTTCAATCTGCTTCCCACGATGACCGCCCAGGGAAACCTGGAAATCGCGCGCCACATCCACGGCAATGGATCAGGGGCGATGCAGTTACAATCGAGCCAGGAGGTTTTGCGGGTGCTGGGGCTCGAGCACAAGCTCAAAAGCAAGCCGCTGGAGATGTCAGGAGGCGAACAGCAACGCGTCGCCTTGGCGCGAGCCGTCATCAACCGGCCGTCCATTTTGTTGGCGGATGAGCCGACCGGAAATCTGGACTCAGAAAATTCTCAACTCGTTTTAAAGATGTTGCAGGAGCTGAATACGAAGTTCACCCAAACGATCATCCTGATTACGCACAATCCCGAAGTGGCGGCGATCGCCCACCGGTTGGTGGAAATGCGCGATGGCCGAATCGTGGACCGCGCTCAGGATGTTTCCTACACGGCGGTGGAGGAATCGTTCTTGTAAGTGTGGCGGCTGCAAGGATTCTTAATCCAGTCTTTCTCCTTGAAGCTCGACTCGGGGGGACAGGACCCCGTCAGAAAGTCTTCATTAAACTTCCGGCGATGTTCCACAAGATCTTCTTGGTTCTTAAGAATGCCCTGTTCTGGAGATACGCGCGGGGCACGTGGCAGTACGACCTGATGGTGGCTGCCATTCTGCTCTTCATCTTCTTTACCCCCCGGAGAATCTTCCATGACGAACCGCTTCCGCTGAACGTCAGTGATACCGTCATTCGAGAATCTCACCAGGGTTCGGTGCAAGTCTATCATTTGAGGGCCCAAGTCTTCTCTCATTACAAGGAATTTCAATCTGACAATCAAGCCCTGACGCGGGTGATCCAGGAAGAACTCCAGAAGAACCTGCACCGTTCCGTCAAAATCCAGCGCATTGAGCCGGTCTTCGACGAGGATCAAAAGCTTGAAGGGTTCCGTGTCTGGGTGTTCGAGTAAATCCGTTCCCCCGTCCGATCCCACCGGAAGAGAAAACCGCCTGCATATTTTCATGATTGATTTTTCTGCGTGGATCACTAGAATGAGGGGTGGCGATCGATGAGACCGAATCCCGCAATACTTATTCTTGCGCTGTCAATCATCCTCCTGGGTTCCTTTCCCTGGCTGGGGTGGGCCCAAAAGGAGGACCCCCAGGTGGAGCACATCCTGGCGGAGTTGGATAAAGCCGCTGCTGATTTTCAAACCCTTCAGGCAAAGATCAAGAACACGACCTATACCAAGGTGGTGGACGACACGAGTATTGAAAACGGTCGCCTGTGGTTCCAGCATGAGCGCCGCGGAAACAAGATCAAGCTCGAGTTCAAGGACCCGGCGCGCCGTGAGATCCTGATTGCGGACGGAAGGGTGTCCATTTATTACCCCAAAATTAAGAAGATCGATGAGTTTGCTTTAGGCAGCGAAGGCCTTCAGAACAAGGCAGAATTGGGGTTGCTGGCCGGCGTGGGATCGTCGGGCGATACTCTCCGAAAGACCTATTCCATCCGTTACCTGGGAGAGGAAAAGATCGAGGGAAAGAAGACTGTCAAACTGGTCCTGACTCCACGCGACGCCAAGGCCAAATCGTTCTTTTCCACCCAGGAGGTATGGCTCGATGCGGTGTCCTGGCTGCCTGTACGCCAAAAGATGATTGAGCCTTCGGGGGATTCACTGACGATCGATTTTGACGACGTGGAGAAGAACAAGCGCATCTCCGACAAGACCTTCAAGATCAAGAGATAATCCTCATCCCTTCCCCTGGACAGACTCGATCTGAACTCCGAAATCTGAAAAACAAAGTGACCTCCGCAAGTAAAATGACGCCGCTCCTTCGCGTCAGCCCCTTCAACTCAGACCCTCTTTCTCGCCGCGACGCCCCCCCCTCCGAACCCGGGTAAATGCAATGATGTTCATTCCTGCACCGGCCACGCTGGGCATGCAAATGGAAATCGTGTAATATCCGACCGAATCCGGCTAGGACACCTGAAGGTCGTGCGGCAGGTCCTGGAGGCTCTGAGTGCCGCCCGATTTCTAATTTATTTCTGGAGTCATTTTCATGAGAACCCCAAAACCCAAGTGGGCAACATGGTGTGGGTTAGCCTTGCTCGCGGGGATGACCCTTGGCACAGGCAGGAACGCCCTCTTTGCCCGTCCGCAGTACATGCTCCTCTTCGATCAGGACCAATATTCGATCCCCGCATGGCACGGCCAGTGTTCAACCTGTCATATCAATCCCAGCGGGGGCGGAGAGCGCAATGTGTTTGGACAGTCCTTTGAGAAAGGGCTGCATAGGATCACTCCCGAATTGCGAGCCAGCTTCCCGGACCGGTTCCTCTCCGAACCACGCTCCTCGCATCGCCCCCGTGTCCATTTTGATCCGAGGAACCCCAACCTGGTGGTGGTCGAGGTGAATGGGGAGAGGATTCAAATCGACACTGCCAGAAAGAGCTTCCAGACGGCCGGACCTACACCCAATGCGCCCCCGTCAACTCCGCAGGTCCCGCCACCCCCTGGAGCTTCCGTAAGGGAAAAAGCTTCCCCCACAGTTTTAGACCACTACTTTGTTAACCTGCCCTCCGCCGTTCCCTACGCCAAGCACTCCTTGAATCTGCAATTCTCGCACCGGTTTGGGAGTCCGCCCTTTGATGAAACACGAGGTGGTGGCCCCAGCAATCTTTTTGGGTTTGACAGTTTCTCGATTTCCTCTTTTGGGGTGACGTATGGCATTACCGACCGAATTGCGGTGCGCGCCTATCGCAGCCCTCTGTTCAAGACGATCGAACTGGGCGGGGAAGTTTCCATTCTCAGAGAATCGGAGGGAGAACCATTCTCCTTGAAGGCCTATGCTTCGGTCGAAGGCCGCAACAACTTCAAACTCACCGTTGCGAACCGGGAGTTCTTTGAACATTTCTATGGCGGGAATTTTCAGATCGCCGTGTCGCGCTCGTTATGGAACCGACTCGAACTGGCCTTTGCCCCCACCTTCTCCAGCAACACGCGCTTCATCTTTGACCCCACAACCTCCCGAAGCAACACGGTGGCGATGGGAATCGCGGGTTCGCTCAAGTTAACACGCCGCTCCGCGCTGGTGGCCGAGTATATTCCTCGTGTGGCAGGTTATGTTCCCGCAGGCACCCAGCCGACGGTCTCCCTGGGAATTCAGAGAGCGACGACGCGGCATGTCTTCTCGCTGGTGGTCTCAAAGACGCAGGCCACCACCACAGGGCAGCAAATCCTGGGCGGCAATATTTTCACCGTGGGATTCAACATTTACCGAAGAATACGCTAAGATGACTTCAAGCTGGGGACTGCGGTGATGCCCGAAGAATTTGAGGAAATCAAGAGCCGGCACAATGCCCTCCTAAAGGAAATCCGGACGGCCTTAAGGGGGGGAGAATTGAGTGCGCGCGGCCTGCTCCCAATCGAAGGGCCCCTCCTGCTCCGTGAAGCGTTCAAGAGCAGAATTGCCGTCGATTCCCTTCTGGTCCGAGATTCCACTCTCCTCGATGCGGGTTTGCAGAACTGGCTCCGAGACGGTCGGGCCCGCGTTTTTACGGTCAGCGCCGATCTGATGACCTCTATTGCCGATACGGAGACACCCAGCGGCATCCTGGGATTAGTCCGACTGCCCCAATGGAAACTGGAAGCGCTATTACCGGAGAAAGCCGCGTTGTTCCTGGTCCTCGTTCAACTTCAGGACCCCGGAAACCTGGGCACTATCATTCGCTGTGCCGAGGCGTTTGGGGTGACCGCTGTCCTGGCGACCCCGGAAACCGTCAGCCCGTTCAATCCCAAAGCCGTGCGCGCCAGCGCGGGGTCCATCTTCCGGGTCCCGATATTCCGGGGGTTTCGCGAGACAGACCTTTTTGAGGTATTCAAGGCCCACCGGATTGTCACCGTGGCGACATCCCTGCGGGCGCAGCAGTCCATCGAAACGCTGCGACTTCATCCGCCCCTGGCTTTGTACATCGGGCAGGAGGCCGCGGGTCTCCCTGAAAACACCCTGGCCGCCTGCCAGAGCCGAGTCCGGATCCCCATGAGAGAATCTGTTCAATCGCTCAATGTTGCAATCGCCACGGGGATACTTCTTTACGAAATTCGAAGACATGAAAAAACTCATTAAAGTGATGTACTTCCCGTTCCGGGACATGGTGACAAACGCACAGCTCATCTCGACCCTCGTGAAGCGGGACTTCATGTCGCGCTACCGGGCCTCCTCGGTCGGGCTCTTCTGGACCCTGATCCAGCCCGCATTCATGATTTGTGTTTACACCGTCACCTTCTCTTTGATCATGAATGTCCGTTTTGGAACCGATGACTCCCCGATCTCTTTTGTTCTTTACCTCTTTTGCGGGATGCTTCCCTGGATGGCGTTCAGCGAGTCGCTCTCCCGTTCCAGCACCGTCGTGCTGGATAATTCCAATTTTGTGAAGAAGCTGGTTTTTCCGACTCAGATCCTCCCCATTAACATGATGCTCTCCGCCCTGATTACCGAAGGGATCGGAATCCTGATTCTCCTGGTTGCCATCCTGCTGTTCAAGCATACCCTGCACCCCACCGTCGCGCTTTTCCCTTTCGTGCTCCTCCCTCAGATTCTGCTCACCCTGGGCCTGGGCTGGATCCTGGCGAGCCTGACGGTCTTCATCCGTGACATCGCCAACTTCCTGAACCTGGTTTTGACCGCCTGGTTGTTCCTGACCCCGATTTTTTATCCCGAGGAGATCATCCTGCGGGCGCAGGTGCCCGGCCTCTTCAAAACTTTTTTTGTGCTGAACCCGATGTATACTCTTGTGAGCAACTATCGAAGGATCTTTCTGGAGGGAAAGATGGTGGAGGTTCGCAGTCTCGCTTTACTGACGCTGGCATCGCTCCTGGTCTTTTGGATCGGCTATGCCTGGTTCTACCGCACCCGGCGGTCGTTCGCCGACGTGTTGTGATGCCCGTCACACGAATCCATTCTGCATCGTGTTTTTTCCACAACCCTGGATCCACGGAGGTGGACTCGGACGGAGGCGCCAAACTTCCAGAATTTCAGATTTCAGGATAATTCCGGAAGTTTCGACTCCGGCGAATGTGTTATAATCCGCCGCAAGTTGGTTGCAGGCATAACCGATTGTGCCGGGGCCGACAAATCCTCCAAAGGAGCAGACGCATGCCGATTGTTAAAGCCTCCAAAATCTGGGCGAATGGAAAGATGATTGATTGGGACGATGCGAAAATCCATGTCCTTTCACATGTCGTCAATTATGGTTCGTCCGTTTTTGAAGGGATCCGTTGTTACCAAACTGCCAAGGGACCCGCGGTATTTCGGCTCTCCGATCACATTGAGCGTCTTTTCAATTCCTCGAAGATCTATCGCATCGAGATCCCCTATTCCCCGGAGCAGATTTCGAATGCGGTTCTGGAGCTGGTTCGAGTCAATCGGCTGGAGCAATGTTACATCCGCCCCATCGTCCTGCGCGGGTACGGCGACATTGGCGTCAACCCTTTCCCCGCCCCCATTGATGTGTACATCGCCTGCTACCCCTGGGGCAAGTACCTCGGCGAGGACGCTCTTGAGAACGGAGTGGACGTGTGCGTTTCCTCGTGGGCCCGGATGGCCCCCAATACGTTTCCGGCCATGGCGAAGGCCGGCGCGAACTACATGAATTCGCAGCTCATCAAGATGGAAGCGCTCGTCAACGGCTATGCCGAGGGGATTGCCCTGACTTCGGAAGGTTACGTCAGTGAAGGGAGTGGCGAAAACGTCTTTGTGGTTCGTGAAGGGGTCGTGTACACCCCCCCCATCGGTTCGTCCATCCTTCCGGGCATCACACGCACTTCGGTCCTCAAAATCTGTACCGAGGCTCAGATCGAAGTGATCGAGCGGGTGATCCCACGGGAGTTCCTCTACATTGCTGATGAAGTCTTCTTTGCGGGGACGGCGGTGGAAATCACTCCAATCCGTTCGATCGACCGGATCAAGATCGGCAGCGGCCGGCGTGGCCCCGTTACGGAGGAAATCCAAAGAGAGTTCTTCGGGATCGTCGGGGGAAAGAACCCGGACCGCTTTGGATGGCTGACTTTTGCGAATGCGACAAACTTTGTCAACGCCTGAACCGGAGGGCGCTGCGGAAGGTAGGGCTTCATGATCATCGATGATCTACTTCGCATTGCCTGCGAGAAGAGCGCCTCGGACCTTCACCTGAAGGCGGGAAACCACCCGCACATCCGGGTCCACGGCGAACTGGTCCCGGTCACCGAGGTGCGTCGCCTCTCCGCTGAAGACACCCTGAACATGGCGTTCAGCATCATGTCCAATCGTCAGAAACAGAAGTTCAAGGACAACTTCGAACTCGACATGGCTTACGGCATCACCGGGGTGGGCCGCTTCCGGTGCAACATTTTCCAGCAGCGCGGCACCGTGTGCATCGTGATGCGCGTCATTCCGACGAAAATCCTGACCCTCGAGGAACTGCATCTCCCTCCCATCGTCGAGAAGATCTGTGACGAAGCCCGCGGCCTGGTCCTGGTCACGGGAACCACGGGTAGCGGCAAGACGACCACCCTGGCGACGATGATCGACCTCATGAATCAGAAGCGCTGCGAGAACATTATTACCATTGAGGACCCGATCGAATTTCTTCACACGGACAAGAAGGCGTTCGTCAATCAACGCGAGGTGGATATCGATACGAAGAGTTTCCACGATGCCTTGCGCAGCGCCTTGCGCGAGGACCCCGACATCATCCTCGTGGGCGAAATGCGAGACTTGGAAACCATCGATACCGCCATTACCGCGGCGGAAACCGGGCACCTCGTCTTGAGCACCCTGCACACCATTGATGCTACGGAAACGGTCCAGCGCGTCATCACCATGTTTCCACCCCATCAGCAAAACCAGATCCGGCTGCAACTCGCCACCATCCTGCGCTCCGTGATCTCGATGCGGCTGGTACGTCAGGCCGACGGGGTCGGCCGTGTGCCTGCGGTTGAAGTTCTGATGTCGACCGAATACATCCGGGATTGCATTGTGACCCCCGAAAAAACCCGCATCATCCGCGACGCCATCGCCCAGGGCACCACACAATACGGGATGCAAACATTCGATCAGTCCATTTACGGCCTTTTCAAGTCCGAGCTGATTACCTATGACGAGGCGTTCAAGAACGCTTCCAACCCGGATGAGTTTAAGCTGCGGGTGCAAGGGATCCGGTCGACCTCGGATTTGGCGCGCGATGATATGGACTCGTCACTCCGCGACTCCATCCAACGGACCTCCCACCGGGGGTAGCCTACTTACGCGGTCATGAAGCCCTCGCGAACATGGATCGTCAGCGAAATCGAGCTCTATGACCGCGCCCTCAGACTTCTCGCTCAGAAGAACCGATCCCGATGGGAATTGAGCCGGCTCCTCGAGAAACGGTGCACGGAGAAAGCGCTCGTCTCGAGCGTCCTCGATAAATGTGTCGCTCGGGGTTACCTCGATGATATAAAATACGCCGTCCATCTGGCTCGTCAGCGTGCGACCGGGAAGAAACAGGGCCGCCGCCGGGTGGCCCAGGAGTTGAAATCCCGGGGCATTGCACCCTCGATCGCCGAGCAGGCGCTCGAGCAGGTCTTCGGCTCTCTGGATGAGGATGAACTGCTGCGTCAGGCCCTGGGAATGAAACTGAAAGCCAAGTCCGGCGCCTGGACTCGGAAGCAGGTAAAGAAAATCTACGACCAGCTCGTCCGGGCCGGCTTTAACACGGATCGTATCCTTCTTGAATTTCGCCGTCATCATATTTCCCCGCGGGAAATGGATCTCAACGGCGAGGAAGGCGAGTAAAAGGAATCCACCCGGTTATCCGCGCACGGTTCGATGAGCGCCGAGGCGGGCTGGATTTGAAACGGACGGATGAGCAAGGGGTCATTCGGGGAGATGAGAAATTGACCGGCCACGAAATTCGCACAGCCTTTCTGAAGTACTTCGAAAAGAATGGGCACAAGCTCGTCAAAAGCTCACCCCTGCTTCCCGCCAATGATCCAACCCTGTTGTTTGCCAACGCCGGGATGAATCAATTCAAGGATGCCTTTCTTGGGAATGAGAAACGCGAGTATCACCGGGCGGCAAGTTCGCAGAAGTGCGTTCGAGCAGGAGGCAAACACAACGATCTGGAGGAGGTCGGGAAGACCGCGCGCCACCACACGTTCTTTGAAATGCTGGGAAACTTCTCCTTTGGCGATTATTTCAAGGAGGACGCGATCTTTTTCGCCTGGGATTTGATGACCCGCGAATTTCAACTGGAGATCGATCGCCTGTGGTTTACCGTCTACACGGACGATGATGAAGCCTTTGAGCTCTGGAAGAGAGTCGGCGCCCCGGCGGACCGGATCCTGCGCTTCGGGGAGAAGGATAACTTCTGGGCTATGGGAGAGACCGGGCCGTGTGGCCCCTGCTCCGAGATTCACTACTATCTGGGAGACCTCAAGGCGGACAACCGCCCCGAGCACGTGAACGGCCCCGGGGACACCACGATTGAGCTTTGGAACCTGGTCTTCATGCAGTTCAATCGAGCCGCCGGCGGACAAATGGCCCCCCTGCCGAAACCCTCGGTGGACACCGGGATGGGGCTGGAACGGATCGCGGCCGTCCTGCAGAATGTCCGGTCGAATTACGATTGTGATCTCATCCGGCCCATCATCGAATTTATTGCGGGGTGCGCCAAAAAGAAATACTCCTATTCGAGCGAGGAGGGAGTTTCCATGCGGGTGATTGCCGACCACGCACGGGCTGCAGCCTTCCTCATCACCGATGGCGTGTTCCCCGGCAACGATGGGCGTGCCTACGTCCTCCGGAAGATCATGCGGAGGGCCTTGTGGCACGGGAAGAAGCTGGGACTCGAGCTTCCCTTCTTTTACAAGATTACGGAATTTGTCTCGGACTTGATGGAGGGTCCCTATCCCGAGCTCGCCGACGCCAAAAGCATCGTGACCCGCACGGTGAAAACCGAGGAGATCTTGTTCTCCACGACCCTCTCCGTCGGGATCCGGGAATTTAACAGGATTCTCGAGGCGCACGTGGAACAACACATCGCCGCCGTGGCAAAGGCCGAGCAGACCGGGTCTCCGGTCGCCCTGGTTCCCATCCCGGGAGAGGAAGTATTCCGCCTCTATGATACTTATGGATTGCGCGAAGACCTGATCGAGTACATCGCCGAGCAACGCGGATTTACGGTGGACTGGGAAGGATTCAAGAAGGAACTGGAACGGCAGCGCGAGCGCGCTCGAGAAAGCTGGAAGGGCGTTGACAAGAAGCAGGTGAAGGAGGTTTACCGGAAGGTAGCTGAGCGGGGGGCGGTCGTGTTTACGGGTTATGACGGAACAGATCTTCCTTCCGCCACCATTCGCGCTCTGCTCTCGAGCGATCGCGAGGTTCCATCCCTGAAACTCCACGACGAAGGTGAAATCGTGCTGGACCGGACACCCTTTTATGCCGAGAGTGGCGGCCAGATCGGCGACCGTGGAATGCTCGAAAATGAGGAGGCCCGCATCGCGGTGCTCGACACCTACTCCCCGCTCACAGGCCTGATTGTCCACAAGGTCCGGGTGGAAGGCGGTGAGATCAAACCGGGTGATCGAGTGGCGGCGCGCGTCGATGCCCGGAGACGCCAGCGGATCGTTTTGAATCACTCCGCCACCCACTTGATGCACGCGGCCCTGCGTGAGGTCCTGGGCCCCCATGTTAAACAAGCCGGATCCCTGGTGGCGGAGGATCGCCTGCGTTTTGACTTCACGCATTATGCCCCTCTCTCCGATCAGGAGATCGCTGAAATCGAGCGGCTTGTCAACGAGCAGATTCGGGAAAACAAAGCGGTTTCAAAGGATGTCATGGAACTGGATTCCGCCTTGAGCAGCGGGGCGCTCGCCTTCTTCGGTGAGAAGTACAGTCGTCAGGTCCGAGTGGTGACTGTCCCCGGCTTCAGCAAGGAACTTTGTGGTGGCACCCACGTCCTCCGCACCGGCGACATCGGGCTTTTCAAGATTATTTCAGAATCGTCCATCTCGTCAGGGGTAAGACGGATTGAGGCGATCACGGGGGAAAGAGCGGTAGAGGAGTTCTATAAGTACTTCCAGGATTTTTCCTACCTCGCCGAAACGCTGCGGGCCCCGCGCGGAGCGGTAGTCGAGGCGGTAGAAAAGCTCTCCGAACAGGAATCGCAGCTCCGCAAGAAGATCGAAGATCTGGAACGAAAGCTCGTTCGGACCCGGGAGTCTGCGGTCCACAGCCCCGCGAATGAGCCCAAGAAGATCAAAGATGTCTCCTACCTGGTTCGAGAAGTGAACGACGTCAGCCAGGCTAATCTCCGGTTGCTTGCAGACGAATACCGAAGCCAATTGGGCTCCGGTGTGGTCGTGCTGGGAATGAAAACGGATGGAAAGGTGTCGTTAATTACGGCCATAACCAAGGACCTGACCTCCCGACTGAATGCCGGAAAGATCGTAAAAGAGATTGCGGCAGTGGTAGAGGGCGGCGGAGGCGGTCGGGCTGATCTCGCGGAAGCGGGCGGCAAGAATCCTGAGAAATTGGCCGAGGCATTGGCTCTGGTCCCCGGCATCCTCGAGCGGATGTTGTGAGCCATGTCACATCGGTGTGACAATTTCGGGATAGAATTTTTCTCAGTGGGACGCGTGGACGCGCCCGGGGAGCTGCATTTCGGGTTCGTCTTTTTGACGCCCAATGACGTCTACGTAATCGAGTGGGATGTTCTGACTCATGAGCCGACGAATTTTTAACCTACTTCTCTTCTTTCTCATGGCGGCCTTGCCGGCGGTGAACCGGGCCGAAGGCATCTACACTTACGTCGACGAAAATGGAAGGCGGGTGTTCACCAACGTCGTGTCGAACACCAAGGGGGGCGCCTCCGGTGGGGCGTCCGGCTCTTCCACCGTGGCCAACCGGAAGAAAATCAAACTTCCAGTCCCTTCAGGGGAGTTAGAGTCCTCCAAACCACTGAGCGACCGGATTGCGACTCTGGTCGAGAAATACAATCTTGGAAGATACAACCTGGGCCCTGATTTTGTCCGCGCCGTCATCAAAGTGGAGTCCAATTTCAATCCACATGCCCTTTCCCGAAAGGGTGCCCTGGGCCTGATGCAACTCATGCCGGCCACGGCCAGGCGGTTTGGCGTGCGGAATGTGTACAATCCGGAGGAAAATCTGGAAGGCGGGATCCAATACCTCAACTTCCTTCTGGATACCTTCAATGGCGATGTCAACCTCACGCTTGCTGCTTATAACGCCGGAGAGAACATCGTCCAGAAGCTCAAGGCGATCCCTCCATACCGCGAAACACGTGATTACGTGAAACGAATCAGCGACATCCTGGGCGGGTCCTCCTCTATTCCCCTTTACGATTATGCCACCAAGCGGGTCACTTACGTGGCATTAGTGGGAGGAAGACTCAAATTTACCAATGTCGATCCACCCGCCTCTTCAGTGGTTTTTGACGGATACCATATGCCCCGGGCCGCAGGCTCCTTATAGACGACCGCGCATCCCATTCCCCTCCTTGATTCTCACCTTTTGTTCACCAACTCAAGTCTTCGATTAGCGTGCGCATCCATGGAGTTTATGGATCTTCCCCGCTCCGAAACCGTCTTATCGGGGGAGGGGTAAAATGAACAATGCTCGAAAGAGGTATTGCAATACCGATATGACCGTGCAATAATCAGCCGAAACTTGTTGAAGGAGATGAACTTCGACGGAATTGCAGTTTTCTGGCGACCGTAAGCAACGTTTGAAGCAACTCTTTTTCCCCGTGCTTTTAGGGGCCGTAGCCAGTGTCGGCCTAATTTCCACCCTTCAAGCCTCCCCTGAGAACGCCAATAGACGAGAACGTGCCAAGGCGGCCTTCGAAAAGGCCGAGCAGTTGCGTGCGGGCCTCGATGGCCGGCCGATATCATCGAGGAAGTTAGGCGACTATGAGCGCGTGCTGTACGCCTACAAGCTGGTTTATGACATCAGCCCTGTCTCAGCCTATGCCGATGATGCGCTCCTGGCAGTGGCTGAATTGCACAATCAGATGGGGGGAGATCTAAAAAAGCCCGATTACTACAGAAGAGCGATCCAGGATTATGAGTTTTTGCTTAAGGAGTATCCATTCAGCAAGTTCGTGAAGGATGCGCTTTTCACAATCGGGTTAATCTATCAGGATGATTTGGAAGACAATGACGCGGCGCTCAAGGTTTTCCAAAGGTACCTTGACAAGTACAAGCAGGGACCCAAGGTCGTTGCGGCCCGCGAGAATGTCCGCCAACTGAAGCAAAAGATTGCACTGGAGGCGAAATCCTCTAGACCGGCATTGCCGGAGAAGGCCGCCCAGCCGAAGCACGCTGATGTTGCCGAGGAGCCAGCCCAAGCGAAAACGGTTGATTCCTCGCGCCTGCCGCGCGTTTCCAATATTCGACACTGGTCGACCTCCAATTACACCCGTATTGTCATTGACGTGGATAGCGAAGTGGAGTTCGATCAACGGCGGCTGGCAAACCCTGACCGGATCTTTTTCGACCTCCGGGGAGCCCGCTTGACCTCCACCCTGTCGGGCAAGAGCTTTCCCGTTGAAGACGGATTTTTGAAGGAAATACGGGCCGGGCAGTTCCAATCCAACATCGTACGCATTGTTCTCGATTTGGACCGGATTCAGGACTACACCGTCTTCCCACTCTACGATCCGTACCGCCTGGTCATCGACGTTCGCGGAGCCAGCACCCCCAAGGAGAATCCTGTCGTTACCGCCGAGAAAGTGCCGCCTGCCCCGGCAAAGACCGGTGACGTCCCCTCGAACCAGAAGAAACAAGAGCCGACTCGGCGCTCGGAAGATGTTGCTACAGAAATTCCGGCGGTCACTCCAGAGAAAACAGCCACCTCCAGCAAGTCCGCCTCCCCCGAACCCCTCCCCACCACAAAAGCTCAACCCCGAAGCGTTCTGCCCAAGGAAAAGGCAAAAGGGACGGACACCAGCGCCCTGGCAGCCCCGCACGCCGCCAAGCCGAAATCCGATGGCGAGCTTTCATTGACGCGTTCCTTGGGATTGAAGATCGGGAAGATCGTGATCGATCCGGGTCACGGAGGCCACGACTACGGAACGATCGGCCCCGGAGGACTGGCGGAGAAGGACCTCTGCCTTGACGTTTCATTGCGGCTAGGAAAGCTCATCGAGGAAAAACTGGGCAGTCAGGTTGTCTATACGCGGGACGATGATACCTTTGTACCCTTGGAGAACCGGACGGCACTGGCAAACCAGAAACAGGCGGATCTCTTCATCTCCATTCACGCCAATTCCAGCCGCAACCGTTCCGCCAGCGGGGTCGAAACGTTCTTCCTGGGAATCGCCTCCAGCCGGGACCAGGAAACCCTGGACGTGGTCTCCCGTGAGAACGCCTATTCGGAGCGGTCCCTGCATGATTTGCAGGATGTCATCAAGAAGATCACTCTGAATGAAAAAGTGGAAGAGTCGAGAGAATTTGCCGGGGATGTTCAGAAGTCGATCGCCACTCAAACGGCCCAGTGGAATAGATATGCTAGAAACCGCGGCGTCAAGAAGGCCCATTTCATCGTGTTGATCGGCGCCAACATGCCCTCAGTCCTCACCGAAATCTCGTTCCTGAGCAATCCCAACGACGAGAAACTTCTGAAGAAACAGGATTACCGGCAGAAGATGGCGCAGGCACTTTTTGGGGGCATCTTCAATTACGTCAAGACCTTGAGTGGCATTAAGGTCGCCAAGAAGATTGAGACCGAGGAATAATCACGCTTTCCGAAGCAGTGTGGGGTATGAAGACGAATTGGGTAAAGCTGCTTGGCTATGGCTGCCTGGCGTTCACGCTCACCGCAGGTAGTTCCCACTCCGAAGACACCCTCGTAACAACGATTAAGTTATTTCCTTCTCCGAAGGAAATCCTGAATAAGATTGGCGCCACCGCTCATTGGCGTGCCCAGGGATCGCTTGTGGGCACGGAAACTCTCCGTTCTCCGGATATCGGCCTCCCGGTATCTCCCATCCTCCTCAAGGAATGTGGATTCCGGTCCTTTTGGCAAGGGATTTATGAACGCGGACCAAGGGCCGTTTCCGTTCAGATCTTTGAGTTGGGAGATCCCTCGGGAGCCTACAGTCTTTACACCATCCAGGTTCAGCCCGATGCGCACGCTGAGCCCACGGGAGATCAGGCGACCTCCACTCCCAATGACCTGTGGCTGTGGCAAGCTAACCTGGTAATCCATATCCATGATCAGACGGCGTCTGGAAAGGCTAAGACCCAGCTGTTGGACCTCGGAAGGGAGGTTTCCGCATTGGTCCGGCAGCACGCCGAACTGCCCAATCTTGTGAAGCGACTCCCGTTCCACAACCAGGTTTCCGGAACCTCCCGGTATGCCGTCGGCCCGCAAGGTTTTTCGGACCTCAAGATCCCCCTGCAAACAGCCAAACTGGGCTTGGAAATGGGCGCCGAGGTCTCAGTCGCGAGATACCAATTTCCGAACACGCAAGGACAACTCCTGCTGTTGAGTTACCCCACCCCACAGTTGGCGCGCAAGTTTTATACGGACATGAAAGATGCGCGTTCCCTTCTGCTGAATCCCTCCCCGACCAGCACGATCTTCAGTAAGCGGAGCGGCCCATTGATCGCGTTGCTCTTTGGAACGCTGAGCGAGGCCGAAGCGAACACGTTGCTGCAAACGATTCAATACAGCGCTAACCTCACCTGGGATGAAGTCCCACCCGGAGAAGATGTGGCTGCCTATCTTCGAAGGGTCAGACAAAGCATCATGCTGACGGGAGCTCTGCTCCTTTTTACAATTGGGGCGGGCGTGGTGTTTGGTTTCATCCGGGTCGCCGCCAAGCGCTGGCTGCCGATTTCAATTTTCGATCGTCCAGAAGAAGTTGAGCTCACACAGCTCCGGCTTTGGGAGAGAACAGTTCATCCACCCCCCACTGCCCCTCCATCAAAGTGAGGACGGGATGACCCGCTCCACACGCCTCTCGTAACGGGCGGCCCCATTCGCCGCAGTTCGGATCACCCATTCACATCAGAAGAATCTCGTAAACCTCAGATGTCGATTTTGAGGATTTGATGTACAGCGTAACAAGCATCCCGACAGCCAATTCGGAGATTTTCAGTTCGCCCGTCTTATGGACCGATGTGATCCGGACGCCCTTCTTATAATTGAAGGTTTCCTCCTGATCACCCTCCGTTGTGGTCAAGACCAGGATGCGATTCTTGATATCGATGGATTTGACCTTACCTACGAAGGTGTGATCGCTCTTTTGGCTTTCGCCCTTCTTCTTTTTGACCCGGGGGATTTTAGGACCACCGTAAAGTGGAGTGACGTCCGCAATCAGAGACAACATGATTATGGGAATGGTGAGGAGGAGCACTAGATTCTTCCAGGCACGGCGGCGCATGAACCCTCCATCTCTAGCCTAAGGATATTATTCAAAACGGAATGAACCTGTCAAACTGTAACAGTCCAGGCAGCAAAATGGCAACTCCTAAGAGCTAGAATCTGTAATGAAAGGTCATGTCCTCCAGTAGGCTTTTCCGCCCAATGACCCTCTCGTCGACCCACCCTTTTGGCAGTATTTCTTTCGTTTACAATGAGTTCCGCGTCGCCCTGGAGATCTCTCGCCAGTCTCAAAAAAATATTTAAACAATAACATTAGAATGTAATTTATATAATGCTGTATATACACTACTTATAATATCATTGTATGTGGATAGAAATGTCTACAAAAGGAAGGGAATTATTTCTGTGGAAATCCAGTTTTTTCTATTGACAACACAAGGGCCCCTTATCTACTATGGCCATGGTTTTGGTATTGACGGTTGCGCATCCGTCATTCCCTCCTTAACAAGAAAATGCTCATCCTCGCGGGTGAGCATTTTTTTTGTTCATTGCAGTTTTGGGAGACTCGGATATAATGCCTTCCGCGCCAGCGTAGCTCAGTTGGTAGAGCAACGGTTTCGTAAACCGTAGGTCGTCGGTTCAAGTCCGACCGCTGGCTCCATGATTACCAACTCACGCTTAACCTACTCCTCCCCTGGTGCGATTCCCTCCCTGTCGTTCGCAAGAAACAAGCATTGAAGCTCGGGACGGACTCCTGCCGGCTGGACGGTTGAAAGGACGTTGAGTCATGGCAAATCTCGCTTGCATAGCCTCAGATTAGCGTCCGCCCGACCCACCGTTTCCCCAGGCGAGTTCCAGCGTTGAAGTGCGGCTGAAGGCGTCTTCCTGTCTTAGGAAGTCCGAACCGTCGAATTTTTCTCCGACCAAATTCTGAGATTAATCGTCTTAATGGCGAAAACTGAGTCCAAGGAGGAAACATGCACAATGGCCCAAAAATCGTTACCGTGATCCTTGCAATCGTTTTGTTGTTTGCTGCTGTTGAGGCCTATGGCCAGAACACCTACTCGCTTCTGGAAGGATGGGAGGACGGCGCATGGCTTGGGGTTTCCATCAGTGACCTGACAAAAGCCAAGGTGTCCGAACTCAAATTACCTGACGAAAACGGCGTCCTCATTGATAGCGTTGAGAAGGATTCGCCCGCACAAAAGGCGGGGCTTCACCCCAACGATGTGATCGTGCAGTTTAATGGAGTCAAAGTTCTTACGACGCGTCAGTTCACACGCATGATGAGGGAACTGCTTCCGGATCGAACCAGCAGCCTGGTTGTGGTACGCACCGGCGCCCCAAAGACCATTGCGGTCACTTTAGGGAAGCACCCCGGCTCGGAGACCAACGACGTCTACACCTTGAACCTGGCTCCCTTCCGCAAGAACCTTGACGAGTTGACCGAGCGGTTCCACAACTGGGAAGGGCCGCAGGGTGCAATGGCTTATCTCTTGGAACCCCGTCAGGGCCGGCTCGGGGTTAATATTGATTCTTTAACTCCCCAGCTGGGGGAATACTTCGGGGTAAAGGACGGTCATGGGGCGCTTATCACTTCTGTTCGAAAAGAGAGCCCCGCGGAGAAGGCCGGGTTGAAGGCGGGTGATGTGATTGTCGGAATCGATTCCAAGGAAGTCGCCTCAACAGAGGATGTGATGCGCATGATCCGTGCAAAACGAGAGGGCGATCTCGAAATCAAGGTTCTCCGGGACCGGCAATCCAAATCTTTCACGGTTCATCTTGAAAAGTCTGAGTCAGAGTCCCGGCACAGCAGCTACCGGACACAAACCCTTCCCCGGAGAGCAGCGGCCGCGAAGTCCATCATTTGACTCCCACAGGGGGCCGCCAGCGAGCCGGACTGAGTGTCTCAGACCCCTTCAAGGGTGCCCGCCGGGCACCCTTTCATTCGCTTCACAAGGACTTTCCTGTTCAAATCGGAAACCAATCCTAAGAGCCGGGCGATTCATGGGAGCGGATCGCCCGTGGGCCCTTTCCTGTTGTCATGGAACCCTTAGAATCGGAAGACCAGCCCGAAAGAAAGCCGGGCATTATTCTGCGTGCTTCCCCCGAACCGAGTCATCAAGTAATCCGCCTGTACCGCCCGGACCGCGGTGTGCGATCCTACCTTGACATCGACGCCACCCCCCAAAGCCATTGCAAAGGCATTCTGTAAACCTATATTGACGCGTGCCCCGCCGAAGAGGCTATGAACAAATGGGGTGACGAAGGGCAACTTGCGATACGAGAGTTGCGGACCGAACAGGTAGGCGTGCTGATGGAAGTCTCCGTAGTGACCGCTAAAGTCACCGACAATCCCCAACCAGTCGTTCAGATTCCCTGCGACAGAGGCGTTCCACCCATTCAAGTGGATCCCGCCCGCGGCATGATAGTAAGAATAGCCGCCGAACACCTCGGCATAGGGAGCGTCCTTGCCCAACGCGAGCAAAGGGAGAAGCAGCAACAACAAGGCGCCCAGGATCGTTCTTCGCATGACTGTGTCCTCCTCAAATCGATGTCTGGATATTTTCAGGCCGCCCGTGCGGGAAAGCCTGACATTTTGATTTCATTCCACAGGGGCCGGGTTGCCCGGCGCGCCAGGGCCTTCCCGGATGAAAAGAACATGCGATGACTCCCACAGTCGGGTGGGGAGCGTTCCGCGTTCCCGCAATGTGAATACAATCTTAAATGAATCCTTCTCGTCTGGCGGGAGCGATTCCACCTGATCCATCAGCCGGCTGGGACCTGGGCTCATCTCCAGCAGCGCCAGCTCGGTATAGATTTCATCAAGCGTCTCTTCCGTGGTCCCCTCCAGAAGAGTTCCATCTTCCCGTAGATAACTGAGGTCGGCCCCTTCACTAAGAAAGTGATGGGCCAGACAGGCGCACAGCGTAACTGCCCTCTCAAACCGGGAGGGCTCGGGCATCGGAATATCGTCGGTTTTCGCGTCAAAAATCAGCATGAGGCGTCGTTCATCCTCGCGGGCAAATTCCTTGACCTTGAGCGATTCCGCCCGTGCCGTGGCCTTCCAGTGGATCGTTCGGGCAGAATCGGTGGCCGAGTAATCGCGGACGGCATACAAATCCATCCCCCGGCCTTTCAGATAGCTCTCAAATTCGCCGCTGATCAAAGGGAGAATCTCGTAGAAACTGTCCACCGGTTCAATCGAGGGAAACACAATCACTTCCCGGGGTTGAGGGAGCTCGACCCATTTGGTAATGAAGCCAAATGGGAATCGCGTGGAGATTCGAACCCTTGACTGAGAGTACTTGCCCCGGCGACTGAACACCAATTCCATCCTCCGTTTTTGGGAGAACGAGGGGGGAAGAAACGGGAAGTAGATTCGCTCAAAGGCGATGCAGGGGCCCATTTGAAGGGCTGGCTCCACTGAGATCGAAAACGAGGGAAGCCATCGCTTTCGGTTGGCCAGGGTGACAGTCGCCAGCGATGCTTGTCGAGCGAACAAACGCTCCGGAAGGTCTGCGGAAAACTGGAGTCCCCTCAGGGCGACGCGGGACGCCACTCCCGAGATGACAATGGAGCCCAACATCGTGGATAAAACGATGAAGAGCAGGTTGTTCCCGGTATTGACGGCGGAAAGACCGATCAGCACGGTCACTCCGAAATAGATCCACCCCTCGCGGCTCACTTTGAATAAGATCTTTGCTCCCCTCCACTCCCTGCGTGCGCGGCGGGCCAGAGAAGGGACCACCGTCATTGAAATGAGTCCCGCGAGGCCAAGTGCGACGAGCGCCAGCAGGGCGGCGGTGATCAGTTGATTTTCCAGAGCGGCCGCCCGGGATGCCAGCGCTGCGAGCAGCGCCAGCAACAAGGTCGTCAGGGCCATGAGGAAATAACCCCACGCCGGCAGAAGTGGTTTCTTGAGGGCCATGAGGGGAACCCTAGAGCGGGACTTCCAAGGATTCGATGATCTCGTCGAGGATCAGCTCGGCTTGTTCAATTTTCTTCAGTGTGGAGGAGAACTTCGAATTCACGGTCATACGATGAGCAAACACGGGCTTCACGAGCCGCTTGATATCGTCAGGCAAGACATATCCGCGACCTTCCACCAGGGCCAGCGCCTGGGCCGCCCGGTAGAGGGACAACGAACCGCGCGGGCTCACGCCCAGCGAGAGGTGTTCATGGGAGCGGGTGCTCTGAACAATCCGCAGGACATAATCCACGAGCGCTTCGTCCACCGTGACGCACCGCACGCGCTCCTGGATGGCCAACACCTCTTCAGCATTCAGGACAGGCGTCAAATCCTCCAGGGGATGATTGCGGGACTGGCTGAGGAGGATTTCTTTTTCGCTGCTGGTTCTTGGATAGCCCATTGTGATTCGCATCAAAAACCGATCCAGCTGTGATTCCGGGAGCGGGTAGGTACCATGGTGCTCCACCGGATTTTGGGTGGCCAGGACCATGAACGGCCGGGGGAGCGCGTAGGTATGGTTATCGGCCGTGACCTGACCTTCATTCATCGCCTCGAGGAGCGAACTCTGTGTCTTGGGAGTGGTGCGGTTGATCTCGTCGGCCAAGACCACATTCGCAAAGAGAGGGCCCGCTTTAAACTCGAAGGTTCGTGTGGCCTGATTGTAAATCGAAATTCCGATGATGTCGGAGGGGAGCAGGTCGCTCGTGAATTGGATTCTCTGGAAAGTGCAGTTGAAGGAGCGTGCCATGGCGTGGGCGAGGGTCGTCTTCCCAACCCCCGGAACGTCTTCCAACAAGAGATGTCCGCCGGCCAGCAAAGCCACCACGGAAAAGCGGATGGCTTCATCTTTTCCCCGGATGACGGTGGCAATGGATCGCTGGAGCGCCTGGATTCTCTCCAGGATATCGACGTCGCGATCATGATTCGGGTCCAAGTGAGGGCTCCGGAGGATCTCGCCCATCCCGCCGCGAGATGCTTGTTTTCGCTTTTACTCGTTGACGCTCGTGGGAAAGTTTGTTAGCTTAATCGCCGCCTTGGGGCGCTTAGCTCAGTTGGTAGAGCGTTCCCTTCACACGGGAGAGGTCATAGGTTCGAGTCCTATAGCGCCCACCAGTGCTTCCAGACAGATTCCCATATTCCAGCGTAATTGTTAAGGAAAATCCTCGCAACACGCCGAGTCCTCCTATATAATCCCTCCCCATCAACCTGAAAACCCTTTGCCTGATTGCCCGGCATTTTTGAGATTCTGCCAGCCATGATGAGTACACCTACCGCAGACCCCTCGCGAGTCCTTGAATGCCGGTGGGCGAATGAGAAGCCGCCTGTTAAGGCCGATTGGGGGACGGAGTTCTGGAGAGGGGCTCAATGGCAAGCGATCTCCACCCAGTGGAACGGCGAGGCGGTGGGTCCTCCATGGGAAACATCGTTCGCGACACGGTGGACCAAGGATTTTTTGCATTTCGGATTCGACTGCCGGTTTCAAAAGCTGACCATGAGCGACCGCCCCCAGGTTCAAACACGAACTCACGATCTGTGGGACAAGGAAGATGTCGTCGAGATTTTCATATCGCCGGATCTCCGGCGTCCGAATTGTTACAAGGAGTTCGAATTGAGCCCGTCAGCTCAATGGATTGAAATTGATGTGGACCGGGACCGGGATTTGAAGGATTTCCACTGGGTCGCGGGGATGGAATCGCGGAGTGCGGTGGACATCGGACAGAGGCATTGGCAGGCCGAGTTCCGCGTTCCGCTCGAATCTCTCGGGATGAAGGAAATGACTACAGGAACGCGCGTCGCGCTCAATGCCTACCGGGTGGAATTGAAGTCGCATCTTTACCTTGCCTGGAACCCGACGATGACGCCGAAGCCCGACTTTCATGTGCCCCGACGATTCGGGCAAATGGTCCTTTCCCGTTGACGCCGCCTTTTACTAAATGGCGGCATCCCGAGGTCCGGCCAGTTTTCTCCTCAGCAATCAGTGGTCTTTTGCATCTGAAGAATGACGAACGTGTTGACAAGAACACGTTTTTTGCCAATGATAAAAACTTAGTTCGGGTTCATCCCTAACGAGAGCGAGGCGGGACGCTTCATTGGTCGGCCTCGAAGCGCGTGATCCCTTTTCCAAGGCGAGGAGACCGTTATGCAAAATTCAGAACAAGAGGGGACCTTTAAGGTCACGGACAAGAGAAAATTTACTACCGAAGGGGAGGCCAGGGCGGAATCCAGCGAAACCATCGGAGACGTGACAGCCCCGCAGGCCAAGGTATCCGCGAACCAACGAACGGCACCCGAGGATCCAACTCCTCCGGAAGCCTTTCAGATGACCTTTGAGACCCTGGTGATGTCGCTCAGTTCAACCGCCATGGTTCAACTGGGGCTGATTCCAGACCCCGCCACCAACCAGCCGGAGCAAAATCTGCAGGCGGCCCGACAGACCATCGATATCCTGGAAATTCTCCAGCAGAAGACGAAAGGGAACCTCGACGAATCGGAATCGAAGCTTCTGGACAACATCCTCTATGAACTGCGGATGACTTTCCTTGAGGTGAACCAGTCGATTCAAGAACCGCGATGAACATTACCTTCTTAGGCACTGGGACTTCGGCGGGAATTCCTGTCGTAGGGTGTGGCTGTGGAGTCTGCCAATCGACAGATCAGCGTAACTCTCGAACGCGGGCCTCGGTCCTGGTTTCCTTCGACACCAGAAACATACTCATTGATACCTCCACTGATTTTCGGGCCCAGGCCTTGCGGGAAAAAATTTCTCGGGTGGATGCCATCCTTTACACCCACTCCCACGCGGACCACATCCTGGGACTTGACGATATCCGGCCCTACAATTTCTGGCAGCAAGGGGCCGTTCCCATTTATGGCCGCATCGAAACCCTCTCCCACATCCGCCGGGCCTTCCCTTACATCTTCGAATCCACTTCCGCGTTGAGCCTGGTTCCCCATGTGGAGGAAGTCCAGATCAACGGCCCATTTGAGCTCTTTGGAATGCCGGTCACTCCCATTCCCGTGATGCATGGCCCCAATGAAATTGTAGGGTATCGAATGAACGGCTTCGCCTATATTACAGACTTCAAGACCATTCCAGAGACTTCGCTTTCCCTGTTGCAGGGATTAGAGGTCCTCGTGCTGGATGCCCTGCGGCGGAAGCCGCATCCCACGCACTCGAACCTCGAGAATTCCCTCGCAGTCGTGGAGGTCTTGAATCCAAAGAAAGCATATTTTACTCACATGTGCCATGATCTGGACCATCAAACCACTGAAGCCCATTTTCCCCCTCACGTTCGTTTGGCTTATGACGGGCTCAAGGTCTCACTTGACTCATGAAACAATTTTCGCGCCTGGAATCCTTTCCCTCGGGTCTCCCTTCGCCGTTCGTTACGATCGGCAACTTTGATGGCGTGCATCTCGGCCACCAGTTGATTCTCAAGCGGGTCGTGGAAGAAGCCCACTCTCGAAAGGGCTGTTCCGTCGTCATTAGTTTCAGCCCTCACCCGCTTCGAATCTTGTTACCCGACACCGCTCCTCCGCTGATCATGACCTCTCCTCAGAAGCTGGCGGCCCTGGCCCAGCACGATATCGACTACGTCTTGATCGTTCCTTTTGACGAAGAAGTATCTCGATGGAGCCCTCGCCACTTTGTGGAGCGAATCCTCGTGCATTGCGTGGCGGCGAGAAAGGTCTTTGTGGGTTCCGATTTCGTCTTTGGATACCAGCAAAGGGGAAATCTCGAAACACTTCAATTCCTGGGGAATGAATTCCATTTTGGAGTAGAGGGCATCCCCCAATACACCTGGCGCCAGACGCGGGTCAGCAGCAGTTTGATCCGGAGCTATGTCCGCGAAGGCAATGTGGCCGAGGCCAATCGTCTTCTGGGAAGATACTTTACCCTGGAGGGCAGCGTCACTCAGGGGGCCGGACGGGGTCATAAGCTGACAGTCCCCACCCTGAACCTGGTGTCGGTTAACGAGTTGATTCCGAAGACCGGGGTGTACATCACCCAGACTTCATTTCATTCCAGCACCTATCCCTCGGTTACGAACGTGGGAACCCGGCCAACCTTCGACGAGTCGTCACTTTCCATCGAATCCCATCTGCTTGATCAGGATGAGATCGAGGCCCCGAGCCAGATGTCGATATCCTTTTTTCATCGCTTGCGCGATGAGAGGAAATTCGCCGGCCCGATCGAGTTGAAGAATCAAATTGGCCGGGATGTGCGGGCGGCCAGGAAGTTCTTTGGCCGGCTGAAGCGATTCACGGGCGCCACAGTCTCGCCCGGGGAAACCTAGATTTATTCCCTGGACTTGCGAAGCCCCTCTCCTCTTCCAGAGAGTCAGATTCTCCGGGCTGAACCCGCTAAAGCGGGTGAAATCCATCTTGCGGATCATTCGACCACCGCAGCGGATCGGGGAGAGTTGAGGTTCAATCCGAATCCCCGCACGAGCGCAGGATACGATTCGAGCACTGAGGACGAAAAGTAGGGGGCAACCCTTGCTATGTAAGGTTCGGCCTGGAGCGTGCCGAAGGATCAGGAGTGAACGGGCGGATGGCGTAAGGGGCACTGATCAGAAACAGGAATAGTATCAGGACTTCCGAATCACCAAAGTTGAATTCAAAGAGCCCTGCTACCACCAGGGCGACCGTCGACAGTAAAGCGGCGAGATAGGCCGCCCGCATTTCGACGGGGCCTGTGGCAATGAGGGTTCCTCGCCAGAACCGGACGATCAGTTCAACCATCAACCACACAAAGGCCGCCAGGGCGAATATCCCCCGTTCTGCCCCGAGTTGTACGAAATTGTTGTGGAGGTGGCCGGTATAAAAAGGGGGGTTGCGTACCCCCTGATTCTCCAGGATTGATTCAAATTCCTCCCTGATTCGCTGCGGTCCCACTCCAAACCAGGGGTGCTCGCGGAACAACTTCCAACCCGCCCGTGCCATTTCGATTCGCGCGACATTGGAAGAGAATCCCGTATTCACGATCGAATCCAGCCGATCGTGAAAGGCATGCGGAAAGATCGCGAGCAGCACGATGAGCGCCAGGGGGAAAACCAGGAGGATCCGCTTCCGGGCAGTGAGCAGCGCCACGGCAAAAACCGCCATGGCCGCAAGCCAAACGCTTCGCGTGAAGCTCAACGCTACGGAAACAGAAAGCAAGACAGCAGCACCGACCCACCTCCAGGTCTTCTGGATCGGAAGCGCCACAAGGCACCCCAGGAGCGCCGCCAGGACCAAAACCTGTTCCCCGCTGAAGGTCATCCAATGACCCATGAACGCATGAATGCGAAAGATGAGAGTGGGATCATCCGCGGCCTGCTGAGTGTGCTGGAATAACCACCACTTCTCCCCGAACTGTACCATCGCGTAGAGTCCTGCCAGGCTGCCTAAGCCGAACAGACTGTAATAGACGCGCTTGATCCAAACCTGATCGAGGAACCGGACGACTAGAAAGCACAGAAAAAACAGTGGCAGCTTCCGGATTGCTGCCATCCCTTGATGCGGGTTTACAGAAAACAAGACCGAGAGTATGGTGGCCGCGACGAAAAGTTGAAGCGCTCTGAAAAAGGGGGGCCATTCGACAGGGAGCCTCTTCTTATTCCAGCCTTCCTTGATCCCGACGGGCAGCCAGCAAAGGAACGCCAGGGCAAGGAAGCTCTCTGAGGCCGCAATGGAGAGCAGGATGCTAACAATGCTCAGGAAAGTAAAAAGCCGTATGGCCGCACTCAGTCGCGTCATAAAAGGTCAGGGTGGATGGCCTCCAAGGGAGCCCTACGCCCATAGGGATCCAGCACAAACACCATCCCAGAGAGAATTATTGCTCGACAGAACAAGGAGCTGCAGGTCTGCTGAATAGAGCCCTGGGTGAAGTCTAACACAGAGGGCAAACGGTTGTGGGCGGAACCCGACTTGAAGCACCTTCAAGGGATTCCCTCAAAGGCTTGTTCCATTCCGCATCGCACCCGGTCGGCCATCCTCGTGCATAACGCCATCACTTCGTCCGCCTGATTCCCGCGGACAAATGGGCCCATACCTGAAGAGGAGGCGAAGGCCGACATGATCCGGCCCTGCAGATGCACGGGGACTTCCTGGATGATCTTCTGGTCGAGAGCCGGAGAGGTCTTCCCCCTGATTAAACGGATGGAGTGGTCAAGTATGCGGTAAAGAGGGATCGCCTCATCAAAAACCGTCGCGATGGACTCTGAAAGTATTTTGCTGCGACGGGCGGTTTCGACCGCCTCACGAAGCGTCAACCCAGCCCGATAGCGCTTGCCATTCTTCAAATGGCTGTACGCAAGAGCAAATTCGATGTCGTAGATCCCGCCGCGGCCTTGTTTAAGATCCAAAGACGTCTCGGAGGAGCCGGACGCCTCCTGCACTCGCGCCCGAATATCCAGTAAATCCTCTTTGAGCGTTTCTGGTTTCATGCCGGCAAAGCTGGCATTTGCAAGTTTCTTTGAAACCGTCTTGGCCCACGACAGATCGCCCGCCAGGGGGCGCAGTTTCAGATACGCGGCGTGCTCCCAGCCTTTGGCAATCCCTCGAAAGTACTCAATCAAGTAAGTGGCATCCTGAACCAGTTCTCCCTCCTTGCCGCTGGGCCTCAAGCGGAGGTCGACCCGGTACAAGGGACCTTCACGAGTATAACTTGTCAGTATGGAAACCACCGTCTCAGCAAGCCGGAACGCTACTTCGTGAACGGCTTCTCGTGCTTTGAAGCTAGCGTAATCGCACGCGAAGAAGAGATCCAGGTCTGACCCGACATCGAGTTCGTTTGAGGCGAGGCGCCCCAGTCCAAAAATGCCGAAATGAAAATCACTGCTCTTAAGGATTTTTCGTGTTGCTGCTGAAACCCGCCCACTGAGCTGACGGGTCGCGAGCGTCAGTGCGCCTGCCACGGCCCTTTCCGCGGTTTCCGTCAGGCGTCGAAGCGAAACTGCCAGAGGAGGCTGCCGTAACACATCTTCGACAAGAATGTCGAACACCTGGCGGCGAATCTCATGTCGAAAGAAAGTCACCCCCGCAGGAGCCGCTGCTCCGGGTCGGCCGCGTTTCTTCTTCCCGCTTTTTTTAGGGACGGTACTTTCAAGTCGGGCCTTGATTCGCAGCCCCCTGGACATTCCGGGCCGATTTCCTGCCGCGGGCTTCTCCAGCAGAGAGAGCACCCACCTGGGATTACGCACCATCGCTTCACAGAGAGCCGTTCCGGATGCAAAGAGCGCCTCCAGCCGCTGGCAAGAAGATGCGTTCAGCTGAAAATCTTTCAGCAATTGGGCCTGCGAGAGAAGGGCCTCAAGAAATAAATGGAACCGCGATCTGGCGGCCTTGTCAAAATCCACCGTTCTGAGCGCGGATGCGAAGTCAGGATGGACTTTCTCGAGCTTATTCATTGACGCCGTCATCTCGCGAGATTCTCGTGCCTCAGCTCCATGTTCCATCTCTTCCAAAATTTGAACGTCGCCGGGGTGAACGACGGCCTGGACCCTCCCCTCCTCCAGATTTTGCTGGGAGATTCGAAGAACATTTCCGCGGTGATACTCGATTGCATGGAGCAAGGCCTCCCGAGCCGTCGTTTCGCGGCCGTCCTCGAAGCCCATTCGCAGGGCCAGAAGCTGCTGATCGGACGGCTGGCCGGATAGGGTATGAGTCTGTTGGCCCCGATCCAGTTGGAGGCGATGTTCAATGATTCTAAAGAATTCATAGGCGCTGGCTAAGGCGAAAAACTCGGCACGGGGCAGATAGTTATTGTCGTGGAGGCGACGCAAGGCAAGAACCGTGTTGCCCTCCCGGACCCAGGCGTCATGAGCTCCATGGATGCGCTGCAGGCACTGCGTAATGAACTCGATGTCGCGGATAGTTCCTCGCGCCAGCTTCACATTAAAGCCCGAGGCCTCTGATTGCTGCAGCTTATCATCCAGCTTGATCCGCATCTGCTCAATGCTTTCAATAATGCGCCCCTTCTCTTCCGAGGGAAAAATGCGTACCTGCAAGCTGTTCAACAACTGCTTTCCAACGGCCAGTGATCCTGCCACAGGTCGCGCCTTCAGCAGCGCCTGCAGCTCCCAGGGTTGAGCGTGGCGATTATAATATTCGATGGCGCTCCTCGCCGACCGTGTCAGGAAGCCTTCTCTCCCCTGGGGGCGCAGACGCAGGTCCACCCGGAAGGCCCATCCCGCCGGAGTGACCCGGCTCACCGCTTCATTGATCGCGCTACTGAGCTTGATAAAGTATTCCTGATTCGAGATTCGCGTTTCGGACCGCCCCTCGATTCCCTCAGTCTCCCCCTCGTGGGAATACAGATACATCAAATCAATGTCGGAACTGTAATTGAGCTCATTTCCTCCCAGCTTCCCAAGGGCCAGGACGACAAACTCCGAGGGAGCAATTCTGCCTGCCTCGTCGAGAAACCGGGGGACGCCATAGCGGTTTCGAAGCGATTGGTCGCACCAACGAAGGGCCTTTTCAAGCACCACGTCCGCCAGCGTCGACAGTTCCCATGTGGTCTCCGCGAGAGTAGCAATCTTCCTGACGTCACGGAGGGCAATCCGGAGATACTCCTTCCGCTTGAAACGGGCCAGGCGTTCAGCCAACTCCACATCCCCCAGGGTCGCATCGAACCGGGAGGACTCCTCCAGCAGGTCTTCCTTCGACTTAACGAATTCAATCCGCTTGTCCCGGTGGAGCCATTCCACGTATTCCGGATGCATGAGCAGCGTCTCCGAGAGGAAATGACTTTGTGAAAAGAGGGGGATAAGCACATTGAGGGCTGCCGGGAACTTGGCGAGATAACTGATGGTCTTTTCGGGGGTGTTGGAGAGGAACCGCTCAAGATAGTTGAGGGCAGTGTCGGGATCGGCAGAGCCTTTGAGCAGCGAAGCGATCGGGCCCAGAATCTCACGGGGCGCCGACCGCTCAATACGCGTCCAGTTCAGCTGTGCCCGGTCCGGATCCTGGAATGAAATGGATAGATGTCGAATGGGCATGCAATGAAGGCGAAAAAAAAGGGACTACTCCTGCGCTCAGCAGACTGCAGTCCCACACATCTTAGCACAAACCCGATTCCCCGACGCACCGACCCGCTACCCCAGGTTAGATGTCGTAATACAATGCGAATTCATAAGGGTGAGGACGCAAGTTCACCGCCTGGACCTCATTCTTCATTTTGTAATTGATCCAGGTGTCGAGCAGATCCTGCGAAAAGACATCGCCCTTCATCAGGAAGCCATGATCCTTTTTCAAATTGTTCAACGCCTCCTCCAGCGAGCCAGGCAAAGTGGGGACGTCCTTCATCTCCTCCGGACTGAGGTCGTAAATGTCTTTGTCGAGGGGCTCGCCCGGGTCAATCTTGTTTTCGATCCCGTCGATGCCTGCCATGAGCATGGACGCGAACGCCAGGTAGGGGTTACACGAAGGGTCGGGAGGTCGAAATTCCAGCCGTTTCGCCTTGGGGGATGCGGAATACATCGGAATGCGGACGGCGGCGCTGCGATTGCGGCGGGAGTAGGCCAAGTTGACGGGGGCCTCAAAACCCGGGACCAACCGTTTATAAGAATTCGTGGTGGGAGCAATCAGCCCGGCGATCGCGGGCGCGTGCTTCAGCAGGCCCCCGATGTACCAGAGCGCCATCTGGCTCAATCCAGCGTATTGATCGCCCGCAAAAAGCGGCTTCCCCTTCGACCACAGGCTCTGGTGGGAGTGCATCCCGGAGCCGTTGTCCTGGAATAGCGGCTTGGGCATGAAGGTCACCGTCTTGCCATGCCGGTTGGCCACGTTTCGAGTGATGTACTTGTACAGCATCATGTTGTCGGCGGACTTGACCATGGTATTGAATCGCTGGTCGATCTCCGTCTGACCCGCCGTAGCCACCTCGTGGTGATGACATTCAATCGTCATCCCACATTGTTCCATGACCCTGACCATCTCCGAGCGCAGATCCTGATAATGGTCGGTAGGAGGGACGGGGAAATAACCCTCTTTATAACGCGGCCGGTAGCCGAGGTTCTCCTCCTTGCGCCCCGAGTTCCATCGCCCTTCCTCCGCATCAATAAAGTAATAGCCACAGTGCTCTTTCTGGTCAAAGCGAATGTTATCGAAGATGAAGAATTCTGCCTCCGCGCCAAAGTAGGCCGTGTCAGCGATCCCGGTATAGGCGAGATAGGCCTCCGCCTTGCGGGCCACGTAACGGGGATCGCGCGGGTAATGCTCCCGCGTGATGGGATCAATCACGTCCCCGATCATGCACAGCGTCGGCGCTTCATGGAATGGATCGATCCAGGGAAAGCTGGGATCCGGGATCAGGAGCATGTCGCTCTCATGGATGGATGCCCAACCCCTGATCGAGGACCCGTCGATCCCAAATCCGTCTTCAAAACTTTCTTCCGTCAGTTCGTGAAGCGGGAATGAGACGTGGTGCCACAATCCCGGAAGATCGGTGAAGCGAAGATCGAGAATCTTCACATTATTCTCTTTGGCATACTCCAATACTTCTTTGGGTTGCATTCTTCCCTCCTTCAGGTAATAGGGTTGCGCCTTCTGGGTTTTGGATTTGGATTGGCTTTCGTCCTGAAAAATTATACGAGGGGTCCGGTTTAGTCAAGCAGATTCCCGACCGATTGTCCGGGGTCACTCGTTGTCCATATTGACTCGGTTTCTCCTGGAATCAGACCAGGGACGGGAAGACCAAGCCACGGGTGGATTGCGGCGTGGGCGCAAGCCATCCCCCGATCAATTCGCAAGATCTGGAATTTCAAGTCGGGCAGGAGCCTCGAAAAAGGACATCCGAATAACGGCGGAACAACGGAGGGCCTAGGTCTTGAGAGCACGCTGACAATCGCGACAGAGACCATACAGCACCATGACGTGGTGCTTCATCTTGAAGTGGTACTTCCTCGCCACTTGCTCTTGAAGTTCTTCGATCTCAGAGACAAAAAACTCCACGGTTTTGTTGCAGGAGGTGCAGATGAGGTGATCGTGGTGTGGATACTTGTAGTTGCGCTCAAAGCGGGAAATTCCGTCCGCCAGGACGACCTCACGGGCAACGCCGCAGTCTTTGAGAAGCTTCATGGTCCGGAAGACGGTGCTGAATCCGATCCGAGCGTCCCTCTGACGCGCCATCTGGTAAAGATCGTCCACGCTTAAATGTGTTCGATGCTTCAGGAACTCATCCAGGATGACATCCCGTTGGTGCGAGTGCTTCAGACCGACCGTTCTGAGGTGTTCTTCAAAGACGCGCTTCTCCTCAGTGACAGGGATGGTCCCTTGGGCCTTGTTTACTTCCGAAATATCCAACACCCGCGCGGTGTTCATAGGGTCACCTGAACGCTTCTTTCTCTTTGCCGGGACCTGCTGGGTCTGTGACCCGTAATCTATCAGTTCTCCCGCTTCAAATCAACACGTCTAACGGAATGGGTCCGGCGAATTTCGCCTTTCAGGCAGAATTCCGATTGTGACCAGGGAGTCATTCGGAGGCGCCATCCGGCGGACCCGCTGCGCTCGAAACGAAGGGCGTGGACCCCGCCCAGTTTCTGAAATAGGCCGAAGGCATCTGGGGGAGATAAAACAAAAGCTGCTTTCGTCAATGCGTCTGATTCGGTTGCCGTTGGGGCAATGACGCTCACCTCGAGAACTCCCCCCACCGGCGCCCCTGATCGCGGATCAAAGATGTGACTGAAGGTCTGACTTCCCTCTTGCACGCGCTTTTCGAGGCTCCCGGACGTGGAGAGCGAGTTGTCGAGGAGCGCAACGAAGGCCGCGGGATGGTTTGGAAAAAAGGGGTCCTTGATCCCGATCCGCCAAGAGGCCTGGCCGGGTGGATGCCCGATCGCATACAGGGAGCTGCTGCCGGCGTTGACCAGAGCGGAAGTGATGCCGGCGCGCTTTAGCGTTCCAACTGCCCGATCCACTGCGTAGCCTTTGCCTATTCCCCCGGGATCGATCTCCATTCCCTCAACCCCGTAACTGATCAGGGCATGAACCTGGTCGAGTTCGACCTTCCCCATTCCCACCTTGTCACGGGCGGCTTCCACTTCACTCCTCCGGGGGACATGAGGGTGAAGCCCAAAAAAACCCCAGGCACGAACCAGGGGGCCTACCGTCGGGTCAAATGCCCCCTGAGTGATCCTGTAGAACCGCTGACAAGCCGTGACAAATTGGAATAACTCGACAGACGCTTTAAAGGGGCCCGCGGCAGCCGTCCGGTTCATCCGGCTCAACTCGCTGTGGGGATCGTAGTTGCTCAAGAGCCGGTCGACCCGTTGCATCTCCTCAAACGCTTGGTTCATGGCCCGCTCCGCCCGTACTGGATCCTCGTCATAAATCGTAATTTCGCACAGGGTTCCCATCACATAACGCATCTGCTTGTGAGGAAGTGGTTGCGATCCGGATTCTCTGAACCCCATTGCTGCCAATGCGGCCCCCATAACTACCGCCATCGGGACCCAACGCCGCCAGTACCCAAACATTTTACCCATTGCAGGATGAATCTTGGGGAAGTGTTGAGATGTCGAATTCAAGGGGAGCTCCTACTTTCTATCCGAATGTAAAAGGAAATAATCGACCAGCACGACGGCCTTCTTGACACCGTTGGCCACGGCGATCGACGAAAGAGTGGCGCCGCTCAAGTTGACCACATCATCGTTGACACGGAGGTGATCGGTGGATTTCTTGCCATGAAACTGGCGCAAAAAACGGGGCTCCTTTACCTCCCATCCGCGAGTCTCCCGAAACTCCATGACGGCTACGGTCTGGACTCTTCCAAATGGGTCCATGACGACAATGAACGTGATCGGCTCGCTCTTTCCGATCTCGTCAGCGATCACGGCATACCCGTCTATCCTTGAACCGCTTCTTCCAGAATATATCCTCGCTGAAGAACTCAGCACTTCAATCCCGTATCGCTGTTTGATTCCCCGGCGGTCCTCGTCTGAGATCACTCTGCTCTCCGCGGTGACGCTCTGGGACTGAGGGAACGCAATCTTCAAAGCTTGCGCTTCGGTCAGGTATTGCTCGGCAATCATCACCGGCGTGCGGACCCACAATGAAATCAATGCGAGGCACAGCACTTGCTTCTTCATCACTCAATCCCTTCCACTTCCGAAATGTCGGGGGGCAGCGGCAAAGCTGCACACGTAATGCCCCATTCCTCTAGAAGCCAAAACTCATTCCCAAAAGGAAACCATTTGTCGAATTCAATGGAACCGCCGGATAAATCAACATCGATCCTGATCGGCGTCGATTGTGTTCATAGGCGAGTTGGAATGCGAACGACGGCACCGGCCGGTAACTGATCCCAACCGTCAACCGGTCCTGGCTCCGGTTCTCCTGAGCAAGCTCGGTGAGGGCCCCCTGGTCGAATGCAAGCCCAGTGACCAGGTCTTTGAGCCATACGCGTTCAAATCGGACAATGGGGATCAGGACCGGATCCTCAAACCCTCGACCGAGGAACGTCTTCCTCAAAAACTCCGGTCGCCAGTGATACTTGACGTCGGTCCAAAAGCCGTACCGCCTCCGCGCCAGGCCCTCCAGACTGAATTCGATCTCTGATCCGAGACCCCCGCTTCCTGTGGACTCTACAGACGCGGCAAATGCCCGCTCGGCAAAGGCGGCCAGCACATTGCGGACATTCCCAAAATCGGAAGCAATCATCTCTCCTTCCACTTCGAACCCCTTGTGTTTGAAGTCCCCATCCAGTCCGATCACCTGGAGTACTTCAGAGACCGGGAGAAAGCCCGGGGTATATCTTCCATGATATCCCGAAAGGGCGATCTCGCTTCCCAGGCGTGGGCTATAAGCCAGACGATAGCCCAAGGCCTGAGCGGACTTCGTCCCGTCAAAGGCGCCGGAGGTCAACCCCACCTCAGCCTCCGACACCAATCGGGCGGGTTGCGAACCCCTTGTCTGGCTGATCTGATTCATCGCAAAATCCAGAGTGGCCCCACCCAATAAATAGACTTGATAATCGATCCGACCGCGCCCCCCCACGTTGCCATGACCGACCAGGCCCGCCCCCAATTCCCTCCATGCGGCCTTCACCGGCAGCACGGGAGCATCACGGTCGGTCAGCGTGCGTCGAGGAAGATCCCAATAGTCGTCGTCGTGGTTGATGTTATAGCGCCCCACCGGGGATAAGACGACGCCGAACCGGATTCCGTGGTTTTTCGAAAAGTCGAATTGGCCCCAGGCCTGCTCAAGTTCAATGGCTCCCCCGTTGGTTCCCTCCAAACCTTGCTCGAATCGCAGTCCGCCCGCACTCCTTTCGACCTTCCGTTCAATCTCCAGTTCCAACAGTCTCTCAAATTCGGTTTCCGTGTGTATGCGAAGCCGGTCGCTGAGATGCGTATCGGTAGTCAGCACAAAACGTCGAAACGTGAACCCCCTGGCTGACCCGCCGGGTACGAAGAAGTCACCGCCCACATCATTCGCTTCAAATCGGACCGAGCCGTAACCTCCTATGTTGACACGGTCCTTCAAGACGCTGATTTGTCCCGGCCGAATACGTCCAGGAGAGGTTTGCGAGCTTGAGTCCATGACCTCCTTGCGTGGGACCTGGACTTTCGCCGAGTCATCCGGGGAGATTGGCGGGACAGCGGTTTCCGTCTCAACCGGTCTTTCCATCCCGATCTGCTTCCGGAGTGCATCGATCTGTGCCTGAAGGTCCGAGATTTTCGCCAAAAGTTGATCGCGCTCGGACTTCAGCAGCGTGCCACTTGCGGGCTTCGCCGCCTCTGAACCGTTATAGGCGCTTTGTCCAACCGCTTCTCCCCCGCCCAAGCACAGGATCAGGAGACAGGACAACCGCTTCCGAAAAAACTGAGACCTCATATATGAATCTCCCACTGTAGACTTCGGGATGGCTCTGAGAAAATGAATCATCATCGACACCCGGGCTGCTCCTTCACGTATATTCCTGATTTGATCCTGGTCGTTTTTGTTCAGGTTCCGTTTGAAGTTGTGATTCTCAGTTGTTGAGGCTCTGAGGCCTCCGCAGGGATTGGAGGCAAGTCGGCGACAGGCTTCGCCCGAGGCGTTTGAAAGGATGCCCCTCGTTTCCGGGATCGTCTCCACCCCAAGGCAAACCCGGTTAAAGTTGAGGCCATCAAAATCAGGGCGATGAGATCACTTACCGTGGGGCCATATCTTCCGAAAAGCAGCCCGGAGTGGAGATCGGCAAGAACAATATCCAGCCGTGTTCTTTCTCCCTCGTCCATCGGGCGATAATGCGAAGGCAAAAAGCGGTGGCTGACGGTTTTCTCCTCCAGCCCCCAGTCGGTTCGATGATTCAGCGCAATCCCGGTCAGGCCGAGAAACAAGAAATACAGGCCGGCGGAAAGCCCCAGCCAGAGATGAAGCCGGGGGATTCTGCCAGACCGCAGGGAAGATTTCATCGGGACTCCACCTCAAGGCCGTGTCGTCAATATTGAAAATGAATGTCATTTTCAATACAACACTACCCAATGGCTTTCCGGCTGTCAAGCCTCTTCTTGAAATTTTCTTGAAATTTCTTCTTGGAATTGTTCTTGAAAAGGGTCGCCTTGAAAATCCTCTTGAAAATCGCCTTTCTCCCGGGGCAAACCGGGACTCGGGAGAGGCTTACGATCCCCTTCTCCATCCCATACGCGGCCGATGGCGGGGATTCAAGTATCTCAACTCGTTGTGTGTCAGCGGGGGGAGGAAGAGATCAGATTCTCGGGGGGGGGGCGTACATACGGTGATTTGCGAGAGAAAGATAAATGCTTCGCTCTGCTGAAAAACACACGTCAGGGGGAAGGACAACCAACGTGAAGAAAAAGTCCCCGCAAGCCCTGGAGGCTCGCCCGCCTGTCGGGAACGCGCATTCGGAATGAACAGGCGAACGCCACCCCCTATTTTGGGGGCGACGCAGGCTGGGTCGCAGTGCTTCCTGACCCCTTTACCCAAGGGGTATACCGCATGGCATCGTTGTAGATGACGTAGACCATCAAAAGCATCAGGAAGACAAAACCCACCTGAATGAGTCGTTCCTTGGCGACCCGACCCAAATCGCGACGGAGGGCGCTCTCGATCAGCAACACGAAAACCATCCCACCATCGAGAACAGGGATCGGAAGCAGATTGAATATCCCCAATTGGAGGCTGATAAAGGACATCCAATGGAACAAGTCGCTGGCACTGGTCTTGGCCGCCTCGCCTGTCACCTTGAAAATGCCAATCGGTCCAACCAGTGTCTTGGGCGACGTTTTACCGGTGACCAGTTGCCCCAACACCTTGAAGGTCAGCCCGGCGATCCTGACGTTCTCGCCCACCGATTTTCCGATGGAGCCGACCACCCCAAGATTCATTTTCTCCGTGGGGATGTCGGGTCGGAATCCAATGCGGCCATAGCCAAGGGCCGGATCCAACACCGGCGTGATCTCCTTCGTCAGGGTGTCGTTCCCCCTTTGTAGCACAAAGAGGAGCGGCTTTCCGACGCTCTTATGAATGGTGTCGTTGAGGTAGGAGAAATCTTCACTCTTCGTGATCGGATGATCCCCGATCTTCAAGATCAGGTCTCCGTCCTGGACACCTGCCTTCGCAGCGGGAAACCCCGGGACCAGGTTGCGTACCTGCACGGCAAGGGTGGGTTGAATTCCGAAGTCGCTGATTCGTTCCCCCGTCTCGGGCAGAGTCACCAGCCGGGGAGTCACGGTTAAACTGAAGGGTCTGCCGTTGCGCTCTGCAGTGACCGCCACCGGCTCAGCCAGATTGGTAATCGACAACGTCTCGAGGTCATGCCAATTAGGATTCTCCTTGGCGTTCAACTTGGTAATCCGATCCCCCGCTTCGAGTCCGGCCGCCGAAGCCGCGGAGTTCGCCGCCACCGACCCGACGACGACCGGTTGGCCCAAGTACATGGGCTCGAGGTAATTGAACCTGAAAACAGCCGCCAGAATGAGGACCGCCATGATGAGGTTCATGGTGGCGCCCGCCACGCCCACAATCAACCGCTGCCAGCGCGGCTTGTTCAGAAATTCATCAGGGGCCCCGACCGACTCATCGGTGGGATATTCACCGGCCATTCGAACGTAACCGCCCACTGGCAGGACGCTGACTCGATAGTCCGTGCCCCCCCGTTCGAACCCCACAAGACGCTTCCCAAAGCCGAGGGAAAAGGTCAGGATCCGCACCTTAAAGTACTTGGCGGCCAGGAAATGACCCAGCTCATGCACAAAGATGAGTACTCCCAGGACGAAGACGAACGACAGGATATAGACGGCTGCGTTATACAAACAACTCTCCTTGGCGGGAAATGAAACCCTGTGGCAGCTCCATTATATCATAGCGAGGGCCACCCGCCGGGCTTCCCGATCGGTTTCCACACAGTGCCGAATCGACTGGATCTTAACGGAGGGCAGGCGTTCGAGGGTCTTTTCAATGACCACCGGAATCCGGGTCAGGGGGATTTCTTCCTTGAGGAATGCCTGGACTGCCACCTCGTCCGCTGCGTTCAAGGCGCACAACGCGGAGGGCCCGGACCGGAGAGCGTGGTAGGCTAGGGCGAGGCATCGGAACTTGCCCAGATCGGGCTGTTCAAAATCGAACTTCGTCGCCTTGCCAAAATCAAAATATTGGACATTGGAGTTGAACCGGTGCGGATAGGTCAACACGTATTGGATCGGCTGACGCATATCGGTGGCACTCAGCTGGGCCATGATCGACCCGTCGATAAACTCGACCATGGAATGGATGGTCGACTGGGGATGGATGAGCACATCGATCTGGTCGGCCTTCAACCCGAATAACCAGTGGGCTTCAATCACCTCAAATCCCTTGTTCATCAGGGTGGCGCTGTCGATGGTGATGCGGTTCCCCATCCTCCAGGTTGGATGGGCCAGGGCTTCCCGCACGGTGGCGCGGCGCATGGCCCGCAGCGAGGCGTTGCGAAACGGGCCTCCGGAGGCCGTCAGGATCAATCGCCGGATCTCGTGATGATAGCCCGAGCGCAGGCATTGATGGATTGCGCAATGTTCGCTATCAATCGGCAGCAAGGGTTTCCCCTGCCGGGCCATCTCTCGGGTGAGGAGTTCTCCCGCAACAACGAGAATCTCTTTGTTCGCCAAGGCCACGGACTTCCCGCGCCGGACCGCCTCGAAAATAGGAACCAATCCCACCACCCCGACCGTGGCGGCCACCACGAGCTCGACGGCCGGGTGGGTGGCCACCCGCGTCATTCCCTTTTCGCCGACCTCGATCTGGGGCTGGCGTCGCTTGGGAAATCCCCGAAGATTCCGGGCCAAGGCGTCGGCAGTTTCGTCATCAGCCACGGATACAATCTGCGGGTGAAACTTTCGAATTTGCTGAGAAAGAAGGCTGGAATTGCTCCCGGCGGCCAATGAGACCACGCGGATCGTCCCGGGAAATTTTTCAATCACGCGGAGGGTGTTCACCCCGACCGAGCCTGTGGACCCGAGAATAGAAATGTTCTTCATTCGGTTTTCGAGATGCCGCCCTGATGCAACCACTTCAACCCGTCTTGAGCATGCCCTTCAAGAATACAAGCACCGCCGGGTAATAATACATCACCGGGAGGGCGAACAACAAACTGTCGATCCGATCCAGGACACCGCCATGGCCCGGAACAATCGAGGAAGAATCCTTTACGCCCGCCCCCCGTTTCATAGCCGATTCGGCCAAATCGCCCAGAACCCCCGCCAGATCGAGAAAAATTGCAAGGACCATCAGGGCCGCCAGGCTGTAACCTCGAAGCCAATACCGTTGAAACACAAGAGAAACGAGCACGCTGGCCATCAATCCTCCCACCAGACCCTCAATCGTCTTTCCCGGACTGATCCGCGGGGCCATCTTATGCCTTCCGATGGCGCGACCGACGTAATACGCTCCAATATCAGACGCCCAAATGACGGCCAGCAAAAAGAAAATTGCTGCCCGGCCCTCAATGGGGAGACCCAAGGGACCCCGGCGGGACGAGGGGTCTGGAAATGCCAGGAGGAGACTCAGCAACCCTCCCGTATAGAGGGTGCCTAAAATCGTGGCCCCCGAAGACCCAATCGCCAGGGCAAAGCTGTCCGGACGCGTCAGGCTAAGAAAGAGAACCAGCAGGACGAACCCTGTCAACGCGCCCATGCTCATGTGCCCGGGAAACCTCCACTGCTCGGCGAGCAGCCACAAGCCGTAAAGATGACCGGCCGACCGGAACGGAAGCAGCCCGCATTTTTCAGAGAGCTGGTAGAACTCGTGCAACGCCAGATTGCTGAGCACCACCAGCCCCAGAAAGATCACCCAGCGCGGGGCCCAGCCCACCACCCCAACGGCAACGAGAACCAGCACAAGTCCGCTCAACACTCGCGTCATGCCTGGAGGCCACCATAGCGCCGCTCGCGCTTTTGAAATTCAATGATTCCTTCCAGTAAATGGTGCCGGCGAAAATCAGGCCAGAGAACCGGGGTCACCCAGATTTCCGCGTACGCGATCTGCCAGAGCAGAAAATTCGACACCCGCATTTCTCCACTCGTTCGGATCAGCAAATCGGGATCCGGCAGACCGGCTGTGTACAATTCCCTTTCAATGTCAGATTCGTTCAATTGATCGAGATCCAGCCCGTTCGTCCGCATCCGGACAGCCAGACGCTTGAACGCGTCGACCAGTTCGGTCCGCCCCCCATAATTCAGGGCGACGTTGAAGATCATTCCGGTATTGTTCCGGGTTTCCTCCCGGCCATAGACCAGGTCTTTCTGAACCAGCGGCGGAAGATCCTCCATCCGGCCGAGGACCTGGAAGCGAATATTGTTCCGCTTCAGACGGGCCAGTTCCTTGTGGAGATACTCGCGGAGCAGGCGCATCAGAACGCTGACCTCCGACTTAGGCCGCTTCCAGTTTTCCTTGGAAAAAGCATACAGGGTCAACGCTTCAATATTCAGCCACCGTGACATTTCGACGGTGTCCCGAACGGCATCGATGCCGGCGCGATGTCCGGCAACCCGCGGCAGGTGTCGCCGCTGTGCCCAGCGGCCATTGCCATCCATGATGACGGCAATGTGGCGCGGCATTCGAATCGGATCGAGCTGTTCGACCATTCTCTTGCTCCGTGCATCCAGGATGAACGGGTCGGGCTGCTCGGCCTTGAGGTTCATACGATGGCTAACCTTTCGGGTTCGGTTGTGAGTAGGTGGACCCAAACAACATGGCGGACCCTTCGAACTCCTGCTCCGGACAACTCTCCCGGAACAACGTCACATAGCTTTTCAAGATATAGTCGCCAGGTGAAAAGCCCAGCTGTGAGGCCGCTTGATCGATCCAGTCAGTGGCGCCCTCCAACTCCAGAAATGGGCCGATCGGCGTTTCATCCAGCAGAACATGCCCCCGGGATTCATCCCTAATCCGGAACGCGGTCCGATACTTTTGATAGCGAAACGTCTCGTTCAAGCCCAATTTGCGAAAAATATCGCGCATCACCTCGGCTTCCGCCACTTCAGTTTGAATCTCGTCGCGCATCTTGTAACGCAAGTTCCCTTCGGGAGGATCCTTAAAGGTGATGATGGCGCGATCGCCGGATTTTCTTAGCCGGAGCAAGGAACGCGATTGACGCAAGGTCTGGGTCGGAAAATCGTACAGCCAATTCTCTTCAAAAACCCGCTCTCCTTCGGGTTCAAACCCCGCCTCCAGGAGCCGGCGCCGGGTCTGGACGACATCGCTGATCCTCAGCTTGACCTCGATTTCTTTCATGTTTTCTGTTGAATGGAGCGGAACCCGCCAGGGAGGGCCCGGCCGCCTCGAACTGCTGTTATCGGTTGCGATCGATGACAAAATCCGTGATGTCCAGCAACGCCTCTCGATACGGGGAGGGCGGAAAACTGGAGAGCTCCTCGCGGGCACACCGGGCATAACGTTTTGCCTTTTCATGCGCCTCGGCAAGGGTATCGTATTTCTCCACCAGTTCGATGATCTCACGGCGCCCGACGGTATCGAACCCGGAGTCTTCCAGGACTCGCTTTACCGGGATGGCTTCTTCCGGCTGGCAGCGACGCAACGCATAAATCAGCGGCAACGTCACCTTGCCTTCCTTCAGATCGCTCAGGACCGGCTTTCCCAGAGTGGTCTCATTGGAAGTAAAGTCGAGGAGATCATCGACCAACTGGAAGGCCAGGCCGAGGTTTCGGCCATATTCCCCGATCCGCGCTTCCTCTCCCTCCGACCGCCCTCCCAGGACGGCCCCGAGCCGGCCGCAGGCTGCAAACAGAAGGGCGGTTTTGCGGGTGGCGATATCGAGATAGCTCGCCTCATCAATATCGCTGTGACCCAGCCACTGGAGTTGGATCAGTTCGCCTTCCACCATTTTCTGGGTCACGTCCGTCAAGATCTCGAGGATATGAAAGTTCTTCTCCGAGAGCGCCAGCACATAGGATTGCATGTACATCCAGTCCCCGGCGAGAACACACGTTTGGTTGCCCCATTTCATGTGCGCCGCAGTGCGGCCCCGCCGCAGGTTCGAATCATCAATGATATCGTCGTGAACCAGGGTGGCCGTATGAAGGAATTCCACGACCGTTCCGAGCTTAATCGACGCCAGGCTCCCGTTGGAGCCGCACAGCCTCGCGCAAAGAAGTAAAAGGGCGGGTCGCAGCCGCTTGCCTCCGCTCTGTTGGAGGTAGCTCCCAATCGATGAGATTGTCTTGACAGGCGAAACCACCTGCCGGGCGAATTCGGCTTCAACTTCCTTCAGGTCCGATTGGACAAGATCGAAAATCTCCTGGACGGTCACAGCACGAACTCCTTTGATCGCGGATCCCTATCCGGACCTCGGCTCCTCCTCGCCCCGGCAAGGAGGCACGCTTCGCCTCTTTGTGCAGCCTCCGTTTACTGGCTGCGGTAGTTCACAAACTGCATGTGAATTCCAAAATCGAGGGCCCGCAGATGGGCAATCACGTTCTGCAGGGTGTCTCGATCCTTTCCTGAAACACGCACGAAGTCCCCGTTAATGGAGGACTGTACCTTCAATTTGGTTTCTTTGATGGACTTGATAATTTCGCGGGCCTTGTCCGGAGAAATCCCCTGTTGAAGCGTGACCTCCTGCCGCACCGTCCCCTGAGCGGAGGGCTCAACCTTTCCGAAGGCCAACCCCTTTAGAGGCACGCCGCGCTTGACCAGTTTTTGCTCCAGGATGTCCGTCACGGCTTTCAATTTGAAATCATTATCGGAGACCAGAACGATCTTGTCCTCCAGGAGTTCGATCGAACTCTTGCTCCCCTTGAAGTCAAAGCGCTGATGAATTTCTTTCAAGGCCTGTTGGATGGCGTTGGAGACTTCCTGCTTGTCAATTCTTGAGACGATGTCAAAACTATTTTCTGCGGCCATTTGGCTTCCGCCCCCGGTTAGACAACTGAAAAGAGAAGTTGTCAGTTCTCAGTTCTCGGTTGTCAGTACGAGCGCAAGACCAGGCTGCACTACACTGATAACTGGGAACTGACAACCGACAACTTTCCTCACCCAACCAAATCATACTCTCGAATCCGAAAGACGGCTCCGATCTCGTCCGCCATCCGTTTGCAGGCCTCAACGTCCAGATTCGGGACGCGGACGACGGACAGCGTAACCCGGGGCAACCACCTGACGCATTCGCGGGTAAACTCCAGCATTCCGGCGAAAGCCTCCCCTGGAAATTCCGTCCGGCAGAGCTTTTCGTATTTTTGTGCGTCCGCGGCATTCAGGCTGATGGAGACGTGATCAATCAATCCCACCAGTTCGGGCACAACGTTTCTCTTGTGAATCAGATTGGCATGGCCGATGGTATCAATGCGGGTGCGCCCCCCTTTGGACTTGACGGCGCGCGATACCTCCTTGATGACGTCGAGCCGCAGGGTGGGTTCGCCATAGCCACAGAAAACCACTTCTTCGAACTGTGTGGGGTCGCCTATTTCGCCGATGATTTCGTCGGCGCCCGGCTCCTCGTTTTCTTTCAGCCCCAGGTAATAGCCGGACACGACCGGATCGTAAAGCCGGGCGCAAAAAACACAGTCGGCCGTGCAGCGCGTCGTCAGGTTTACATAAATTGAATGCCGGATCTTGTAGGTGACCGTGCGCCGACCGATCGAGGGATCCGGCAATTTGAAGAACCGGTTGAAATTGAACCGGGTGATGCGGGCAATGTCCTCCGTTGTCAGCCCCTTCACTTCCGCCAGTGCTCGGGCGGTCTCTGCAACAAAGGCCGGTTCGTTTGTCTTGCCCCGGTGAGGCTCCGGCGCCAGGAACGGGCTATCGGTCTCTATCAAGACCCGCTCATTCGGCAAGGAGCGAGCCACTTCTCGGATCGACTGAGATTTCTTAAAGGTGATAATCCCGGAAAAGGAGACGAGAAAACCCATCTCGATCGCGCCGCGCGCCATCTCCAGGCTCCCGGTAAAGCAGTGCAGGATCCCGCCCAGCCCGGCACTCCTCCACTCGTGGCGAAGGATTTCCAAGGTATCCTGTTCTGCATCCCGGGAATGAACCACAATGGGCAAGCCCAGATCTTTTGCAATCCGGATCTGGCGGATGAAGACTTCCCGCTGGACGTCCCGCGGGGAGTGATCATAATAGTAGTCGAGGCCAATCTCCCCGATGGCCAGCACCCTTGGACGTCCGGCCAGCTGCCGAATCTCCACGAAATCCTTATCCGCGGCCAGCCTGGATTCGTGGGGATGAATGCCAACCGTGGCGAAGATCCAATCATAGCGTTCCGCAAACTGGAGGGCGCAATCCAGCGTCCCGGGTCCCGACCCGCTCCCGATGGCGAGGATGCGTTCGACGCCGGCGGCCTGGGCGCGCGCCAGGACCTCGGCACCCTGGCCGTTGTACTGGGGGAATTCCAGATGGGCGTGAGAATCGATAAACATGGTTTTCAGCAGGGAGGAGCGATTGAATCTTTTTGCTATTTCAATCTCGCTCCATTGGGGACGTCCTCGTTAAATGTTGCGATGACAGGTCGTCCCTCCGGTCCCACCGAGGCCGCCACTATCATGCCGTTGGAATCGAGCCCGCGCATCTTCCGGGGCGGCAGATTCGTCACCACGACCACTTTCCGGCCAATCAATGATTCCGGTTCGTAATACAGGGCGATACCTGCGAGGACTTGTCGCACTTCATCTCCTATATCGACGGTGAGTTTCAAGAGCTTGTCCGCCTTCGGAATGCGTTCCGCCGTCAGCACGGTCCCAACTCGCATATCGACTCGAGCAAATTCCTCAATCGAGATGAGCCCGTCGCGGACGGATTCCCCCTCCGGCCCTACTTTGGAGGCCTCCTTCGGAGCGGCCGCAGTTGAGGGTTGATCTCCTCTTTCTGCCCTCCCGGCTCCCTCGGTCCGAGCCGTCAATTCGTCGCGTTTGATTTCTTCCATGATTTTCACCTTCTCCATCCTTGGGAAGATGCCCTTGACCTCACCAATTTCAGTCCCCGCCTTCAGACCTCCCCACCGAAGCCCGGCAGGCGCAACCTCGCCCACCTTGCCCGCCTGGCCCAGCTGTTGCCACACGGCCTGACTGCCTTCCGGCAGGACAGGCGCCAGCACGACGGCTAAATGCCGCACTGCCTCAAGGGCCGTACTCAGAACGTACTTCAGGGTTCCTTGCTTTTCAGGATCTTTGGCCAATTCCCACGGCTGGGCATCCGTGATGAACTTATCAACGCGTGACATGGCAGCCCAAATGGCTTCCAGCCCGAGGCTGAAGCAGTACCGCTCAAATTCCCGGTCGAATTGGGCCATCGCCTGCTCGATCGCCTGACGAACCTCTGCGGCCTGCGGGACAAATTCACTGCTGGCATCCGAGTCGGACAGAGGGATCCTGTTTCCACAGTAGGTCCGCACCATGGTCAGCGTCCGGCTTGACAGATTCCCCAGGCCCGCCGCCAAGTCGGCATTCACACGATCGATTAGCGCTTCGTACGTGAAGTCGCCGTCTCGCCCAAACACCATTTCGCGCAGACAGAAATACCGCACCTGCTCGGGAGTGAAGTGCTTCCGGAGAACAGCAAGGTCGATGACGTTGCCGAGGGTCTTCCCCATCTTTCTTCCACTGGAGAGCCACATCCCATGGGCGAAAACGGTCCGTGGGACTTCGATCCCCGCTGCCATGAGGAACGCCGGCCAGTACACGGCGTGGAACCGGAGAATATCCTTCCCGACCAGGTGCAGGGCCGGCCAAAACCGGTCAAAATCCTGGAAGGACCGGTTTCCCCAACCCAGCGCCGTGATGTAGTTTGCGAGCGCATCGAACCAGACATAGATCGTGTGTCGGGGATCCCCCGGCACTTCGATTCCCCACTTCACCGAAATACGGCTGATGGAAAGGTCCCTCAGTCCCCCGGCCACGAAAGCGATCACCTCATTGCGTCGCGAGTCGGGTTGAACAAAATCCGGACGTGATTCATAGAGTTTTATGAGGCGATCCCCGAACGCCGACAATTTAAAGAAGTAGCTTTCCTCCGCCACGATCTCGAGCGGCCGTTCATGGGTGGGGCAAAGCGGCTGCTCTGTTCTCTCCTCGACCTCCTTGAATTCATTGCAGTAGGCGCAGAACCATCCTTTGTATTCTCCCCGGTAAATGAACCCCCGTTCGTCGAGGTGTCGCCACAGACTTTGTACCCCCTCTTTATGGTAGGAATCGGTCGTGCGGATCCATCGGCTGTATTCAACGTTGAAGACACGAAACGTCTCCTGAAATTCTTCCACAATTTCGTCAACATGCTGTTGCACGGGAATCCCGCGCGCTGCCGCGGCCCGCTCGATGTTGACCCCCCTCTCGTCAGTCCCAGTCAGGAAGAAGGAGTCGATCCCGCGCTGCCGCTGAAAACGGGTCAAGGTGTCCGCCACCAGAGTGGTATAGAGGTGACCCAGATGCGGTTTGGCGTTCGCATAATAGATTGGGGTTGTCACGTAAAATGATCTTCGGGTCTCTGTCATAAGCTATAACTTCAGCGTTCGGATCTTTGCGTTCGCCTCTGCCAAAACCTCCTTCAAGGGGGTGGCATTTTCTTCGGCCAGCCGCTGGCAATCGGCAAATTCAGGCATGGCATTGAGGACAGACCCATCGAGTCGCGCCACCTTAATCCTCACTGGACCAAACCGGGTTTCAATGGTCTCCAGCGTTCGATTCAAAACCCGTCGGGAGGCCTCCTGGATGCGCAATCCAATGGTGGTTGTCTCGGCAAAAACCAGGCGGGTGAGGACATCGAGTTTGGATGGATCGCAAATCACTGAGAGGCATTGACCGGGCCGGCTCTTCTTCATCTGGACCGCGGTGATGTACACATCGAGCGCCCCCGCGGCCAGGGCTTTTTCAACAAAATAACCGTAAATCTGGGGGTTCATATCGTCAATGTTTGCTTCGATGATATTTACAATTTCCAGATCACTCTCAAAGACCCCCTCCGGCCCGCTTCCTTCTTTCCCCACATAGACACGCAACAGATTCGGAAATCCCTTGACGTCGCGAGAGCCGGCACCATACCCCACGGAGGTCGATTGAAACTCTTTCATTCTTCGAAACTCGGAAGCCATTGTAGAGATAATGGCCGCCCCGGTGGGGGTAGTGAGTTCCACCTCGGGCCCCTCCGAGTAAATGGGAATGTCCTTGAGGAGTTCGGCCGCTGCCGGACCCGGCACAGGCAACTTTCCGTGTTCGCAATCGACAAATCCCGACCCGACATTAATCGGCGAACAGATAATCCGCTCGAAACCGAGCCAATCAAAGCAAACAGCGCTGCCTACAATATCGACTATGGAATCGACGGCTCCCACCTCGTGAAAGTGCACCTGTTGGAGGGGGATACCGTGTACTTTGGCTTCGGCCTCACCAAGGCGCCGGAAAATTTGTTGAGAAAGCGCCTTCGCGCCGGAACTCAATTTCGCGGTCTCAATTATCTCCAGAATATTGTCGAGGGAGCGGTGCTTGTGCTCACCCGGAATGTGCTCGTGGTGCGGTCTCCCTCCCACCTGCTTCCCCTTCGAGGGAGCGCGTCCGGCCGGCCCTGGACTTCCCTCAGGCGAAGGACGTTCCGGTCCGGTAAGCAGCACATCAAACTTAATTGCCGAGATCCCACTCCGCAACACCCGGGATTGGTGAAGTTCATAGCCCTTGAGCTTCAACTTCGAAAGTTCTGCTTTGAGGTCCGGAAAGCTCACACCTGCTCCGAGCAGGGCGCCAATCGTCATGTCGCCGCTAATCCCTGCAAAACAATCGAAATACGCTACGCTCATCTTCAACCTCAACCGGGCCCCTCCGGGCAGGCCCCGCGTTTGTCCTCGGCGCCACTCTATCTTTCCACGTGATCAATCTAAAACCCGCAATGATAGAAGCAATATCAGGCAATGTCAATTCACCGCGCATTCGCCGCGCAGGAATCGAATTGCGGGGGTCGGGGGGCTGGGCTATAATGCGGCGCCCTTGGGGAGAGCCGATGTACCATACCATCCAGCAAAGAGTTCGCGAGCGAGTGGCGGAATTTCTTAAATCGGAGTACGGAATTGAGCGCCTCGAGTTAAAGCTCGAAATTCCCCCGCAAGTCGAGTTCGGCGAGCTGGCCCTACCTGTCGCCTTCGATCTCGCCAAGCGCCTCAAAAAGGCCCCACGAGTCATCGCTCAACAGCTCGCCGAAAAAATTGGCCCGCTTGACGGCATCGAAAAAATTGTCGTTGCCGGAGGCGGATACATCAATCTTTACTTGCAGCGAAGCGACTTCTTCACTCTTCTCATCGATGCTAGACTGGATCAGCTGGAATCCCATGCCGCTCTTCCGCACAAGGTAATTGTCGAACACACCAATATTAATCCGAATAAGTCGGCGCACATCGGTCATCTTCGAAATGCCGCCCTGGGTGACAGCTTCGTCCGGCTGCTCCGGTTCCTGGGCCGGACCGTCGAGGTTCAGAATTATATCGACAATACGGGCGTTCAGGTGGCGGATGTCGTTGTGGGGTTTGAACACATCCAGAACCTTTCCAAAGACCAGGTCGCGTTGCTGATCGATGATCCCCGGTTAAAGTTCGACTTCTACTGTTGGGACCTTTACGCCCGGGTCTCACACTTTTATGAGGAAGATCCCTCCCGGCTTTCCCTTCGTGCCGAAGCTCTTCACAACATCGAACAAGGCGGGAATCCGACGTCTGAGCTCGCCGATCTCGTCGCGACTGCGATTGTTCGCGCCCACATCGCCACAATGAAGCGCGTGAACATCCAGTATGATCTCATGCCGCGAGAGAGCGACATCCTCCATTTGAAATTCTGGGAGAAGGCATTCAATCTTCTGAAAGAAAGCGGCGCCATTGTTTTCGAGAACGAGGGGAAAAACCGCGGCTGCTGGGTCATGAAGGGCGCTGAGTCAGCCGAAAAGGACAACGCCGGTTCGACGACTGAGGAATTCCACGATGAAGACAAAGTCATCGTCCGGTCCAATGGAACCGTCACCTACGTGGGGAAGGACATCGCCTACCAGCTCTGGAAGTTTGGATTGCTGGGGAAGGATTTCTACTATCGGAAATTTCATACCTATGAGGATGGTCATGTCCTCTGGATGTCGTCGTCTCAGCCGGCCCCGGACCGCGACTGCCCGCCGCACTTTGGTGGCGGGGGCGAAGTCTACAACGTCATCGACGTGCGCCAGGCGTACCTCCAGAACATCGTGGCGCTCGGGCTGCGTGCTCTCGGCTTCCACGAGGCGGCGGATCATTCCATCCACTTCGATTACGAGATGGTGGCGCTGTCACCCCATTGCTGTGCGGATCTGGGGATTGAGCTTTCCGAAGAGGACCGCAAGCGGCCTTATGTCGAAGTTTCGGGGCGGAAGGGGCTCGGCGTCAAAGCCGACCAGTTGATTGACCAGATGATTGCCAAGGCGCTCCTGGAGGTGGAAAAGCGCCATCCCGCCCTCCCCCCGCTGGAACAGGAGATGATCGCGAAACAAATTGCCATCGGGGGATTGAGGTACTTCCTCTTGAAGTACACCCTGCACTCCGTCATCGCGTTCGATTTTGACGAAGCGCTCAGCTTCGAAGGTGAAACGGGACCCTACATTCAATACGCCGTCGTTCGCTCCAGGAATATCTTTCGAAAGTATGCCGAAGAGAAACCTGATTTTTCTCTTGAGGACCTTCGCGTCCGGATGCGCAGCCGCCCCTCCGGAAGATTCCTGGAAGGAGCCGCGAACGATGAACTGTGGAGCCTGCTGTTGTTGGCATCGCAATTGAGGACGCTTTCCCGGCAGGCCGTCGCCACGCATGAGCCCGCAGGAGTGGCAAAGTACGCTTTCACGCTGGCTCAAAATTTCAATAATTTCTACCACAAACACCGTATCCTTCCCGAGCCCGACGCCGAGCGTAAGGAATTTCTCTTGATGGTTGTCGACATTGTCATGCGCACTCTGGAAAGATCACTCGATTTGCTTGGCATTGAAGTTCCGGAAAGGATGTAGGTTCTTGAGGGATGTCACCGTTGGAGTAAGCTCGGGGAGAAAACGAGCGCTGCAGCGCGGTGCTCTTTAGGAAAAGCACAGGTGAAATCTCACTCTGAACCAAAAAGGCCGAGCTCCTCAGCTCGGCCTTGCATTATTCCACCCGAAGGCCCCAGAATCAGTTTCCCTTGGCCTCGGGCGGCTTTTGTTCATCTCTCCAAAGGCCCGCAATCCGCCGGGCGCCCACAAAATTCCGCTGATACCAACTCTGGCTGAGATTGCTGATGATGACCTGCCCCGCCTTCCGCGCCGCGTGAATGAACCGGTTGTCACCAATATAGATGCCCACATGTGTGGGAATCCTGCCCCGCGTCGAGAAGAAAACCAAGTCCCCTACGGCCAACTCGGCCCTCGCCACCTTTTCGCCCAGTTTGTATTGCTCCCGAGCCGAATGAGGCAGTTCGATTTGAAACCTATCAAACAGGGTCTTTACGAGGCCGGAGCAATCAACGCCGCGGCGCTCCGACATTCCCCGCCACCGATATGGAACACCGAGAAAGTCCAGGCCGGCTTGGACCAGTTGGTTGGGAACCGAAAGTTCCGCCTCTGCCACGTCTCCCGAGGGCGGATCATTCATTAAAGCCTCGGAGGAGCGAAGGGCTATTTCCGGAGAATTGCCCGGATCTAATTCCCTCGTGGTCGCCGCGTCACGCACGCCCGCCAAAAGCTCTTGAGCGCTTCTCCTCTCTTTCGGCTCTCGTTTCGATTTCGCCTCGTTCCAATTTGCAGTGTTTCCCGGCGAAGCGATCAAGAGGCGCTGCCCGAGTCTCAGGCGGTTGCTTTGAAGGTGATTAATGCGCCTCAGCGCTTGAACACTGATGTTGTTCGCCTGAGAAATACTGAAGAGCGTATCCCCCTCCTGTACCACCCGGAACAAGAGCGGGTTCTTCTCGGCCTTCGTGGCCTGGGACGTGTCCACCTGGGGATTTCTGGCTAGAACGACGGCAACCATGACAGGACCCGGCGATTGTCCAGCCGCAAGCAGAGGGGCGAAGAAGGAAACGCACAGTGCAAGTACAATACGTTTTTTCATCCGTTATGAATACCTGCTGGCTTTTATTTTTTCTTAACTCGGACTGCCTTTTGACTTGGCCCTGGACAACTCAGAACGATTTGGATAGCCCTCAATAACCTACATCACAGTTCGCCGAACCGGGGAAGAACTTTGGTTCGTCGATTGAAAAGATGACGCAATTATACAGACTTGAACGGCTAAATCAAGAGGAAGTTTGCTATCCCATGCGTATGGATCCGGGCGGTCGTGTTTAAACGGAGGGAGAATCAGCCTGACTTAGGTTCTTTGTGTGTCTTGCCCCTGCCTCGGAGGTAAAGGAATACTCGCCAGCAAAAAGTCAGCAGCCCCGGGCATCAAATCGGCAATCCGAAATCTACAATCCGAAATAGAATGGACCTTGCCTGAGAAAATGAGAATTGTTTTGAGCCGATTCTGAAGGAGGGGCTTTATCCGCAGGGGAACAAATTGGCAGGCCGATAAGCCGAATCCTGTTCTCTGAAGGTGACCGGACAGAATCCCCGGAACCATTCAAAGTGACGATCATTCCTCTAGCCCCGGCATCACTGTCGGGGTCAAGCGACCTACCCGCCCCACCCTTCCGCCGCAGCGGAAATCTGAACGGGCCATTCTTTTCGGCCGGAGCCGAAGGTGAGGCCTATTTGGTCTTGCTCCATGTGGGGTTTGCCCTGCCTCCCCCGTTACCGGAGGAGCGGTGCGCTCTTACCGCACCTTTTCACCCTTACTCCAAGAATCCGGAGCGGTATGTTTTCTGTGGCACTTTCCGTCGCCCCCGGTTCCCCCGATTCCTTCTGGGATCCCCGTAAAGAAACCAAGGGAATCCAGAGGCGCCCACGCGTTACGTGGCACATTGCCCTGTGGAGTTCGGACTTTCCTCCCCGGTCCCGTCTTGCGGGACCGCGGCGATCGTCTCGGCCTGCCAAATCAAATTATAAGGGAACTGGACGGAGAGTGCCATCAGAATCAACGCGGCTCGACCGGATGCACTGGGGCCTGTTCGGGATCTTGTCAAATTACCTGTTTGGAAGATTCGTTTTGAGACTCTTCCTTCCATTGGGGCCAGTCGGTATAGATAAACTGCTTCAGGGCATCCGAATAGCCACGTGCACAGGCGGCGCTGAGAGGTACTTTGTTGCCGTTGGCCGAAATCCCGCCATCGAAGTCCAGGGTCGCAATACACAATGAAGACCGGGGCTGCACGATGGACATCTTGATGCGCTGGTCCCTGGGGACATACTTGTTCCAAAGTTCATAGTACCGGTAGTCATCATCCACGGTTGTATCGAGAACCGTCTCCACCGTCCTCATCAGGCAAGGCAAGGTGGCATTGAGTTCCTCCGGATTATTGAGCGGTTCGACCACGTTCTTCGGTTCCACCTGGACTACGATGAGGTGCGTCGCGCCGGCTTCGATGGCGTCACGAATGGGGGTATTATTGCCAAATCCACCATCCACAAAGGTATGAGGGGGCTCGAGGGAACGCCAGTATCCTTTGGCGGGCATCTTGATTTTTCGGGCCGGAAAGACCCCAATGATGGAAGTCGAAGCTAACAACGCATCGAGGAGCAAGCAACCATTCTCCTCGTACAGCAAGTCGATGTAATCTGGACCGCAGTGATCGATCCCCTGGGAATGGACAAAAAGGTCGCCCTTGTTGAGGTCGTATCTTCTCAGCCGTTGGGTCACGAGTTGTTCGCGATATTGGTCGCGGAGCGCCAGGAAAAGACACTCCGTCTTGGCGTTCAGATCGGTTGCTGTGATCATCAATTCCCGAAACCGCGGATCGTTCCCTTCCACTTTGGAATGCAGCCACGTGGTGAAGGTGAGTCCAATTTCTGTAGAGTTTGTCTGCGAGGCGGTCAGGTTCTGGTCTGACAGGACCCTGTGGATCTCTCCGCGCAACATTTCCTCGAGCGGGCGCGCAGAAAAATACGCCGGCGCGTCCACTTGATGGATGCTCTCCACAAGCCGGTCGGAGTCCAGCACATCCCACGGCAGCTTCAGCCAGCGAGTCAAAATCTTCTTGGTAAGCCGCGGGATATGTCGGGCGGTGACTCGAAGATTGTTCAGAGATTCGTCATTGACGGGGACGATCCCCAACTTGATCTTCAACCAGTGGTAAACCGTGAGGGCGACCCTGCCAACGAAAAGGTATTCGAGGACCATCATCACGGCGAGCAACACGGATCCATAGAAGATCCCCGCCAGGAGGTTACTTCCCAACCTTCCCATCGCCTTCGAAATCCCTTGATTCTTGACGCTGACATAATACCCGGTAAGAAAGACCACGGAGAACCCCAACGCAAAGAAAACCAGGTTCAAGAGAGAGACCGCGATGCCCAGCCAGGCAAGCTTCCAGCTCACGACTCGAGAATAAAAAGTGGAGAGAAGCCCGTCGCGGAGGATGGCCTTCTTGCTGATGCGTTGCCAGAGTCCGGTCCCTTGCCCGTTATAGAGCCGTTCGGTCTCGCCCACGGCATAGAAGACGGCATTCAACGCCCCGGCAGACGTTCCGATGACCAGATCCACACGCACATTGTTATCCTCAAGGGCTTTCAGGACGCCTGCCTCGTAGGCTGACTTGGCCCCTCCACCGCTGAGAATCAAGGCTGTTCGCATCGTTGAATCTTTCCAGACCTAGACCGTCTAGGACCGCTTAGATACGGCTCAGGCAAGGATGGGTTAAGGAAGGAGGTCCTTTCATCCGGAAAGTGAGTACCATCGCCACCGCGTTTCACCTCGACTCACCCAACATTTTCGAGAGATCGTCCTCGCTGAGCACAGGCACCCCCAGGGCTCGGGCTCTCTGGAGCTTGGAGCCCGGCTCGTCGCCGGCGACAACGTAATTCGTGTTCTTACTGACGGATCCCGTCACGCGTCCTCCTGCCTCTTCAATCATCCGGGTAGCTTCATCGCGTGAGTAGTGCGCCAGGGTCCCTGTCAGGACGAACTGTTTACCGGAGAATCTTCCTTCCGCCTTGCGAGCCTTCTTTTGCTCAAACTGGAGGCCGGCTTCGCGCAGTTTCTTTAACAGTTCTAAATTCCGAGGTTCATGGAAAAATTCGAGGATTGCTTCGCCAACCCTGGGGCCCACTTCCTCGACCTGATGAAGCTCCTCCGCGCTCGCTTTGGAGATCTTTTCGAGGGATCCAAAGTGGTCGGCCAGGAATTGTGCCGTGCGCTCCCCGACGAACCGTATCCCGATGGCGAAAATCAGGCGGCTTAGCTCCGCCTTCCTGCTATTCTCGATCTCCCCCAAGAGGTTCAACGCCGACTTTTTCCCCATGCGTTCCAGGTTCGCCAGCGTCTCCAGGGTCAAACTGTACAGGTCGGCGGAATCATGGACCAGTCCTTTATCGACCAGTTGATCCACCAAGGCCTCGCCCAACCCGTCGATGTTCATGGCGCGGCGGCCCGCATAATGCAGAAGGGATTCTTTCAATTGAGCCGGACAAGCAGCATTCACGCACCGGTAAGCCACCTCCCCTTCGGGATGTTGAACCTCGGAGCCACAAACCGGGCACTTCCGAGGCATCCGGAACGCCCGCCCGTCGGGAGCCTGTTTCACCACCTTAACCACCTGGGGAATGACCTCTCCCGCGCGCTGAATCAAAACGGAGTCGCCGACTTTCACTTTCAGCCGCGCGATCTCATCCATGTTATGGAGCGTCGCATGACTCACCGTGACCCCGCCCACATCTACGGGATCAAGGTCGGCCACGGGGGTCAGTGTGCCGGTCCGCCCGACCTGGGCCCGGATCCCCAAAACCTTTGTGGTCGCCTGCCGCGCGGGGTACTTGTAAGCCACGGCCCAGCGTGGCGACTTCGCCGTCGCCCCGAGTTCCTGCCACAAACGGGTGTCATTCACTTTGATCACGATGCCATCGATCTCATAGTCCAGGTCTTCACGCCTCGTTTCCCACTCCCCGATGTAGCCGAGGACTGCCTCTATGGACTTGCACAATTTCCAGTGGGGGTTCACCTTGAAACCGATCTCGGCAAGCACTTCGAGCATCTTCGCGTGCTCCGGCAGGGGTTCAACCCCCTTGACCTGCAGGTAGTAGAGAAACATATCGAGCTGACGTTCGGCGACGATGCGGGGATCCAGTTGGCGCATCGTGCCTGCTGCAGAGTTGCGCGGGTTTGCGAACCGCGCTTCCCCAGCCGCCTCGCGCTGCGCATTGACAATCTCAAACGCCTTGCGGCCCATTAACACCTCCCCGCGCACTTCGAACCGTGAGGGGCTGCCAATCGCCTTCAGCTTCTTCGGATCAACGCGCAGCGGGACCGATCGGATGGTTTTGACATTTCCCGTGACGTCCTCCCCGACCATGCCGTCGCCCCGCGTGACCCCGTGAAGCAGGACGCCATTTTCATAGGTCAGCGACATGGAAAGGCCGTCCAGCTTCAACTCGACGACGTATTCAATCTTTTCCCGGTCGGACAATTCGCGGACACGGCGATCGAAATCCCTGAGTTCATCCACCGAGTAGGTATTGTCCAAACTCATCATGGCTGCGGCATGGCGCACCTTGGGAAATTCTTCGGCGGGCTGCCCCCCGACTCGCAGGGTCGGCGAGTCCGGCGAAGCAAACTCCGGGTGTTCCATCTCCAGCTCCCGCAGCCGATGCATGAGCTTGTCGAACTCCCTGTCGGAGATCTCCGGATTGTCGAGGACAAAGTAGAGGTGTTCGTGATGGCGGATGAGGTCTCGCAGGTCTTCGATCTGCTCCTGGATATCAGGCTTCGGGGGCATGGATTCCTCGCAGTCGTCCGGGCAGGGATTCTAGCGAAAGACCCTGACGGACTCAAGAAGCAAAGAGGGGGTCGTCGTGGAGCGGGAAGGGGTCTCTCTGTTCGACCAGGACCTCGGCGGAGGCATTTTCCCTTTTTCCGTAAACAACTTTTTGACAAGGTATTCCCGCTTCGTTATCATGGGCGGTCTCTTGAGTCCGGCCCATCGGCACACTCGCAGTTGCCCGTCCGACCCAAAGGCGCCTCGCTGAAGTTCCAACGAAGAAATCAATCGCATGCAATCGATCATGGGGAAGATCACTGCTTTTCTGAAATCTATCGCCGCGACCTTCGGCGGGCCGGGGCTGCTGATCATCGCCTTTTTTGACTCCTCGTTTCTGTCTTTTCCGGAAGTGAACGACGTCATTATTATGACCAATTCCTTCCACAACCCGGAGCGCATGTTGTACCTGGCATCCATGACGGTGATCGGATCAGTTTTGGGATGTACCGCACTGTACTGGGTCGGGCGGCGGGGGGGCCATGCCCTCCTTCACAAGAAGTTCGATCCTGTCAAAGTGGCCCGGGTGCGGCGATGGTTTGATCGTTACGGGATACTGGCGGTAGTGATCCCGTCCATCCTTCCTCCCCCCACCCCCTTTAAAGTGTTTGTCCTCTCCGCGGGCGTCTTCGAGATCAAGCCATGGAAGTTTATTACGGCAGTATTGTTCGGCCGGAGCTTCCGCTACTATTTGGAAGGGTACCTTGCCATGAAAATGGGGGAGCAGGGGATGCACTGGATGAGGGAACACTACCCCTGGTTGGCGTTGTCAATGGTTCTGACCCTCGTCGGGATCTTCGCGATTTATTTTCTATTGCGAAAGAAGCATGAAGAAATCCCGAACTGAACCGTCCCGGGGGATTGATCCCCGGTCATTGCGGTCGACCGATCTCGCGAGTCCACAACCCCAGCATCAACAATCCCAGAACCACATTCACCCCAAAAAAGGCGACTGACCGGCGATGCAGGCGATCGAATTCCGCCCGGGTCGGATCCTCGGCGACGGACGTTTCGACAGCATCCATCCTCGTCCGCAGAGCGTGCATTCGCCGATCAACCCCACCCCACGCGTAGAGCGAGAGGGCAAGCGCCACGGCCGCCGCCGCGGCGAGGATGTGCCGGCGGACCTTCCGGGGCCGGCTTCCAAGGGCGGAAGCGACCAGCGTCAGGAGAAGGAAAACCGCGAGAAGAATGCAGGAAAGGTAGTTGAGTTTAAAGAGCGTGGTCCCCACCAGCGTTCCTGCCAGTTGACGCGTCGGCAAAACCGCGAAGGCCGAGGGGGCGACAACCAGTCCAAAGAAAATCATTCCCCCCAGCCACAGGACCAAACAGAGCGCTTGGAAGAATCGTAGGATGGCGTCCATCAGTGTTCCCGGACTAGTGATGCGATGAAGGGGAATGGGTTCCCGGCCTGCCGAGAGTACCTTCGGCTTTGATCGCCTCTGTCACCAGCAATTCCGCGAGTGGCAGGGTGGCCTCGTTGAGCGCATCCAAGGCAGCCTTCAAGTCGTGCCAGTCCCCGCCTTCAAGAGCCTTTTGGGTCCGCTCCACCAGCAACAGGACCTTCTCCCGCATCGGGCCTTCGAGCTTTGCGCCGTGCTGAGACATTGTCTTCATCGTGGCGGCAACCACCCGTTCAGCCTCCTGCTTGTGGTCCACCCACATGCGGCGGTCCATGTCCTCAAATGCGTGTTCCACGGATTCATCCACATGCCGGGCGACTTCTTCTTCTGTCAGACCATAGCTCGGCTTGACTTCGATGTGTTCCTCTTTCCCGGTGGATTGATCCTTCGCCGTGACATTCAGAATCCCGTTCACGTCGATCACAAAGATGACTTCAATTCGGGGGCCTCCGGCGGGTTGCGGTTTGATGCCGCTTAACGCAAAGCGCGCCAGCGTCCGATTATCTGCGGCCATCTCGCGTTCCCCTTGAAGGACGTGCACATCAATGGCGGTCTGGTTGTCCACCGCCGTCGTGAACACCTCATTTGCGGTGGCAGGGATGGGCGAGTTCCGGAAAATCAGCTTGCTCATCGCTCCGCCATAGGTCTCGATTCCCAGGGATAGAGGATTGACATCCAGCAACAGGACGTCGGAGACATCGCCCGACAGCACGGCGCCCTGGATGGCCGCACCGATTGCCACGACCTCGTCGGGATTAACACTGGTATTGGGCTCCTTCTCAAAAACGGCCTTCACCCGGTCCCGGACCAGGGGCATGCGCGTACTCCCCCCCACGAGAATGACCTCATCAAGCTCGCCCGGATCCAGCCCCGCATCATCCATGGCACGACGACAGGGATTAATCGTCCGCTCCACGATATCGCGGCTAAGGGTTTCAAGGTCGGCCCGTCGCAGCATTCGATGGAAGTTCGATACCTTTCCGTCGCGGGCATCGAGGAGGGGAAGGCTCACCTCGACGGCTGCGCTGAATGAAAGCTCACACTTCACTTTCTCGACTTCCTGCCGCACACGCTCAAAAACTTCCGGGGCCCTCTTGAGCGCATACCCGTTCTCGCCCTCAAATTCCGAATAAACCCACTCCACCAAACGCTTGTCGATATCGTCGCCCCCCAGGTGGGTATCGCCATTGGTGGCGAGGACGTGGAAAATCCCCTGCGAGAGCTCGAGGATGGAGATATCGAAGGTCCCTCCGCCGAGATCAAATACTGCAATCTTCGAAACATGCTTCTTGTCGAGACCGTAGGCGAGGGCCGCTGCCGTCGGTTCGTTGATGATTCTCACCACTTCCAAGCCCGCCAATCCACCTGCATCCTTGGTGGCCTGACGCTGGCTGTCGTTGAAATAGGCCGGTACCGTGATGATGGCCTGAGCGACCTCGGCCCCCAAGTACCGGCCCGCCCGCTCCTTCAAATTCCGAAGTATCATGGCCGAGATTTCCGGCGGGGTGAGGACACGCCCCCTCGACCGAACTTTTACCATCTCTTCCGGCTTGCCAAAGATCTCGTATGAAAGCGAACTTTCTTCTTTCGTGACTTCACTGTGTCGCCGGCCCATGAAACGCTTGATCGAGTAAATGGTGTTCCGGGGATTGAGAACAAGCTGATTGCGGGCTGCAGTGCCGACCAGCGGCGTTCCCCCTTCCTGAAAGCCGACGATGGAAGGACACAACTTCTGCTGCTCGTCATCGGGGATGACGGTGACCTTCCCCCCTTCCATGACCGCCACAACTGAATTCGTTGTCCCGAGATCAATGCCGATGATCTTATTGGTCATCAAATTATTACTCATAGAGGGTGTCTTTGATTCGACGGATCAGAGAATCCACGTACGAAATCTCGTCCATCTTGGCCGCCAGCGCAGAGACAATCTGGCGCCGCTTAGCTCTTGCCAGGATATCCAGGTTCTCAAAGTTGTGAGTACTGTCGCAGAGCGCATCCCATTCCTGTTCCTTGGAACGCAATCCCTGCTCAAAGGCCTCCCGGCGGGTCGTCAAATCCTGAAGATGCGCTTGTAACCGCGAGACGAGGCCGTTCAAATGATCTCCATTGCCCGGGACGGGTCCCCTTTCAGCCCGTTCTTTCGCCTGCTTCGCCTCGTGGACCTCTGCCATAAGGTCATTGATTTCCTCCACCAACTCAAATAACTCCACGGGAACGTGGCCGGATTTTTCCTCACGCTCCCCCAGTTCCTGGCGGACCAGGTAGTGGATCCGGCGCGTCCGGTCTCGCAACGTGTTAAAACCGTTGTTAATCAACACCGATTTGCGGAGGGCGATTTCACGCATGCGTTCATCGGTCAACTTTGCCGCACGATCCGGGTGAAAGGCGCGGTTCAAATCAAAAAACCTCTCCTTCAGAACGGCTTCGTCCACATTGATCTTCTGAGGGAGCCCCAGAATTGAGAAATAATCCTCGTTTTCCGGGGTCGGAAGAATGGCGCCGCATTGACTACACCAGTGTCCGGACTCCCGGGAATCGCAGCTGATACAAACGACTCGCATAAATCCTTTCCTCTGATCCCCCTTCCAAAGCTATCGAAAGGCCAAGAGTAGTTCAGGCCCGAGGGATCCCGAATCAATGGAGATAATCGGCCCAAGCCTGGACAATGCTCTCCAATTTCCCCTCCATCGAGGTCTTTGGATTCTTCTCCCCATCAAATCCATCCAGGTTCACAATCCACTGAAGCAGATCAACAAACCGGACTGAGAATGGATCCTTGATCTCCGGGTGCTGCAGACTCAACTGTTCGGCGATTTCCTCAACGTCATCCCATTCCATTCTAATCGGTCTCCCGGGTTCTTATTCGGTTCCTGCCGTGAAGAGGTCCACGCCTGATCAGCGCTCAGGCCAATATCAGTGAAACGACTCCCCGCAACTGCAGCTTCCGTGGGAGTTAGGGTTCTTGAACTTAAATCCTCCACCTTGGAGGGCGTCAACAAAATCAATCTCCGTCCCTTTCAGATAAAGGAGGCTCTTCAGGTCAACGTAAACCCTGACTCCATTCGATTCGAACGTCTTGTCGCCCTTCCGCTCTTGAGTCTCAAGGTCGAGGTTGTACTGTAAGCCTGAACAACCTCCGCCCACCACACGGACTCGAAGACCGGCGTCGGGCTGACCCTTCTTCTGTATCGTTTGCTGAATCTTTTCGGCTGCTGCCTCAGTGAGCGTGATCATGGCTTGATGACCTCGTCCGGATTAATGTTTATAAGGGCCCTCGACCCGATAAATTAACGTTTAAGTTAAATCTTGTCAAACCAAAAAAACTCCTCTGCCTTAAAAGAATCCGTTCAAAAATGCTCCTCTCCATTCGATTCGCATCTCAATCCAGGCTTTATTATGATAGTCCATGTGTTAAATAATACTATTATATTTCAACATGTTAAACAGTATCCAGCAGCTGTAACAACACCCCAGTAAACCGTCGGCAAAAGATTCGTTTGAAGCAGACATTATTCGTTTCAAAAAGCCCTTGACACCTATTTTTATTTACGTTATCGTAAACTTTAGAAAAAAGGTCTCATGTATGGCTACACGCCAAAATCACTTGATGAGGATCGGTAAACTGGCGAGAATGACGGGTATAACGCCACGGACTCTTCGTTTCTATGAGGAAATCGGGCTCCTTACCCCCACTGAGCACAGTACCAAGGGAAACCGGCTGTATTCTCGAGACTGTGTCGACAAGATTGTCACGATCAATAACCTCAAAGAGTATGGCCTGAAACTGTCGGAGATCGAGGAGATATTCTGTGCCAAGGAAAAGGCTGCCAACAAGAAAGACGCTGTTGGCAAGATCAAAACGATCCTGACAGAGCAGGAGAAGACCCTTAATTTCAAGATCGCCTTTCTAAACAAGATGAGGGAGGAACTTCATAGCACCCTCCAGGTGTTGGAGGGCTGCCCTACCTGCCGGTTCGAGCCTCTTGAGAAGTATTGCCAGGAATGCATCTTTTATGAAGGCGAGATTCCAACAACGTTTAAGGCATTGGTTTCTTAGGTAACACCACTGACGGACGAGAGGAATTATGGTAAAGCTACCCATATACATGGACAATAACGCAACGACCCCTTTGGATCCGCGCGTCTTGAGCGCCATGATGCCGTACTTGACTGAAAGCTTCGGAAACGCAGCCAGCCGGACTCATTCCTTCGGATGGGTGGCTGAGGCCGCAGTCGAGAAGGGGCGCGAACAGATTGCTCAATTAATTAACGCCTCCTCTCCTGATGAAATTATCTTCACCAGTGGCGCCACCGAATCCGACAACCTCGCGCTGAAGGGGGTGGCCTGGAGTTACAAGTCCAAAGGCAATCATATCATTACGCAAAAAACGGAACACAAGGCGATCCTCGATTCCTGCAAGTACCTGCAGAAGGAAGGGTTCGAGGTGACTTACCTTGACGTGGACAAGTATGGAGTGGTGGACCCCGAATCGGTGCGGGCCGCGATCACGGATCAGACCATTTTGATATCGATCATGTATGCCAACAGCGAAATCGGAACCATCCAGCCGATTCCCCAGATCGGGGAGATTGCGCGGGAGAAGGGCATCTTGTTCCACTGTGACGCGGTTCAAGCCGCGAGCAAGATTCCGATCGATATGCAATCGACCTTTGTCGACCTGATGTCCATTTCGGGTCACAAGCTCTATGGCCCCAAGGGGGTGGGAGCGCTTTACGTTCGCAAGAAGAAGCCTTTTATCAAACTCACGCCTCTGATCCATGGAGGCGGCCACGAAAAAGGAAAACGCTCCGGGACTCTCAATGTGCCCGGGATCGTGGGATTCGGGGAAGCGTGCGAACTGGCACAACGGGACCTGCCGGAGGAGATGAAGCGCCTCGCCAGCCTGCGCGACAAGTTGCGCGAAGGCTTGTTGGCGAAGTTGGACTACGTCCACCTCAACGGGCATCCGGAAAAACGCATCCCGGGGAGCCTGAATTTGAGTTTCGAGTTTGTGGAGGGGGAATCTCTTCTGATGGGTTTGAAGGATGTGGCGGTTTCGTCCGGTTCGGCCTGTACTTCGGCCAGTCTCGAGCCCTCTTATGTGCTGACCGCGATCGGTGTGGGCCCCGAGCTGGCGCATACCTCAATTCGTTTTTGTGTCGGCCGATTCAACACCGAGGAGGAAGTCAGTTTTGTGGTTGAGGCGGTCGTCAAACATGTGAATCGTTTGCGCGAACTTTCACCCCTCTACGAAATGGTCCTCGAAGGCATCGATCTGAACTCCATCAAATGGTCGGCCAGTTGATTCGGGCGGTCTCGGCCGGGAAATGGAAATGGCCGATCGTGGGGACGGAGGGGAGCAGGCGGTAGAGCGCTGTTCCAGGTTTCAGAAACAAACCCGATGCATTCTTCGACGGATCCCGGTAAAATAACTATCGCGAGAAGGAGCAACCATGTACGATCCAAAGGTGATTGATCATTACAATAACCCGCGCAACGTCGGGAGTTTCGCGAAAGGCGACGACGGGGTGGGCACCGGCATTGTGGGTGCCCCCGCGTGCGGGGATGTAATGAAGTTGCAACTCAAGATCAATGATCAAGGTGTGATTGAAGACGCCAAATTCAAGACGTTCGGGTGCGGGAGCGCGATTGCGAGCTCCAGTCTGGCCACGGAAATGGTCAAAGGCAAGACCATTGATGAGGCCTATGCGATCAAGAACACGCAAATTGTGAATGAGCTCAAATTGCCCCCGGTTAAAATCCATTGCTCCGTACTGGCGGAGGATGCGATTAAAGCAGCGATTGAAGACTATCGGAAGAGGCACGGGAATTCGACGAAACCCGCTGCTGTTCCCGTTCGGACGACGGCTTAGTCGGGTCACCTTTTTGGGACTCCCCGTTCGGGAAAAGACGGATCGGTGGTCTTGAAAGGGGCCGGATTTGGTGACGCGAGAGCAAGTGGAGAGCGTTCTCGAAAAGTTACGCCCTGCTATCCGGTCGCATGGAGGTGACGTGGAGTTGGTCGAGGTCGCTGACAATTGTGCTACAATCCGACTGGTGGGACATTGCATTGGATGCCCCAGCTCCATGTTAACGCTGCAATTCGGCATCGAACAAACACTCAGAGATGAGATCCCCGAGTTTGATCACCTCGTCTCGGTTTCGCCTTTCGAATGAAGCATGCCGCACAGGGGGGGGAAGTTGTGAACGCCCGAGTTTGAACTCGGGTTTTTTTTTGCGACCGAACTTCACTGATGGCTGCGAACGGAGTAGCCTCGGTGGATCGCCATCATTCCCAAAGGGTAAATTCTGATGTCTAATAAAACGACGACTACGCCTTCGGAGAGGGGCCTCCAGGAAGCGACCTTGGACGAATTGATCAGAGAGATTCTGATCCGCATCGGAGAGGACCCGGACCGCGAGGGGCTGGTGGAAACCCCCCGGCGTCTGGCCAAGGCGCTCACCTATTTAACCCAAGGCTACCAACTCGATCCCCGAAGAGTCCTGAACAATGCCCTTTATTCCGTTCAATATGACGAAATGGTCATGGTGAGGGATATCGACCTTTTCAGCATGTGTGAACATCACCTGCTTCCTTTCTTCGGCAAGTGCCATGTGGCCTACATCCCCAACGAGAAGGTCATCGGTCTCAGTAAGATTGCGCGCCTGGTAGAGATGTTCGCCCGCCGACTCCAAATCCAGGAAAGACTGACATGCCAAATCGCAGAGACAATCAACGAAGCGATTAGCCCGGTTGGAGTGGGTGTGGTGATTGAGGCCCAACATCTTTGTATGATTATGCGTGGAGTTGAAAAGCAAAACTCTGTCGCCACAACCAGTTCTATGCTGGGGGCGTTCCGTGAAGACGGACAAACCCGGCTGGAATTCCTGGAGCTTCTACGCAGTTCCAAGACAACGCGAGTGTGAGGATCACCCCCCGCCCTAAGACTGGGTAAGTACCGACCTGCAGGCCCAAAGGTAAGGGAATTTTTCCCTTCCACCACCCCCCTGTTCGCAGTTCCCATCCGAACAATCAAATAACTAATTTATATTCAACAACTTATAAGATACTCGATTTTGGCCCAGGAGATGCTCTATTCAAGGTTGACTCATTCAAGCAGGGAGAGGAGGTTCAGGATGCTAAAACGTATATCCGTCCTTCTTGCTTTCATCATTTTGGTTGGCGGTTCAGGATACTTACTTTCGTCCAAGTTGCACAATGAGGGTGTTGCAGCAAGCTCCCGGCCCGCGGAGGGCTCATCCGAACGTGCTTTGGAAAGCGCCTCGTCAGTTGTCATTCCAGAGGGCACTGAGATCGAAGTACGATTGCTCAACACGCTGAGCACGAAGAGCAACAGGGTTGGAGACCAATTCAGCGCTTCTATTGAACGCCCCATTCAAGTGGATGGGAAGGAAATCGTACCCCGGGATTCTACGGCTCTCGGGGTGGTCACCTCGGTCAAGGAATCCGGGAGGGTGAAAGGCCGCTCTTATATATCTCTGCGGCTCCAGTCAATCGAGTTGCGGGGTGGCACAAAGCTGGAGGTGGCCACCAATTCCGTGAGTAGGCTCGGTGCATCCAACCACAACCGTAATTTGGCCTTGTTGGGGGGAGGAGCTGGGATCGGCGCGGGTATTGGCGCCCTCGCGGGCGGAGGAAAAGGGCTGGCTATCGGCGGCCCTGTGGGGTTTGGCGCAGGCCTTGGCACCAAGGCCCTGATCCGGGGACATGAAGTTACTATCCCCTCAGAAACCCTCCTACGTTTTACTTTGAAGGAGCCGACGAACGTCAAGGTGTCGTGAGTGGTTCAGGGCGAAGCGTTGATCCGCTTTGGAAACGTGAGCGGAAGTTGATTCGAAGGGTTGTAGGTTTGACCGGCCGGCTGAGACGGCGCCCGCTCTATTCCCTGGGAATTTGGACAAAGTTTTTTTGGTAATGATGAAGCTAATCTAACGAACGCAAACTAAGGAGGAGCAAACATGGTCGGTACTAAAACAATCAAGACAATGCTGCTGCTGAGCGCAGTGGCTGGGGTGCTGCTGCTCGCAAGCGGATGCGCCACAAAGAAATACGTGAGACAACAGATTGATCCCTTGACGGGCAAGGTGACTGAGTTGAGTGACCTGGCTCGAAAGAACTCGAACGACATCAAGGATGTCGATTCGCGGGCACAGCAGGGCATCCAAACGGCCTCCAGTAAGGCAGACACAGCCGATGAAAAGGCAATGACTGCCGATAAGAAGGCCGAAACCGCCCAGTCCATGGCAACCGACCTGAAAGGTCAGTTGACGGGTGTTGAGAGCAAGCTCGGGAACATCGACAATTACAAACAGACGGAAACCGTCACGCTCAACTTCCCCTTTAATCAGTACAAGCTGAAGGAGAAGGAGACAACGTCGCTGGATGAGCTCGCGTCCAAGATCAAAGACCGCAACGCTTATATAGTCCAGATTGAGGGTTACACGGACTCAGTTGGAAACAAGGACTATAACTACGACCTGAGTCAAAAGCGTGCCGAGTCCGTCGTCCGTTATCTCGCGGAGAGATACGACATCCCGCTCTATCGATTGTTCATTGTTGGCTTGGGCGCAAGCAAACCGGTCGACGACAACAAGTCGCGTGCGGGGCGTGCAGAAAATCGCCGCGTCGAAGTTCATCTTCTCGAGAATCCGGAGATCATGAGCGCAAAGAAGTAGTAGCCCATAACAGGTGTTGGAAACGGAGGGAGGGTGAGAAGGTTGTTATCTATTATTCTTCCTTTCACTTTTCCCTCCGGCGGGCATTCACCTAGTTGAAGCCGGCTTGCGCAGGTCTTTTCGATCCAGAAGAATCCCCCACCCAATACGTATTGCGGCGCTCAGCCAAGGTCTCGTCATTGATTGAGCCGGAGCGCGTCGATGTGATGCGGTTTCAAAATCTCCCGAAAGTGCCCTCCGACCAACACGGGCCGCGGTCCATCGAGTGCCCACCCCTACGGCCGTTTCCTTAAATCAATCCGCTTCATCTTTTCAATTTCACTTTGAAGCTCTTTGATGATCAGGGCTTGTTGCGCTTGCGTGGCCTGAAGTTCTTTGATCGTCTGCTTCTGGCGACCGTCCGTGGTCTGAAGCGCCCCGGCTGCCTCCTTTTGCTTGTCATAAGAATCCTGCAACTGGCTGAAGGTCTCCTTTAGACGCGCTTCAGAAGCCTGAAGCGCCTCGATCATCTCGATCTGCTTCGCGTTTGCGATCCGGAGCTGATCGAGCATCCCCACCAGATGGGCGACGATGCCGGCATTGGTCGCGTAAATGCTCATGGGGATCTCCGCCGGGATGCGGCTCAGCAGGGCCACGGCCTGACTATAGTCCTTCTGAGGATTCTGCTCCGAAGCATAAAGGAGTCCACACTGGAACAAGGCGTGGTCCAGCACCGGGCTCTGGGGATATTGTTGCAGGAAATCCTTGCAGGAGGACATGGCTTCGGCAAAGTGGTTTTGAGTCGCCAGCCGGTTCACATTGGCAATCATCTGCTCATGCTGGCGAACTGAAGAGGCTGGGGTCTTCACATGCGTTTTCTTGGCACAAGAGATCATTGTTGCCATCAGGGTTGAGACCATCACCAGGAGTGTCCATCCCCGTCTGGTATTCGAAGTCATCAAACCACCTTTTCCCGCTCAGGGTGTGTTGTGCCTAGAACCGGAAGACGAAAGCTAAGACCACGGACAGTTTTGGGGTCTGCAGATCTATTTCACACAATTTGACTCGACTTCCTTACTCCCTGCGGCAGCGAGGTTGGCAGTGCAAATTGAAATCGGCTTCCCTGCCCCAATTCGCTTTCCACCCAGATGACGCCGTTGTGGGCCTCGATAATGCTCTGACAGATGGCCAGGCCCAGTCCAGTCCCGGTCTTCGAAACTTCATTCCCGTGGCCGGCTTGATAAAACCTCTCAAAGATCCTGCGGGTCTCCCCGGGGGGAATTCCAATTCCCTTGTCCTCGACACTGATTACCATGTATTCCCCTTGAGGATCGCACAGAGATGAGGCGGGATCGTTGCCGTTCCAGGCATTGAAGACTGGGGCGAGCTGTTGCCCTGTCGTCCGGTGGCACCCCGCCCGGATTGTGGTGTTCTCGCGTGAGAACTTGATGGCATTGCTCAGCAGATTCTCCACAACCTGGACGATTCGACGGGAGTCAATGGTGGCCCGGGAGTTTTCCATATCACATTCCGTCACGATGCAAAGGTTCTTCTCCCGCAGCAGCGGGGATGCGCTCTCGATCGCCGATTTGAGGATGGCCGAAACGTCGGAAGGCTCGAGCTGATATTCCATGGCCCCTGCCTCAATCCGCGACAGATCCAGCAAATCGTTAATTCTCCGGGACAGCATGTCTGATTTTTCCCGGCTGATCGTCAGAAGACGTTTCTGCTTGTCGTTCAACGATCCGATGGCCTCGCTCAACAGCAGATCATTCGTGGCCAGCATGGAGGCCAGGGGAGATCTAAGCTCATGGGAGACATGAGACACAAAACCCCTCTTCAGTTCGTCGAGCTCGCCCAGTTGCTTGGCCATGGAATTGAAGGCCTGGGCCAGTTCCCCAAATTCATCTCGCCGGTTGAGATGAATCAGGGTTCTGAACTTCCCGGTCGCGATCAACCGCGTTCCCGCGATCAGCTTCAACAGGGGGCGGGAGATCTTTCGGGCCAGAAACAGACTCAGCCCCACCGCGAGGATAATTGAAAAAGATCCGGCAATCCATGCTATCTGCCGAGCCCGCCGCCGGACGCCTTCAGAATACAACAGGCGCTTCTGCATCACATCGACGGTGGATTGCTCCAGTTCCGAGTACTGGCGCTTCAGACTCTGAGTCAGATCGAATTTCCGGTTGTCAAGCAAGATCAGATCTTCCGTGGAAACGGCGCCTTCGGAGCCCATTCGCCGATTGAAAACCTGATTGTATTCAGAGTAGGTCTTTTCAATCTCCTGCGCCTTTGCCTGTTCCTCCGGACTGACCAGGAGCCGCCGCAGATGTTCAAAACTCGAAGTGAACTGTTTCTCCGAATTGATCATCCGGTCCAAATAGTCCGGATCCTGCGTCACCAGGAACTTTTGATCCGAAATGAAGATGTCTTCAAGGAGTCGCCCTTGTTCCTGCTCCTCAGTGCGAGCGTGGAAATCGATATTCGATAAATCGCGGTTCGTTCGGTTCAGCCAACGGATTTCCACCATGAAATAGATCGCGACCGCGACCATCAGCGCAACTAAGCCGAAATACCCCAGCGTAATCTGCGTTCGGATTTTCATGGGCTTGATCGCTTGAAACCAGCGGGGAAAGACACCAAGAACTCAAAACTCTCCACCGGTGAGAGCGGGACTTCCATTGAGGGACATCACGCGTCAGTCAAAAACTCAAGGTCTCAAATGTGATCATTGGTGACAAAAACCCCGGTCCTGACAAGAAGTCAAAGACCCGTCCCGCTAAACCGTCCCCGCCTCGGAAATCATTCGGCGCCCCCATCGGCGGATCCCACCGCTGCGCAGAAAGGATCGCCGGGCACCAGGGGGACGTGATACCCGTCACCCTGCGGACTCAAGATCAGCGATTCCATAAGCCTTCAGCTTGTTTCGGATCGTCTTGACATCCACACCCAAGACCCGTGCTGCCTCCGCTTTGTTGTTATCCACAGCCTTGAGAGTCCTCAGGATAATCTCCTTTTCTGCATCAGAAAAGGTGGTGCCCGGCTTGATCGTAATCAACTGTTCCTGCTCCGCCGTGATCTGGGTCAAATACGGGGGCAGGTCTTGAGGCTCGATCCATTCCGACTTAGCCACAATGACGGCGCGCTCGATGACATTTCGCAATTCGCGAACATTTCCAGGCCATGAATAACTCATGAAAATCTGTTTGGTTCGCCTGGAAATCGACTTGATCTTGACCTGGTGCTTCTGGTCATACATCTCGATGAAATGACGCACCAGGAGTGGGATGTCTTCCTTCCTCTGCGCCAGGGGAGGCAGTTCCACCTGAACGGTGCTCAGCCTGTAAAACAAATCTTTCCGCAACGTCCCTTCCCGGATAGCTTCGTCGGGCCGATGATTGGTCGCTGCAATGATCCTCACGTCAATGGGTATGGATTCACGACCGCCCAGTCGTCGAACGCTCCCCTCTTCCAGGACACGGAGCAGTTTGGGCTGGAGATTCAGAGGCATCTCGGCAATCTCATCGAGGAACAGCGTTCCCTTCGTGGCGAGCTCAAAACACCCCGGACGTCGATCTTGAGCTCCCGTAAATGCGCCCCGTTCGTGCCCGAAAATCTCACTCTCGATAAGCGTTTCGGGTATTGCAGACGCATTGATGGCGATATAGGGTTCCAAGGCACGTGGGCTCGCCTGATGAATGGCATTCGCGACCACTTCCTTCCCCGTGCCGCTCTCCCCCGTAATCAAGACAGCCGCATCCTTGCTGGCCACGTCGCGGATTAGGCCGACAATTGACTTGATCGCCGGGCTTCGTCCGATCAAACCGAAAAAGGACCCGCCTGAACGCAAAAGCTTGTCGAGATCGTCAAGCTCTACCATTTCGGCTTCCTCTTCGCAAAGATTATCGAGAAGGATCTTCAGCTTCTTGAAATCGATGGGCTTTGTGAGAAAGTCGACCGCGCCCAGTTTCATCGCTTCCACGCCCAGATCGATGGTCCCCTCCGCCGTAATCAGGATGAGCTTGGTACTGGAGTTGGTGACCTTCAACCGTCGAAGGAGTTCGAGTCCCCCAAGCTTGGGCATGATCACATCGGTCACCACGACCGAGACCGGGTCCTTCTCCATCTTCTTTAGGGCGTCCTCGCCATCTTTGGCCTCCAGTGGCCTGTAACCCCACTCTTGCACCATGATAGAGAGCATCTCCCTCGCCGCTGCGTCATCGTCTACGATAAGAATGTGCTTGTCTGTTGTCATGTTTGAAGCGGATTATACGCCTCTCCTCTCACTTCAAGAAGGAATTTTTTCCCTGATTCCACATCCACATGAAGGCTTTCTTCCCATCCCCAAGCTAGGTGTGTTGAGCTTATTCCTGTAAATTCTTCAAATTAAGAAATTATTCCAGTTTGGCCACCTCATTGCATGTAACAAAACGGAACAGTTGTTGATGAGGATCATCGGTGCAGTAGAGAGCGTGGCCATTTAGCCTGGGATCGGCCCCTGACAGACTTGAATACGGGCTTGAGCAGCTCGTAGAATCCGGGAATGCTTGTAGGGCATTAGTACTCTGATGGGCTGATATGATTAGATCGGCCTGACAAAAGAATATTTAAGTTTCTGCCCGTGAGCTCTTTCCTCCTTGAATTTTTCTCGCGAGGCAGAAGGACGCGGCAGGTGGCGCTACCCCCGCCTGCCGCTTTTTTCCCTGTTCCAAAGCTCGAACCGTGGCTAGGCATTTTGGTTCGAGAACCCTTGGTCGCAAGCGCGACAAGATTGAGGAATGGGAGGTTTTGGATCGAAGCTTTTTGGCGTGAGGGAATGTGTCGTCTTCCCAATCCGTCAAGGAGATCTGCCCGTGAGTGGGCTCCTGGCTGAGTTTCTCTCGCGAGGCAGTATGGACGGCGACAGGTGGCGCTACCCCCACCTGTCGCCATCGCATTGAACGAAGAAAGACAACAAGAGTTCCCCGCCCTGTCCCAACCTTCCTGAAATTCTTCCATTTAATAAATTCCGACCCCAACAAGGATCTTGAATTGGATCTGATCGCCCTCGGTCGGACCTTGAACTCTTACAGATCAAGAATGAAAGGCCCGGGCCGCACCGTGCTCAATAGACCCAGACCCGAAGAATTGGCTCATTGCTGTCAATGAGGTCACAACCCTCTTGGAGAGTGAGGGCGGTGAAGGGGGTGGCTAGAAGATTGCAGAAATGAGCAGATTGATTACACAGGCTTTCTTGAAGCAGAGGCGGGGCCGGATAGGCTGTCCATTCCCCGTTGGGAGGGGAACCAGGGACTCCCAAATGAAATGGCGCCAGGATTGGTCATTGATCCTGGCGCCGGTTCTATTCGAGGAAGATACTGCAGGGAACTCTCTCCCCTGCCCGTCCCCCACCGATTTCATGCGGGGGTCCCTTTTCAAGACTTCAGGCTGCTTTCTCGCCCGCCTTCTTGACTTTCTCCTCCGTCGGGTTGGGAACAAGCAACATATCTTTCGTGTAGATCAAGTCCTTCGTATCGTATATGGCAAATTCAAATTTGTGACCGTGAGTAATGGCGTCCGTTGGGCAGGCCTCCACGCAAAACCCGCAAAAAATGCATCGACCGTAGTCAATGTTGTAAACCTTGGCGTAACGCTCAGCCTGGCTAAACCTTTCCTTCTCCGTATTCTCGGCGGCCTCGATGTAGATGGCGTTGGCGGGGCAGGCGGCTGAACATAGAAAGCAAGCCACGCATTTTTCCAGTCCATTTTCATCCCGTTGAAGTTCATGTATCCCGCGGTAGCGCTCTTCAAATTTCGGCGCCACATCGGGATAATTCTCGGTAATCGCAGGTCGAAACACATGTCTGAGAGTCATCCCGTAACCCTTGACGAGAGCGACCGACGCGTCCACAACCTCTCTAAGTAGATTCATTCGGTTCGTAGACCTGCCTTCTCCGGCGTCCTTCCATTTCCATTTCAGGATCGCAAGAATGACAAAATCTAAACTTATCGCAGCCCGGACCAATTGTCAATCTTTCGGGACCGAACCCCGTCACCTTGACTTTCGCTCGGAAGGTTTGCTATAAGAGGAAACGTCAGTCGAAAGCTTTAAAAAGCTACCCATCGGTTCCCTCAGATAGTCTTTGACCACAGGTTGGGCGACCGTGGTTTCTCCTTTGTCAATGAATAGGGTCGCTTCTCAAGCCATCAGTGCACCACCTGGAAACACCAACGACCTACACCACTCAAAAGAGGTTTAGTATGGCAAAAGGAACAAGACAACGGAGTGTCAAGAAGAAGACGGGAAAGAGCACCCGACCTGTCCAACGTCAAAAACCCACAGGGCGGTCCGCCGCAAAGGTCTCCTCCCGACGGGCGGAAGGACGCTTACCCTCCGCAAAAGCTCGTCCTGTGGAAAAGAGGATAATCAGAAGGGCGGTGACCCCGGAACGGGATCCGCAAGCGGTAAAACTTTATGAGGCAGCATTGAAGAGTTTCGGTTCGCACGAATTTGCGAGAGCTCGCGATACCTTTCAAAAAGTGATTGACCAATTTCCGAAAGAGCCTGACATCGTTGAGCGCGCAAGAGTCCACCTGAATATCTGCCAGCAACGGCTTGCCAAGGGTACAGGCAGCGCCAAGACGGCTGAAGACCTCTATAACCTCGCTATCATTCACCTGAATCGGCGAGAATTCGGGGAGGCAATGGCCAGTCTGGAAAAGGCGCTCGCGCTCGATCCGAAAGGCGACCACATTCTATATGGAATGGCCGCCTTGGAATCTCTGCAAGGTCATCTGGAGCCAGCCTTGAAGCACCTCCAAAGGGCCATCCAGTTGAACCCCTTGAACCGCATGGCTGCCTTGAGTGACCCGGATTTTGAACCCATTGCACCAACCACGGAATTTCAAGCCCTCGTTCGTGGGACACCTGCCGGCACTTAAGATTCGCATGCCGCGCAGTCATTTGTTCCCCCACAAATTAGGATTGGCGGGGAACCCAATTTCTGCGAACATGAGCCCATGTCAAACTCATTGATCGCCGTCGTGATGGCTGCGGGCAGGAGTACGCGCTTCAAATCGCAGCGCTCCAAGTTGGCCACTCCCGTTCATGGAAAAAGTATGATTGAGCGTGTGGTTGAGGCAACTGAAGGGCTTTCCCCCCAGACCCTCTATGTCGTAGTGGGCCATTGCGCTGAGGAGGTTCAATCAGTTCTCCGTAATCACTCCCTCAAATTTGTCACGCAGCAGCCCCAGCTCGGAACCGGTCATTGCGTTCTTGTGGCAACGCAGCAGATCTCGGAATCGTCGGGGACGGTCCTCATTCTCAACGGGGATATCCCGCTCATTGGCCAGAATTTGCTGAAGAAACTCCTGGAAGCGCACCGCTCCGAGCGGGCTGATGCGACGGTGGTCTCGACCCGATTGGAGGATCCCTCCGGCTACGGCAGGATCCTCAAAAATCGCTCCGGGAAGATCGCCCGGATCATCGAGGACCGCGACGCGACACCGGCCCAGCGTCGAATCCAGGAAATCAATGTCGGGATGTATCTCATATCCCTGGACCTTCTTAAGAAGTTTATTTCCAAGCTCAGTAATCAAAACGCCCAGCAGGAATATTACCTGACTGATCTTGTCGAGTTGTTGATCTCCGCCAAGAAGAAGGTGAACGTGTTTGAAACCCCGGACCCCCTGGAGGTTCTGGGAGTGAATGATCGTATCGAACTCGCTGCGGTGGACCGGGTCCTTCGATTGCGGACCCTCGAACGTCTCATGCGGGACGGCGTAACCATCATGGACCCCTTGACAACAACGGTCGAGGAGGGCGTCTCGATCGGGCAGGACACAATTCTCTTTCCGGGCGTTCGTATCGAAGGGTCTACCACGATCGGCCAGCGCTGTCTCATTCGCTCTCATTGCCGCATTACCAATTCGACCCTCGGAGACGATGTCACAGTCCATGACCTGAGCGTCATCAACGAAAGCCACGTTGCCGAGAGGGCTACCATCGGCCCGTTCGCTCATTTGCGGTTGGACGCGGTGGTCGAATCAAATGCCCGTGTCGGAAATTTTGTCGAGCTGAAGAAGACCAAGCTAGGCCAGAACTCCAAGGCCTCCCACCTGACCTACCTCGGTGACACGACGGTAGGGCAAAATGCGAACATTGGAGCGGGCACCATCACCTGCAACTATGATGGGGTCAATAAAAACTCGACCGTGATCGGCGATGAATGTTTCATCGGCAGCGGCGTGGAACTGGTCGCTCCGGTCGTCGTCCACAAGGGGGCATATGTCGCCGCAGGGTCGGTGATCACTCACGATGTTCCCCCCGATGCCTTGGCGATTGCACGGGGCCGGCAAGAGAACAAGCGGGATTGGAAGCAAAAGCGCGCCGACAAGAGATCGAAATCCACTAAAGCTTAGCGGGAATGAGAGGGGAAAACTCATGTGTGGCATCGTGGGCTACCTGGGAAAAAAGCGGGTCGTTCCTGTGATCCTCGACGGGTTGAAGCGGCTGGAGTATCGCGGCTATGACTCTGCAGGAATCGCTGTGGTCAACGAAGGACATCTGGAGATCAGGCGGACCAGTGGAAAGCTGCGCAATTTGGAGGAAGCGATCCGCCTCAAACCGCTCGATGGAACTTATGGAATCGGGCATACCCGCTGGGCCACCCACGGGCGTCCCACCGAAGAAAACGCCCATCCCCATCGAGACTGTAAAGGGGAGATTGTCGTGGTCCACAACGGCATTATTGAGAACTACCTTTCGATAAAGAACGCATTGATCGCCGAGGGCCATCATTTTGTCACTGAAACCGACACTGAAGTCATCGCCCACCTCGTCGAGAAGCATTCCAACGGAAACCTGGAAACGGCCGTCCTGAAAACGGTCCAACAGATCAAAGGTCTCTTCGCCCTCGCAATTCTCTCCACGAAAGATCCCAACAAGATCGTTGCAGCCCGCAGCGGACCTCCCGCCATCATTGGCCTGGGAAACGATGAATTTTTCGTCGCTTCCGATGTTCCCGCGGTCCTGCCTCATACACGCGACATTATCTTTCTCGCCGACGGAGACATCGCTGTCGTGACGGAGAACGGCGTATCTTTCATGGATTTCTCGGGGGCCCCCGTGACCCACCCCATTCAGCACATCACGTGGGACCCCATCATGGCTGAGAAGGGCGGGTTCAAGCACTTCATGCTCAAGGAGATCTACGAACAGCCGCGCGCCGTCCGGGACACCATGGTGGGGCGGCTCTCATTGGAAACGGGAAAGATCTTCCTGGACCAGATGATGATCGACGAGGATGAGTTCCGGCGCTTCACCAACATGCGGCTGGTGGCGTGTGGGACCTCATGGCATGCGGCCCTGGCAGGAAAATTCATGCTTGAGCGCCTGGCGCGTATCCCCGTCGAGGTGGACTATGGCTCGGAATTCCGATACCGCAACCCGATTATCACTCCCAGCACCCTGACCATGGTGATCACTCAATCCGGCGAAACCGCGGATACGATCGCGGCACAGCGGGAGGCACGGCAGCGGGGCTCCAAGAGCCTGGCCATCTGCAATGTCGTCGGCAGCATGGTGGCCCGCGATTCCGACGGGACCATTTACACACACGCCGGCCCGGAGATCGGCGTTGCCTCCACGAAGGCCTTTACCGCCCAGTTGACGGCTCTCTATCTGTTTGCCATCTGCCTGGCACAGATCCGCGGACAGATCGACGAAAAGGCGTCCAAACAATTGGTCCAGCAATTGACGGAAATTCCGAGCAAAATTGAGAAGATCCTCCAACAGGACGACACGATTGAGGAGTTGTCCCGGCATTTCTTCCGCTGCACCGATTTCCTCTTTCTCGGACGTGGCATCCATTACCCTATCGCCCTCGAAGGTGCGCTCAAACTCAAGGAAATCTCTTATATTCACGCCGAAGGATACCCCGCGGGAGAGATGAAGCACGGCCCCAACGCCCTGATCGATGAGAATCTGCCGGTGGTCATTCTCGCCTCCACGGATGCGAACGATCCCGAATCGGTCATCCTTCGCGAAAAGACAATGAGCAACGTCAAAGAAGTGAAGGCCCGGGACGGGATCGTCATCGCGCTGGGGAGTGAAGGGGACCATGAACTCGCCGAGGCCTCCGACCACTTCCTGGAGACCCCGCAGACCAACGCGATGTTGAGTTCGATTCTCGAAGTGGTGCCCTTGCAGTTGCTCGCCTATCACATTGCCATCCGCCGTGGCTGCGACGTAGACCAGCCGCGCAATCTCGCCAAGAGCGTCACGGTGGAATAATGTGCGAGTCGTCTCGCCCGATCGTTCCACTTCTTGTGGCATTTCCGCAAAGGAGGTGGATCGAGGGGAGACCGAGAATCCCTTAGACCGGAGTCTTCTTTCTTAAGCATTGGGCGGCGCAGGCGACATGCCCATCAATAGAACCAGCCGATAAGGCCCAGCGTTGGTCACCGCATGACTGACGCCCGCCGGCGCCCACACGGTCATTCCCATTCTCCCTTTCTGGGTCTCCTTTCCCACGGTAAATTCACCTTCGCCTTCGACGACAAAGTAAAATTTATCCTGCTCCGCGTGCTGGTGGGCGTGATGCGACTGTCCTGGCTCCAAACAATTTATCCCCAGAAGCATCCTTGGAGTTCGAAAGAGAGTCGTCTTGGAGGGTTTTTCCTGGGAAAAGCCGATGTGAGACCGGTAGTCCTGAAAATAATCCATCAATGACCTCCTGTTGCCTGAATACAGAGGATTCTAGAATGTCGTGACACTGGTGGCTCGATGGAGATTGGCTCCCTCAAGCCTGGACACCCCCCCCGAGGGATCGGGGTGGAACTTTCCCTGCCGGCCGCAAAAGTCCGGGCCTCACCAAAGCTCTGGATCTCGCAACCTTATGACCGAACTCGCTGGTGTATCCGGGGAACAAACGGACGTGCAGTGATCTGACCGCGAAAGTCAGAGTCCCATCTTCCCGGAATCATAGTTCCGCAAGACGGGCAGGAACCGTTTGCCGTCAGGGAATAACGGGTGATCAAGTACCCGAATCTCTCGATGAGGAGCATCTGGCAATTGGAGCAGCAGGTGTTCTCGAGGCCACCGACCTGCCCCGGCAAATTGCCTGCGTAAATATAACGCAACCCTGCAGCCCGGCCGATCTCCGAGGCGCGGATTAAAGCGTCGGCGCTGGTGTCCTCGGGATCTGTCATTTTGTAGTCTTTGTGAAAGGCCGTCACATGCCAGGGAATATCCCGTGAGACGCTGCAGAGGAACCCGGTCAGCCTTTTCAGTTCCTCTTCAGAATCATTGAATCCCGGGATCAGAAGCGTAAGGACCTCCAGCCAAAATCCCAACTGAAACAACCGCCGGATGGTATCGAGTATCGGCTGAAGACGTCCTCCGAGTTGGCGGTAGTGCTTGTCATCAAAGCTCTTGAGATCGACCTTGTAAAGATCAACCCAGGGCCGAAGGTATTCGAGCACCTCCGGGGTGCCGTTCCCATTGGAGACATAACCGGTCATTAGCCCAGCGCCCTTCGCCTCCCGGAACACCGCCACTCCCCACTCACTCGTAATGAGCGGCTCGTTGTACGTACTGACGATTACTTTGGCGCCTTGACGAAGAGCCTCGCGCACCAGGGCCTGGGGTGTGACCTTCAACGGCGAGGCGACTGCCGACGGATCGCGCAAGACCTGGGAGGTCACCCAGTTCTGGCAGTAGGCGCAGTGCAAATCACAACCCAGCATGCCAAAGCTGTACGCCAGCGCCCCGGGATAGGCATGGAAGAACGGCTTCTTTTCAATCGGGTCGCATTGGACCCCGCCGACATATCCCCAGGGGACGAAGAGCGACCCTCCCTCGTTGAACCGGACCTTGCACACCCCCGGCTGCCCTTCGGGAATCCGACAGCTATGCCCACAGGCATAACAACGCAGCCATCCTCCCTCGAACTTCTCATAGAGTTCGCCCTCGCGAACGTTTTCATTGACGATGGCTTGTAACGTGGCCATAGGGATCAGACTCGAGGGAATATTATACTATTTTTGGGGGGGGATTGATCTAATTGGTCTATTCGGTCTATTCGGTCTGTCCGGTCTGTCTGGTCTGTTCGGTCTGTCTGGTCTGTTCGGTCAAAAGCAACGGTCTAGTTGGTCTATTTCGTTTATCCGAATAGACCCGCCACAATGCGCCGCGGGCTAGCTCGATGTTCAAATGCTTCGTGAGTTCGCTCACTGACAACTGAGAACTGGCAACTGATAACTACTTTTTGATGGAATCCGCCACACACCAAGCGGACGCAAACGCAGACCGAAAAGACCGAATAGACTGAACAGACTGCTTTCCTCCTACCACACTGAAAGATACCTTTCGCCCCGGTCAGGAAGGATAGTGACCACATTCTTACCTGGTCCCAAGGCACGAGCGACCTCTTGGGCCGCCACCACATTCGCTCCCGCGCTGATCCCGACGAACAGTGCCTGTTCCCGGGCCAACCTCTTGGCCATTCGAATGGCTTCTTGTGTCGGGACTTTCACAACTTGATCGACCTTCTCGACCTTCAGGATCGGAGGGATGAACCCATCGGCGATGCCCTGAATTCCATGATCTCCCGGGGACTGTCCCGAAATAACTGCTGATTCCGCTGGTTCCACGGCAACGATTTGAACACGGCGATTTGCCCGGCGGAGCGCCTCACCCACCCCCATAAGAGTCCCGCCTGTCCCCACGCCCATCACAAAGGCATCAACATCCGATCCCAACTCGTTGAGGATCTCACGACCGGTGGTGGCGGTGTGAGCCGCCGGATTGTCGGGATTCGAAAACTGCCGGGGCAGGAAGATGGTGGGGTCCTTTCCGGCCCGATCCTCAGTATCAGCGACTGCCCGCTCGATGTCCTTGACGTCATCGATCAGCTCGAGTTCAGCTCCAAAAGCCTCAATCATCTTTCGCCGCTCGACGCTAGCGGTCCTTGGCATGATGATGACAACCCGGTAGCCTTTTTGTGCCCCCACCATTGAAAGGGCTATCCCCGTATTTCCGCTGGTGACTTCCAGGATGGTCGAGCCAGGTTTCAGGTCGCCACGATCCTCGGCGCGCTCGATGATGTACTGGGCGATCCGGTCTTTGACGCTGCCTCCCGGATTCATGAATTCGGCTTTGGCAAAGATGGTGGCGCCCGCTGCGGGGCCAGACGGTGACAGCTCGAACAAGGGGGTGTTTCCAATGCGTGTCAACAGGGTGGGACAAGGCACTAGAACAGCAGACATATCAAGCCTCCCTCAAAGCTGTTGCTAGTGATGATATATCACAAAGCAAGATTAAGGTCTATTCGGTCTATTCAGTCTGTTCGGTCTTTTCAGTCAGAAACAACAGTCTATTTGGCTTGATTCATTTATCCGACTAGACCTCCCACAATGCACTTTATGATTGCGCGGAGTTCAGTGGCATCGCCATTTCAGTTCAATGACAACTGAGAGCTGGGAACTGATAACTGGTTCTTGACTGAATCCGCCACAACCCCGGCGGACGCAAGCGCAGGCCGAACAGAATCTCCCTCATTGACATCCACTACACGCCGAATACGTGTAGTCATTAAACAGCCACGCCCCTCCGATCCTTGACCACAGCCGCACATACACCGTGCTGCTGTCGTTGGGCAGGCCAGTCACTCCCGTAGACAAGTTAATGCCCTGCCCGGCGCCGTGAAGCTCCTGCCCTCCCGGCGTCAGGCCCACAAACAGGTAGTACTCCGAAGCGAGGCTCGCACTCCATGTAAATGTCACTGCTCTGGAAGTCAGCGTTGATCCCGAGGCGGGCGTCTGCATTAGGGCTTTCGTCCCCGTGCACCCGGTGCACGCCGTGTAGCTGTAATCGTTAAACAGCCACGCTCCCCCGATCTTCGACCACAGCCGCACATACACGGCGCTGCCATTGTTCGGGATGTCCATCACCTGACTCGACAGGTTTGTCCCCTCTCCGGCACTGTAAATCTCCTGCCCGCCCACGGTCGTCCCCACCTGCAGGTAGCACTCCGACGCCAGACTGCTGCTCCACGTGAAGGTCACCATCGTCGCGGTCAAGGTGGACCCTGCGGCAGGACTCGCCATCACCGCCGTCGTCGGCGTGCACCCGCTGCATGCCACATAGCTGTAGTCGTTGTAGAACCACGCCCCACCCATTTCCGACCACAACCGCACATAGACGTTGCCGCCTACTATCGGCAGACCGGACACTGCTGCCGACAGGCCCCTCCCCTGCCCCGCACTGTAGACCTGTTGCCCGCCCGGCGTGGTCCCCACTTGTAGGTAGTACTGCGAAGCCAGACTCCCGCTCCATGTAAACGTCACCGACGAGGAACTCAACGTCGATCCCGATTCCGGACTCGTCATGGCTGCCTTGGTCGCCGTGCATCCGCTGCACGCGGTGTAGGGATAATCGCTGTAAAACCACGCCCCTCCGACATTGGTCCACAACCGCGCATACACCGGACTCCCGTCGGTCGGCAGTCCCCATACCGCCACCGACAGGCTCGCCCCCTGCCCTGCACTGTAAATCTGCTGCCCGCCCAACGTCGTGCCCACCTGGAGATAACATTCACTCCCCAGGCTCGTGCTCCACCAGAAGACTTCCATTGAGGAACTCAGCGTGGACCCCGGCGCAGGCGTGGTCATCGCCGCCTTGGTCGCGGTACAGCCGGTGCAAGAAGTGTAAATATAGTCATTGAAGGACCATAGCCCCGCGATCTTTGACCACAGGCGTACGTACACGGAGCTGCCGTCGGTCGGCAGCGCCGCCACCGTCGCCGACAGGTTCAGGCCTTCGCTGACACTGTAAAGCTCTTGCTCCCCCGGCGTCGTGCCCACCTGAAGATAGTATTCGAAGACTCCTGTGCCCGTTGTCCAAGTAAACGTCACCGTCGAAGAGGTCAGCGCCGATCCCGGCGTTGGGCTCGCCATCTCAGCCTTGCTTGAAGCCGGAAGAAAAACCTCCCGCACAGACTCCACTATCGACCCGCAGCCGGTGTATAACCCAGTCCGGAAAGAGCCACGAGCCCTCAAAAGGAAGTTCTGATTGCTCGGTAACGTCACCCCGCCCAGCTGCCAGCCGCCCGCCACCCGCGTGCCCACGCCCATGGGACTATAGTTGTTTCCGTCGTCGGACGATTCGAACGTCACGCTTTCCACTTCCGGTGCGGCGCCACTGCGCGACCAAGTAATCATAGATCCGGCGCCGTCAACTCCCAGATTTTCGAACGCGGCCTCGTTATTCGCCAACCGACCAATGAAGTATCGCGTCGTTGTCCCGGTCCCGCCTCCTCCGAGCATTGTGAACGCACCACCCACGAGGACCTTTCCGTCCGGCTGCAAGGCCATAGTTTGAACATAGCTGTTTGCTCCCGGGTCGAAGCTGGTGTCGAGATTCCCATCCGGGTTCAGCCGACCAATACGGTTGCGCGTCGTCGTGCCACTCCCGCCTCCTCCCAGCCTCGTGAATGCACCTCCCACCATGATCTTCCCGTTTGCTTGCATTGCCAGGGCGTAGATAGGGCTGTCCGCTCCCGGATTGAAGCCGGTGTCGAGACTTCCATCCGGATTCAGTCGACCAATATGGTTGCGTGTCGTCGTCCCCGTCCCGCCTCCTCCAAGCTTCGTGAATTGACCCCCCATGAGGATGCTCTCATCCGGTTGCACTGCCAAGGCGTAGACCTGGCCGTCGGCCCCCGGATTGAAGCCGGTGTCGAGACTTCCATCGAGGTATAGCCGGCCAATCGCAATGCGCGTAGTCGTCCCCGTCCCGCCACCTCCTAGCGTCGTGAATCCACCTCCCACCAGGATCTTGCTGTCCGGCTGCAACGCCAGAGCGACGACAGTGTCATCTGCTCCCGGATTGAAGTCGGAGTCGAGACTTCCGTCCGGGTTCAATCGACCAATCCTGTTCCGCGTCGCCACCCCCGTCCCTCCGCCTCCCAGCATCGTGAATTTACCTCCCACCAGGATCTTTCCATCCGGTTGCACTGCCAGAGCGTAGACCTCACCGTCAGCCCCCGGATTGAAGCCGGTATCGATACTTCCATCCGGGTTCAGCCGACCAATATAGTTGCGCATCGTCGTCCCCGTCCCCCCGCCACCCAGCATGGTGAAAAAACCTCCCACCAGGATCTTTCCATCGGGCTGTACCGCCAGAGCGGCGACCCAGTTGTCCGCTCCCGGATCAAAGTTGGTGTCGAGGCTTCCATCCGGGTTCAGCCGACCGATATGGTTGCGCGTCGTCGTCCCCTTCCCCCCTCCTCCCAGGGATGTGAACGCACCTCCCACCAGGATCTTCCCGTCCGGCTGCAACGCCACAGGCCATACTGAGGTGTTTGCTCCCGGATCAAAGCTGGTGTCGAGACTTCCATCTGCGTATACCCGGCCAATATAGTCGCGCGTGGTTGTCCCTGTTCCACCTCCTCCCAGCGTCGTGAAGTTACCACCCACCAGGATCTTTCCGTCCGGCTGTACCGACACGGCTAGGATATTGCTGCTCGCTCCCGGATCGAAGTTGGTGTCGAGACTTCCGTCCGGGTTCAAACGACCAATACACCAGCGCGCCGTCGTTCCCGTTCCCCCTCCTCCCAGCGTCGTGAATCCACCTCCCACCAGGATCTTCCCGTCTGGCTGCACCGCAAGTTCGAGGACAGTGCCGTCCGTTCCCGGATTGAAGTCGGTGTCGAGACTTCCGTCTGGGTTCAGCCGACCAATACGATAGACCGTCGTCGTCCCCGTCCCGCCGCCTCCCAGCGTTGAGAAGTCACCTGCCACCAGGATCTTCCCATCCGGCTGCACTGCCATAGCGAAGACCGCGTTGTTCGTTCCCGGGTTGAAGTTGGTGTCGAGACTTCCATCCGGGTTCAACCGACCGATATGGTTCCGCGTCGTCGTCCCCGTCCCCCCTCCTGCCAGCGTCGTGAATCCACCTACCGCCACAATCTTGCCGTCCGGCTGCACCGCTAGAGCGAAGACCTCGTAGTTCGCGCCCGGATTGAAGCTGGTGTCGAGACTTCCGTCCGGGTTAAGCCGACCAATACGATGGACCGCCGTCGTCCCCGTCCCACCTCCTCCCAGCGTCGTGAAGTCACCTCCCACCAGGATCTTCCCGTCCGGCTGCACCACAAGAGCGAAGACTCCGCCGCTCGCTCCCGGATCAAAGCTGGTGTCGAGGCTTCCGTCCGGGTTCAATCGACCAATACAGTTCCGCGGGGTCGTCCCCGTCCCACCTCCTCCCAGCGTACTGAAATAGCCTCCCACCAGGATTTTCCCGTCCGGCTGTACCGCCAAGGCCCACACCGCGTTGCTCGCTCCTGGATCGAAGCTGGTGTCGAGGCTCCCATCCGGATTCAGCCGACCAATATAGTTGCGCGGCGCCGTCCCACCTCCTCCCAGCGCCGTGAATTGACCTCCCACCAGGATCTTCCCGTCCGGCTGCACCGCCAGAGCGAGGACGAGGGCGTTCGCTCCCGGATCGAAGCCATCGAGTGCCGATTGCGCCCACGCGGCAGAACTCAATGCCAGCATCGCCACAAACAGGGCGCACACGAGGTTCACCACATCCCAACGGGAAACTTGTCGTCCCACCTGTCCCGCAAGGTGGGAAGCAGGGTGCGGGTTGGACTCTTGAGGCTTTTCGTTGAGGCTGGCGCTCCGAAGAGAGCGTTCGAGGTTCAAGTCACGGTTGTTGGTTTTCATCGGTCTCCTCCCTGGAACCGAATCTTTCCATTTTCATTCGAGACGTTTTATCCGCCACACTCGCGCATCACCGAACCCAGGGTTCCCTCCCAATGGATGAAGGAAGTTGCTGTTCCTTGAGAACCTACCGCCTTCCTTGCTCACGAGCTCGGAGAATAATGTTTTCATTTCGAAGAACTGTATCTATAACCGATTACCTTGATATAGACCGAATCCGCCAAAAACTCGGCGGACCTTCGGCCGAACAGACCGAACAGACTGAATAGACCGAACAGACTGAACAGACCTTCCCTCATTGACATCCGGTACACGACGTATATGTATAGTCACTAAAGAGCCACGCTCCCCCAATCCTTGACCACAATCGCACATGCGCGGTGCTGCCGTCGTTGGGCAAGCCGGTCACTCCTGTCGTGAGGTTCGTGCCCTGCCCCGCGCTGTAGAGTTCCTGCCCACCCGGCGTCCCCCCAACAAACAAGTAGTACTCCGCCGCCAGGCTTGCACTCCACGTGAATGTCACCCCCGTGGAAGTTAGGGTCGATCCCGGAGCGGGACTCGTCATCGCCGCCTTTGTTGCCATGCAGCCCGTGCATGCCGTGTAGGTGTAATCCATAAACGACCATGCCCCACCCACGTTCGACCACAGGCGCACATAGACCGCACCCCCGTTGTTGGGCAGATCCAACACCTCGCTCGACAGGTTCGTCCCTTCACCTGCACTGTAAATCTCCTGCCCGCCCGGCGTTGTCCCCACCTGCAGGTAACACTCGGAGGCTAGGCTTGTGCCCCACGTGAAGGTCACTATGGAGGACGTTAAGTTGGATCCCGGGGCGGGACTTGTCATCGCCGCTATCGTCGGGGTGCACCCAGTGCAGGCCACGTAGCTGTAGTCGTTGTACAACCACGCCCCGCCGACGTTCGAAAACAGCCGCACATACACGTTCCCCCCCCCGATGGGTAGTCCACTCACTCCTGCCGACAGGCCCGTCCCCTGCCCGGCACTGTAGATCTGCTGCCCGCCCGGGGCCGTCCCTACCTGCAAGTAGTACTGCGAAGCCAAACTGCCGCTCCACGTAAAGGTCACCGACGAGGAGGTCAGCGTCGACCCTGTCGCCGGACTGGTCATCACCGCCTTGGTCGCCGTGCATCCGCTGCACGCGGTGTAGGCATAATCGTTGTAAAACCACGCCCCTCCGACATTGGTCCACAACCGCGCATACACCGGACTCCCGTCGGTCGGCAGTCCCCATACCGCCACCGACAGGCTCGCCCCCTGCCCTGCACTGTAAATCTGCTGCCCGCCCAGGGTGGTCCCCACCTGGAGATAACATTCACTCCCCAAGCTCGTGCTCCACCAGAAGACCTCCATGGAGGAACTCAGAGCGGACCCCGGCGCAGGCGTGGTCATCGCTGCCTTGGTCGCCATGCACCCGGTGCATGCCGTATACGTGTAATCGTTGTATTGCCACGCTCCTCCGACGTTCGACCACAGCCGCGCGTGCACCGTACTGCCATTGGTCGGCAGGGCCAACACCGTCGCCGACAGATTCAGGCTTTCGCTCGCGCTGTACAGCTCCTGGCCTCCTGGCGTAGTTCCTACCTGAAGATAGTACTCGGTCGCCTCGGGGCCCACGCTCCACGTGAAGGTCACGGCTGAAGAAGTGAAAATCGATCCCCGGGGGGGATCCACCATCACGGCCTTGCCCGAAGGCGGCAGAAAAACCTCCCGCACGGATTCCACTATCGACCCGGAGCCGCTGTAGCATCCCGTCCGGAAATAGCCACGAGCCCGCAAGAAGACATTCTGATTGCTCGGTAAAGTCAGCCCGCTCAATTGCCAGCCGCCCGCGACTCGCGTGCCCCCGCCTAGAGGGCTATAGTTGATTGCGTCGTCAGCCAATTCGAACGTCACCTCATCCACTTCCGGTCCGGCGCCACTGCGCAACCAGGTAATCACAGATCCCGTGCTGTCAACCCCGAGATTCTCGAGGGCGGCTTCGTTATTCGTCAACCGACCAAAACAGAAGCGCGTCGCTGTCCCTGTCCCGCCTCCTCCCAGCGTATCGAAAGCACCTCCCACGAGGATCTTCCCGTCCCGCTGGGCTACTAGAGCATAGACCTCCCAATTCGCTCCCGCGTCGAAACTCGTGTCGAGACCTCCATCCGGGTTCAACCGACCAATCCTGTTGCGAATCGTGGTCCCCGTCCCGCCTCCTCCCAGCGTCGTGAAAAGACCTCCCACAAGGATCTTTCCACCCGACTGCACCGCCAGAGCGTCGACCTTGTCGTTCGCACCTGGATCAAAGCTGACGTCGAGACTTCCATCTGCGTACAGCCGACCAACCCTGTTGCGCGTCGTGGTCCCCGTCCCACCTCCCCCCAGCGTCGTGAAGTTACCTCCCACCAGGATCTTCCCGTCCGGCTGCACCCCCAGAGTGTAGACACTGCCGTTGGCTCCCGGATTGAAGCTCGTGTCAAGACTTCCGTCCGGGTTCAGCCGACCAATACGATTGACCGTCGCAGTTCCCGTCCCACCTCCTCCCAGCGTCGTGAAGACGCCTCCCACCAGAATCTTCCCATCCGCCTGCACCGCCAGAGCCACGACCGCGCCGTTTGCTCCCGGATCGAAGCTGGTGTCGAGACTTCCGTCCGCGTTCAGCCGGCCAATGTAGTTCCGCATTATCGTCCCGGTCCCGCCTCCTCCCAGCATCGTGAAGCTACCGCCCACCAGGATCTTCCCATCCGGCTGCACCACCAGAGCGTAAATATAGCTGTTCGCTCCCGGATTGAAGCTGGTATCAAGACTTCCATCCGCGTTGAGCCGACCAACATAATTGCGCGCCGTCGTCCCTGTCCCGCCTCCTCCCAACGTCGTGAACCAACCTCCCACCAGGATCTTCTCATCCGGCTGCACTGCCAGAACGTAGACCCAACTGTTCGCTCCCGGATCGAAGCTGCCGTCGAGAATTCCGTCCTGGCTCAGCCGACCAATACTGTTCCGCGGCGTCGTCCCCCACACGCCCCCTCCCAGCCTGGTGAAAATACCTCCCACCAGGATCTTCCCGTCCGGCTGCACCGCCAGAGCGGTGACAGAGTTGTCTGCTCCCGGATCGAAGTTGGTGTCGAGGCTTCCATCCGGGTTCAGCCGACCAATTTTGTTGCGCCATCCCGTCCCACCTCCTCCCAGCGTCGTGAAAAGACCTCCCACGAGGATCTTCCCATCGGGCTGCACCGCAAGAGCCAGAACCAAGTCGTCCGCTCCAGGATCGAAGCTGTTATCGAGACTTCCGTCCGGGTTCAACCGACCAATTCTGTTGCGCGTTGTCGTCCCCGACCCGCCTCCTCCCAGCGTCGTGAATCCCCCTCCCACCAGGATCTTTCCGTCCGGCTGCACCGCCAAAGCATCGACCTCGTTGTTGGTTCCCGGATCGAAGCTTGTGTCGAGATTTCCATCCGGGTTCAGTCGACCAATATAGCTGCGCGGCGTCGTCCCCGTCCCTCCTCCTCCCAGCGTCGTGAAGATACCTCCTATTAGGATCTTCCCATCCGGCTCAATCGCTAGGGCGTGGACTGTGTTGTTCGCTCCCGGATCGAAGCCCGTGTCGAGACTTCCATCCGAGTTCAACCTACCGATCTTGTTCCGCGTTGTCGACCCTGTCCCGCCTCCTCCCAACCTGTTGTATTGACCTCCCACCAGAATCTTCCCGTCCGACTGCAGGGCTAGAGCGGCTACCCAGCCGTTCACTCCCGGATCGAAGCTCGCGTCGAGACTTCCATCAGGGTTCAGCCGACCAATCCGGTTGCGCGATGTCGTCCCCGTCCCGCCTCCTCCTAGCATCGTGAAGCTACCTCCCACCAGGATCATCCCATCCGGCTGGATGACCAGAGTGCGGACAGGGCCACTCGCTCCCGGATCGAAGCTGGTGTCGAGACTTCCATCAGGGTTCAACCGACCAATTCTATTGCGCGTCGTCGTCCCAGTCCCGCCTTCTCCCAGCGTCGTAAAGTTACCTCCCACCAGGATCTTCCCGTCCCGCTGCACGGCCAGTGCGTAGACTACGGCGTTCGCTCCCGGATCGAAGCTGGTGTCGAGACTCCCGTCCGGGTTCAGCCGACCAATCCTGTTGCGCGTCGGCGTCCCAACAGCGCCTCCTCCCAGCGTCGTGAATCCACCCCCCACCAGGATCTTTCCGTCCGGCTGCACCGCCAGAGCGTAGACTGTGCCGTTCGCCCCTGGATCGAAGCCATCGAGTGCCGATTGCGCCCGTGCGGCAGAACTCCATCCCAGCAACGCCACAAACAAGACGCATACGAGCCTCAGTACATCCCAACGCGAAATTCGTCGTGCGACTTCCCCCGAAGAGGGGAAGGGAGTCCACAGATTGGACTCTTGAGACTTTTCATTGAGGTACCCGCTCCGAAGAGAGCGTTCGAGGTTCAATTCACGGTTGTTGGTTTTCATCGGTCTCCTCCCTGGAACCGAATCATTCCATTATGAATCGCGGCGTTTCATCCGCCACACTCGCATAACAACTGAGGTCAGACTTCAATTCTCGGGCCTGCTGCAAACATCCCTGTTTGTGGAACAATTGAAAACTTGGGTTCGGACTCAAGACAATTCTGGACTCCATCAGACGACCTCACGCCCTGAAACCAGAAATTACCTCACCCGATGGATTCCAAGACTGTGCGATGAGTCGACAAGCAACAGAACACGCATGAGTGTGTGAAATCCGGCTCAAGTGGTTGGGGGTTCCCATAGCTGTTCCCCTGTTTGCATCCACACAACAAACAAATCAGAGTCCCACCGCAGGAACGGAGTCGATGAGCTTTCTGGAATCATCGACTTGTGAGGGACTTTGACGAGGGGGCCTGGGCCTTTTTGTTTTATGAGAACTTGATGATCTTTAGGAGGGGAAAATTTGGAGTGATAAAAGGCAATCCAACTCGATAAATACAAGACGCCATTGCTACCCTTCGCGTCATACCCCCAAATGGCTGTCTAAGATCATGTGATACTAATCACAATCCTCTCCTAAGGTCAAGAAAAGAGAATCACTTCACAATCCAGAAATCAACTCCTTTGCTCCCCGAAGTCCATGCCGAAAGCTCGCGACTGGTCGCCCTGAGAACAGATCCGCCATGAAAGCATTGGATCTTCGACCGAACAGACTGTATAGCTCCGCCAGAAAAGATTGGCGGAGCTGCGGCCGAATCCGCCACAAAGCCGGCGAACCTGCGGTTGAAAAGACCGCATAGACCGAACAGCAGCATAGACCAAACAGACTGAACTAAATCTTGCTGGCACTCCAGGTCGTGCTGCCCGAGCCATAACAACCGGGCACGCCCGGGATTTCCACAAGCGTGAAGTCCAAGGTTCCACTCGAGGCAGAGCTGGAGCTAAAGCTCCCGCCGATGGTGTAAGTGATGCCGCCCGGCCCAGCCGTGTAGGTCCAGGAAAACGCATTACTCGTGATCAGGTGGTTCATCGATGGGGTGGTGCTGGTAGAATCCGTTGTGCATCCAGGTCCCGCAATGTGGACTCCAAAAGAGATTGCTGTGACTGAGCCCCCCGAAACCGTGAAGGTGATCGGCTTCCCCTGGGCCGTCAGCCCCGACCAGTTCCCATCCAGGGAGAATCCTCCGGCATTCAAGGCTGTGTAGATGTAGTCATAGAACAACCAAGCACCTCCAATCTTCGACCACAGCCGCACGTGCACCGTGCTCCCATCTTCAGGTAAGCCGCTCACTCCGGTTGTCAAGTTCGTCCCTTGCGCCGCGCTGTAGATTTCCTGTCCTCCTGCCGTATGGCCCACGAACAAGTAGTACTCCGAAGCCAGGCCTGCACTCCAGGTGAAGGTCACCGCCGTGGAACTCAGGGTCGATCCCGGAGCCGGCGTCACCATCGCCGCCTTCGTGGCCACACACCCCGTGCACGCCGTGTAGGTGTAGTCCTTGTACGACCAGGCCCCGTCCACGTTCGACCACAGCCGTACATACACCGCATTTCCGTTGTTGGGCAGGTCCACCACCTGCGACGACAGGCTCGTTCCCTCCCCCGCACTGTACAGTTCTTGCCCTCCCAGCGTCGTCCCCACCTGCAGGTAGCACTCCGACGCCAGACTCGCACTCCACGTGAAGGTCACCACCGTCGAGCCCAGCGTCGCCCCCGGCGCCGGCCCCGTCATCAGCGCCTCCGTCCCCATACACCCACTGCACGTTGCGTAGGTATAGTCGTTGTACAACCACGCCCCACTGACATTCGACCACAACCGCACATACACCGTACTTCCATCCGTCGGCAGTCCCCACACCACCGCTGACAGCCCCGTCCCTTGCCCTGCACTGTAGAGCTGCTGGCCGCCCACGGTGGTCCCCACTTGCAGATAACACTCACTCCCCACACTCGCGCTCCACCACAATGTTGCCATCGAAGAGCTCAACGTCGCCCCCGGCGCCGGCGTCGTCAGCACGGCCTTCGTGGCCATGCACCCGGTGCAGGCGGCATAGGTGTAATCGTTGTACAGCCATGCCCCCCCGATGTTCGACCACAACCGCGCATAGACCGGGCTCCCGTCGGTCGGCAATCCCCAGACCACCGCCGACAGTCCCGTCCCCTGTCCCGCACTGTAAATCTCTTGTCCCCCCAGCGTGGTTCCCACCTGCAGATAACACTCACTCCCCAGGCTGGTGTTCCACCAGAAGGTCGTCATCG